>JBKCJY010000219.1:0-2482 GCA_046301455.1 Chitinophagaceae bacterium | reverse complement strand
CAACTGATACTGCAGGCTCACTCCGTGCTATTGAAATTAATGCCGATGTAATTTTAAAAGGCACACGTGTAGATGGTATTTACACAGCCGACCCTGAGAAAGATCCCACAGCTACAAAATATGATACCATCACGTTCCAGGAATGCCTCAGTAAAAATCTGCGTGTAATGGATATGACGGCTTTCACACTCTGCATGGAAAACAAACTCCCCATCATTGTGTTTGATATGAACAAACCGCAAAATTTGAAACGTGTAGTTACCGGTGAAAAAGTGGGTACCATCGTAACTGCATAATTGGGGAAAAATTAATACAACTACCTTTTGGTGAAACCAAACAGTGCAGCTATCTTACTTTCTGAAATTTTTTTTGATACCGGCTTAAGGTTTTCATAGCAGCAATATTGCGTCGCACTCTTGTATGTTCTGTTTGCTATGGCATCTTTGGCCTTAAAGTACTAACAACTTTTCTTATTCACCAACCCCTTGAAAATAACGTAACCCTGTAAAAACCCATACAATGTTCAACATGCTTTCATTCCTGGCCATACAAACCAATATACTTGAGATTGCTTTCTTTGGTATCATCGCATCCGTAGTTGGTTTTGTTATCCATTATATCTGGAGCATCCGTAATGGCAATCCTGAAATGCAGGACATCCAACATCGCAAATTTCAAGATGAGGCACAGCAATGGCGTTTAAAATATTATGAGCTCACAGAGCAACGTCAGCATAATACTGATGATTTGCAGCACCAACTTGAAAAGGCAAACACCCGCCAAATA
The DNA here is from genome assembly GCA_046301455.1 of Chitinophagaceae bacterium. Lineage (GTDB taxonomy): Bacteria > Bacteroidota > Bacteroidia > Chitinophagales > Chitinophagaceae > Lacibacter. The sequence continues at coordinate 1,696 of JBKCJY010000219.1, read as the reverse complement.
GAAATGCAGCAGGAAATGGAAGAACTGCAACAACTCAACAATCAATTACAGCATTCATCAAGAGAAAATAAAAGCATTACAGCCAATTCATCTGCTGCATCACAAATTGAATTAGAAGAAGCACTTGCAAAACAGCAGGAGTTGATGGATGAAATAGCCGAACTGCAGGAACTCAACGCCTATCTTAAACAGGCATCAAAAGAAAAACAAATAACAGAAATTCAAAGCCCACAGTTGGATGATTTAAAAGCGCAACTGGAACGTGCACTTACAAAACAAGTTGAAGCAGAACAGGAAATTGAAAACCTTCGTATACTCAACAGGCAATTTACAGAACAATCGCATCATCCAGAAAATATATCCTCAGCACCACAAACAACCACCAATAATTATTTACAACAATTAAAAGTAGCACAGGAATATTTAAGTGAGCATAACCAAACCATTGCACGCCTGCTGGAGCAATCACAATCATTAGATGAACTGCAGGAAAAATACAAACAGGCCAACCAGTTGAATGAAACACTCAACCATCAACTGCTCAAAGTACAAAATAAATTGCATGAGCGTGAAGAAGAAATCAAGCTCATCAACCATCGTGCTCAAACAACCGCTGCCATGAAAGAGCAACTGGAAATAGCCTATGCTGAGTTTCAGGAAATGCAGGAAAAACTGATGCGGGTAGAAAACCAGCTTTCGCAACCAACCGGCCAACTTATGAAGTTTGATGAGCTGGAAGAAACTAACCGCACACTTATGGGTGAAGTAAAGCAAGCACGCAACCGCCAAAAAGAACTGGCAGAAGAAAATTCCCGTTTGCAGCAGGATGTAACTGAGCTGGAAACAAAACTCCGTGAACTTGAATTTCAAAAACAACAGGTTGCCAGCCGTAATGTTTTTTTAGAACAGCTCAATAAAGACCTCCAGGAAATGAATGAGCAAAACAAACGCATGGTTACTCAAATACGCCGCTTAACTGAAATTGAAAGCATGATGAATAAAATTTCCGGAGAGCAATAGTATTACGCTGCTCTTGAGTTACATAGAATGCTGCTGGAATAGTGCTTACATCACAATTTTTTAACACAAAACAGACCAGCTATACCCGCTTTGTGGTATTTTTTATAACGCTCCGGCTGCTTACTTTTATCAAGTCATCAGGTTACAGCCGTTGTTAACGTTCTTTTGAAGGTATATCTGAGAATCTGAAAATTACCCGGGGGTGAAACAAACGTTTCACCCTCTTTTTTTAGCCCGGCATGCGGCTGATATATTTCTCCATCTGCTTTATTTGATCAGCAATTTGAGGTGTGGTGGGTTTTAATGCTTTTGCCTTGCGGAAGAAATCTTTGGCCGCACGGAATTCCCGTTTATTCATCATAATGCTGCACATCTGCAAAAAAGCAGCGGCCTGGTTTTCCTTATCGGGTAATCCTTTACGGATGGCTTGTCGAATATAGCTTTCAGCCTGTTTTAAATCATTCTTCTGCATTGCAAGCATACCCATTTGCAGCAGGCTTGCACCTTCAGCTCCCTGCATAAGTGAAGAACCGGAGCCGAGGTCAATTCCTTTTTTCATGTTTTTTTCCGCCCCATCATAATCCTGTTTCATCATGGCCATATTGCCTTTGAGTGTGTAGTATACTGAGCGGATGGGCTTGAACAACAAGGCAGGATATTTAACCTGGTTGAGAAT
>JBKCJY010000218.1:0-10795 GCA_046301455.1 Chitinophagaceae bacterium | reverse complement strand
GAAAGGTGATTATGTGATGGTGAAAGTAAACAGTTGTACTAAAGGAACTTTGAAAGGTGAAATTGTAAAGTAAAAAAATGGAATTACAGACAATTAAAAATAGGTTTGGCATTATTGGCAACTCCCCTGCCCTCAACCATGCGTTGAATACAGCAGTGCAGGTGGCAGCCACTGATTTAACCGTTCTTATTAATGGTGAAAGCGGTGTAGGTAAAGAAGTGTTTTCTCAAATCATACATGCGTTGAGTGCACGTAAGCACAATCCGTTTATTGCAGTAAACTGTGGTGCTATACCAGAAGGAACGATTGACTCTGAGTTATTCGGTCATGAAAAAGGTTCGTTCACAGGTGCCGTGGATGCACGTAAAGGTTATTTTGAAACTGTGAGCGGTGGTACTATTTTCTTAGATGAAATTGGTGAAATGCCATTGGGCACACAAGCAAGATTGTTGCGTGTTTTGGAAAGTGGTGAATTTATAAGAGTAGGTTCATCTAAAGTATTAAAAACAGATGTACGTGTTATTGCAGCTACCAATAAAGAATTACTGGAGTACACACAAAACAATAAGTTCAGAGAAGATTTATACTATCGTCTCAATACCGTTCCTATTCGTGTGCCTGCATTGAGAGACAGAAAAGAAGATATTCCATTGCTGTTCAGAAAGTTTACAGTTGATTTTGCTGAACGTTATAAAACAGCTCCGGTAACATTGGAAGAAGATGCGAAAAATCTGTTAATCACTTATCCTTTTCCCGGCAATGTGCGGGAATTGAAGAATATTGCAGAGCAGATCTCGGTGCTGTCAACAAATAAAAAAATTACGGCAAAAGAATTGAGTCCGTTCTTACCTGAAAGAAGTTTCAACCGTTTGCCTGTTCTCGCACATCCAACAGGTGCAGCAGCAGCACAAGACTTCAGCAATGAACGAGAAATTCTGTACAAACTCTTTTTTGATATGAAACGGGATGTAACAGAATTGAAAAAAATGTTCCTTGAAGTTTTGCAGACTGGTGGCGGCTCAGTACAAATGCCGGGCAATTTTTTTAATGAAGGATTTGTGCAGGAACATAAGCCATTGGATATGCACTCATCTGTAAATACACCTGCAACTGTACAACCCGTACTCATGAACAATAATGATGTAATTCATGACCATGTGGAAGTTGAAGAAAGCCTCAACATCATGGACAAAGAAAAAGAACTCATCATTAAAGCATTAAAGAAACACAAAAGCAAACGCCGTGATGCAGCTTTGGATTTAGGCATCAGCGAAAGAACTTTATACCGTAAATTGAAGGAGTATGATATTGAAGACCTTTAAAGCAATTAAGTCCAGTAACCAAAAATCAGGAACCAAAATGAGTTTTCTTTATTTGGTTTCTTGTTATTTGTTTTTTGGTGTTTTTTCTTCATGTTATACATTTAAAGACATCTCAGTTCCGCCAGAAGTTAAAACGGTACGTGTACAGTACATAGAAAACAGGGCACGTATTGTAAACCCCCAATTGAGCCAAAGGTTAACAGATAAGCTTCGTCAAAAAATCATCAACCAAACCCGTCTTTCACAAACCAATAATGATGAAGCACATTATGATGTGAGTGGGCAGATTACGGATTATTATGTAACCACTTCCGGCATTTCTGGTGGGCAGGCAGCCAGTAACCGTTTGAATGTAACTGTTCATCTCATTTTCAAAAACAGGCTGGATGATAAAAAGAGTTTTGAAACGGATCTCAGCAGAACGTTTGATTTTTCTGCTTCGCAATCATTAAATCAGGCTGAAGCTGCACTAACTGATCAGATTGTTCAAAACCTGACGGATGAAATTTTCAACCGTATTTTTTCAAGCTGGTAATTATCCCTTACTTTGTTTTAATGAACGCTCAACAATTGAATGGATTGCTGCAACAAAAAGAAATGCTCACACAAACAAGTGCTGATGCATTGCTGCAACTTTCAAAACAATATCCCTGGTTTGCAACAGCACAGGTGTTAAGCGCTATTAAACTAAGTCAGGAGCAGCATACCGATGCGGAGGTAGCCATTCAAAAAGCATTGCTCTATGTGCAACATCCATTGCAGCTTCAACAACTCATCAACCAATTCAATACAACAACAGATGAACTCGTTACAACTGTTGAGCATACAGCACAGGTTGATGATTTGATTTTGAATGCAGAGGCAACAGTTGAAGCAGTTGATACGCTCATTACACAGCCCGATGAAGAAATAGATGCCTCTTTAAACGCAGCAGCAATTGTTGAAGCTGTTGACAGCATTGTCATCAACACAGATGCAGAAACTGAAGCAGGCATTAATGCAGAAGTACTAAATGAAGCAGTTGATACACAACAGCAACCAAACTTCTCCCCGCTTTCTAATATTTTAAGCGAGCCTTTAAAAGAAGGTGAAGATAAACTTGCATTCGAGCCTTTGCACATGGTGGATTACTTTGCATCGCAGGGTATCAAATTAAAAGAAGAAATGTTGCAGAAAGATGAACTGGGCAAACAGTTAAAAACTTTTACCCAGTGGCTCAAAACCATGAAAAAAGTTTATGTGGAAGAGCATAAACAACTGGATGCCACCGCAGAAAAAGAAGTTGTTCAAAAAGCCGTTGAAAGTAATACTGGCGAAGAAATCATTACTGAAGCAATGGCCCATGTATTGGAGCAACAGGGTAAAACCGCCAAGGCCATTGAATTATACCGCAAATTAAGTTTGCTGCATCCCGAAAAAAGCCCTTATTTTGCTGCCCTAATTGAACGATTAAACAATTAAAAAATGACTATTTTATTTATCATACTGGTACTTTTAGCCAGTGCTTTATTAGGATTTGTGGTGTTGGTTCAAAACCCAAAAGGTGGCGGTTTAAGCGGCAGCATCGGCGGTTTTAATACTCAGTTTATGGGCGTAAAACAAACTACTGATGTGCTGGAAAAAGGCACCTGGTTATTTGCAGCAATCGTTGGCTTACTCTGCCTCTTCTCCAGCTTTTTTATTTCTAAAACAGCGGTGGTGAGCGAAGGACCCGGTCTTGAGCAGGTTCCTACCAACCAACCCGTACAGCAACAACCACAACAAAATACTACCACTTTGCCGGCTCAGCCTGCTAAATAAGTATATAAACTATTTAATGAAAGCCCTTGCAATACGCAAGGGTTTTTTTATGGGGTTATCGCCTTCTGTACAAACGATGGAACGTATTTGCTACCGAAATAATTTCGGGATTTCATCGTTCCGTTCTCGGTGGCATCATTTTAGCAAGCAAACTGCAAAACTTTCAACATCGCTCTTTTGTTTAAGCAATCAACTCCTACATTTGTTTACACTTCTTTATAAATGAACAAAATCCTGAGACTAGTTTTAATAACCGTTGCATTATTTGCAATTTATTTTGCATGGTTATTTTTTGCCCCTGCATCAGCTTATAATGGTAATAATCCTTATCTCTACATCCGCACAGGCAATACTTCGAAAGAAGCAGTATTACAATCTTTAAAAGACAGTTCCCTGATTAATCATATTGGTGCATTTGAATGGTTGGGCAATCGTTTTAATATTTGGGAAAATATTCGTCCGGGTAAATTTGAAATCAGTAATAATGAAAGTGTATTTTCATTGGCAAGAAAACTTCGCAACAACAGTCAGCAGCAGGTAAACCTCACTATTACCAAGCTGCGAACAAAAAGTGATTTTGCCCAACTGGCGGGTCGTAAGTTTGAAACAAATGCTGAAAGTTTTTTAGCCTTTCTAAACAGTCCTGATTCTGTAAAGTATTTTGGTTTGGACACCAATACCATCATGACTTTAATTATTCCAGATACCTATTCTTATTACTGGAGTACATCACCCAAACGAATTTTACAAAAACTGCAACAGCAACATCAGAAATTCTGGACTGCAGAACGTAAGAATAAAGCAATGGCTTTAGGACTAACACCAGAGCAGGTGTATGTGCTTGCATCAATTGTTGAAGAAGAAACTTTGCGTAATGATGAGAAGCCCATCATCAGCAGTGTTTATCTTAACAGGCTTAAAAAAGGAATGTACTTAGGAGCAGATCCAACTGTAAAATTTGCTGTAGGCGATTTTACATTGAAGAGAATCTATTTCGGTCATATTAACTCAACTGCATCTAATCCTTACAACACCTATAAAAATAAGGGCCTTCCTCCCGGCCCCATCTGCACACCGCAATCAGTAACAATTGATGCGGTGCTAAATACGAAACCAACCAATTATCTGTTCTTTTGTGCCAAACCCAATGGTAATGGCTATCATGCTTTTGCCGATAATGAAACGGATCATTTTAAAAATGCCAAAGCCTATCAGGATTGGCTCAACCAAAATAAAATACAGTAATCAAAAAAGTTTATTTTCGGTGCTGTGATAAAAATCGTTCGCATCATAACACAAACGCCCGGTATCAGTCACGCTATTGCGTTCAGCAAAAAAGCAAAGCTTCCCGGTTTTGAAGGCGTGCCTTTGTATGATGTAATCCGTTTCTTTTTCAAACAAACGCAAAAAGTAGGTTTAAATGAACGTGCTGCAGCTATTTCATTCAACTTCATCATGGCGATACCGCCGGCATGTATTTTTTTATTTTCATTGGTGCCGCTCTTTCCTGTAGCAGATTCTTTTAACCATGAAGTGATGAGCTTTGTAAAAGATCTCACCCCCGATATTTCAACCCGCAGAGTGATTCAGGATTTCCTGGATGATTTTTTTGGACGGCCAAGAACAAGTTTGCTGAGTTTTGGTTTTTTAATTGCAGCCTTTTATTCATCCAATGCTGTGCTTGGAATTATACATGGCTTTAACCGTTCCATACACGAACGTGAATCAAAAGGATTTATGGTGTACAGGTTTAAAGCACTACGTCTTACTTTAATCATCATGCTTTTGTTTATTGCCAGCATGATTATTTTAATGACCCAGGGTGCTGTTTTTAAATGGTTGATGGCATTGCTGGAAATTGAAAATGAATGGATTAAACTACTCATCAAAGCCTTGCGGTGGGTGGTCATCATCGGTTTGTTTTTTTACTCTATCGCATTTATTTACCGCCACGCCCCCACTGTTGAAAAAAAATGGAAACTGGTTTCGCCTGGCTCTATACTTGCCTGTTCATTGCTTATACTTTTTACTCTTTTGTTTTCCTTCTGGATAAACAATTATGCTACTTACAATAAAGTATACGGCCCTATCGGAACAATTATGGTAATTATGATTCTTATTTATGTAAACTCACTGGTGTTGTTGATTGGATTTGAATTGAATGTGAGCATCAAATCCCTTAAGGCGCAATCTGACAAAAGGCAGCATTAATTCATCAGTGGAAAACAAAACGTCCATTTTAGATGTTAACTTTAGAATCTTAAATCACATGATTATGAAAAAGCTTTTTTTTCTCCCCTTAGTTTTTGTAGTACTTACTTCGCTGATGCTAAAGCCATCTGAGCTTGCGATTGGTGATAAAGCACCATCGCCAGATATAAAAATGAAGGACATCAGTGGTAAAACTTTTTCCTTTAATGATGTAAAAAAGAATAACGGTTTGTTAGTAGTATTTAGTTGCAACACCTGTCCATGGGTAATTAAAAACCAGGAGGTAGCAACTGAAGGTTATAACTATGCACTCAGCAAAAACGTTGGTGTAATTGTGCTTAACTCAAATGAATCCCAACGTGGTGATGCTGATTCAAAAGAAGCAATGGCAAAATATGCAAAGGATCAAAACTACAAATGGCCCTACGTGATGGATGATAACAGTGCAATGGCTAATGCCTTTGGAGCAAAAGTTACACCTGAATGCTATTTGTTTGATAAGGATATGAAACTGGTTTATCACGGAGCTATTACTGATAACCCTAAAACACCATCTGAAAGCACAAGAGATCATTTAAAAGTTGCGATCGATGAATTGGTGGAAGGTAAAGCTGTAAGTATGAGTACATCAAAAGCCATGGGATGTACAATTAAGAGGAAGTCATAAAAAATCAACTATAGAAGTCCCCGCTGCAAAAGCGGGGACTTTTTATTTAATGTCAATCATATTTTTAATAGCAGCTTCAACTTCGTTTGGTTTCAATTGAGCTTCAACAAACTTTCGATAATTATTTGATTTATTCACAAACAAAGTAGCCGGCATTGCCCCGCTCCATGTACTGTCAATCTTTGGGCAAAACTCATCAGGTTTTTCTTCATCTAACCAAACAATCTCAGCTGTAAATCCAAAACGTTTGGCAAAGGCAGCAATTTTTTTAGGATAGTATTCTTTAAAGTCAAGGCTCACCAGCAATAGCTTTACTTTTTGTTTTTTGTATTTATTGCTGATGGTTTGAAAATAAGGTATCTCTTCAATACAAGGGCCGCAGAAAGTGGCCCAGAAATTTAAAACCAACGCCGAATCGGATTTGTTTATGTACTCCAGCAAATCATTCATCTTCCAGCGCTTGATTTCCTGCGCATAATTAATGTGTACTGAAAAAAGAAAGGCAAAAAGAATAAGGGCTCTTTTCATGTTCTAAAATTACTGATCATCTTTGTTAAGTTCTTCTAAATCATCAGCTTTAAAACCCCACTCCTGTAATAATTGATTGTAAGTGCCATCATCCAACCGTTGTTGGTTGTAATGACCGGCATTTGCTTTTTGACGCAATGCTTCATAAATGGTAACTGCACATGCTACTGAAATATTAAGCGATTGGATAATGCCCATCTGAGGTATAATAAAATTGCCATCGGCTTTTGCAATCATTTCCTCACTCACTCCTGCATGTTCATTGCCAAAGACCAATGCAACAGGCTCTGTAAAATCAATTTGATGTAAACTCACGGCATCACTGCTTAGATGTGTGGTAAAGATTTTTGAATACTTTTTTCGCAGTGCAGCAACGCATTCGTTCAAATCATCAAACTGATGAATGGTTAACCACTTAGCAGCACTTGATGAACTGCGTGCTCCCCATTTTTTATGCCGGGGAATTTTTGTTGTTAGTACATAAATCTCCTGTATACCCACTGCATCGCAAGTACGCATTACAGCAGATATATTATGCGGGTCAAATACATTTTCCAGCACAACAGTTAAATCGGGTTGACGTTTGTTGAGTACAGAAATGAGTCTGTTGCGGCGTTCAGGAGTCATGTTTTAGTTGATATTTAATGCCGCAGTTTATTTTGTAAATAGATTATTGTAAAATTGAATCACACGAATTGCATCTTCAATTGATTTACAATCCAAATTATTTTCATCAATATATTTTTTTACTTCTACCGATTTATCTCCTAGCATATCCAGAATGAAATCTTTGCCTTTGCGCCATTTAACAAGTTTTTTATTGACACCATTGTAAATATAATAGCTGTTTTTTTCATCATATTGTTGTGTTGGATCAACAGTTGCAAGCGTTTTTCTTTCAACAACTGTTTTTGTAATCAGTCTTAAAAATGTTGCTTGCCCAAAATTATATTCCTGGAAATATGTATAAGGTGTTGTGCCCGGTGATTCGGGGTATCCGCAACCAAACATATAGGAAACAGAATCAAATCCGTCTAAAGTTTTTATGTAAAATCTTTTGATAACGCCATTTAACGCCACCATTTCTTTTTTATTCTGATCCTGATAGTGCACCTTGTTTGTTTCAAGATTGAAACGGAGTTTTATACCACTATAAAATTTATCATCTCTTAATTGTACTAAACAATCAGAAAAATCATCTTTTAAAAAAGGAGATCCTTGTATGAGCGGATTATCTTCTAACGTGAAAGGAAGTCCGCCTGTTAAAGCATTGCTGATGTTAATTTTTTGAAACTGATTGGTATTAAGGCCATTAAAAAAACCTATTTGAGCGGAAACAACATTGCTGGTTAAAAGCAATAAACCAGTGATTAACTTTTTCATTTTAAAGACTTAAGGTTTTTTATAATGATACATGTAAAATAAAGAAAGAATATTGAATTTAATAAACGTGATTTATTAGATTTTGGATGAACTCTTGAAAATCTTACATTTGCGGCCCCAATGTTCGGGACGTGGCGCAGCCCGGTAGCGCACTTGTATGGGGTGCAAGGGGTCGCTAGTTCGAATCTAGTCGTCCCGACATAAAAGGCTCACTGAAAAGTGGGCCTTTCTTTTAAGAAAATGAATTTTGTTGTTTACATATTACAGTCTCAAACGACTTTAAAGTTTTATTGTGGTCAAACTGATGATCTGGAGCAAAGACTTTCAAGACATAATGGAGCTGAGGTAAAAAGTACCAAACATGGTGCTCCTTGGTATGTGATTGCAGTTGTACCCTGTGCATCCAGAGCTGAAAGCATGGAATTAGAATTAAAGATTAAAAAAAGAGGTATTCAACGATGGCTTAATGAAAATGAGCAATATAAAATAAGGTAGCGCATTTGTATGGGGTGTCCCGCTAAGGGCGGGACTAGTTCGAATCTAGTCGTCCCGACATAAAAGGCTCACTGAAAAGTGGGCCTTTCTTTTGAATTTTAGTTGTCAAATGAAATCCCGTCGATCTAAAAAGACCGGCATTTTCATTTACTTCAATTCCATAACAAAAACTTATCTGAGCGCCCAACATTTGAATCCTTACATGACCATTCTCATCAGGCAGGCAAAAATTGTTGATCCCACATCTCCTTTCCATTTAAGCATTCAGGATCTATTGATTGAATATGGTATCATCAAAACCATCGGTACTGTTAACCAAAAAGCAGATTATGTGCTGGATGCGCCCGGACTTCATGTATCCCCCGGCTGGATGGATTTATTCGCACATTTTGCTGATCCCGGACTAGAGTATAAAGAAACAATCGAAACAGGAATTGCAGCTGCTGCACAAGGCGGATTTACCGAAGTAATGGTATTACCCAATACTAAACCTGTGGTAGATGGCAAAAGCCAGGTGGAGTACATCATTCAAAAATCAAAGAATGCTGTTGTAACGGTTCATCCACTGGGTGCAATAACCAAACAAACTGAAGGTAAAGAACTGGCTGAAATGTATGATATGAAGGCGGCAGGTGCTGCAGCCTTTACTGATGGAGTGCATCCTGTGCAAAGTGCAGGTTTGCTGCTCAAAGCTTTGCAATATGTAAAAGCATTCAACGGTGTGCTGCTGCAAATACCGGATGATAAAACGATTGGCACTTATGGTTTAATGAACGAAGGGATTATAAGTACACAACTCGGCTTGCCGGGCAAACCTGTACTTGCTGAAGAAATACAAGTGGCCAGAGATATTAAACTCACCAAGTATGCTGAATCAAAATTGCATTTCACCGGCGTAACATCACCAAAGTGTATTGAATACATTAATCGTGGTAAACAGGGCGGCACAGGTGTAAGCTGTTCTGTTACTCCTGCACACTTATATTTTACTGATGAAGATTTGCGGAGTTATGATACCAATCTGAAATTGTATCCCCCGCTTCGCACAACCACAGAAAGAGACGCTTTAAAAGAGGCTGTTTTAAATGGAACTGTAGATTGTATTGCCTCGCATCATTTGCCGCATGAGTACGACAGTAAAGTGTGTGAATTTCAGGAAGCAAAATTTGGAATGATTGGTTTAGAAACATGTTATGGTGCAGTGGGGGCCGCATTGGGTAATGTACTCACGGCAGAAAGATGGGTAGAGTTAATCAGTATTCATCCACGTAATGTTGCAGGCTTGGTAGTTCCCACGATTAAAGAAGGAGCAACAGCCAATGTAACAATCTTTGACCCCGAAGCTACTTATACATTTGAAGAAAAAGATATCCGTTCAAAAAGCCGTAACTCTGCTTTTATTGGAAAAGAGTTAAGAGGCAAAGCAGTAGCGGTTATCAATAACAACCAAATTCAAATCAACTAAAAAATCGTTTATGGAAAAGAATAAGAACTTGCAAACTGGGTTTACATATGGACTTTTAATTGGCCTTATTTATTGTATAATTTCATTTGCAAGATGGAGTATGACATCAAACCTGATAATGTTTGCTGTGATGGCTTTCCTCGGTTATCTGATTATATTGGGACTAATGTTTTGGGAAGCGTTTCAAAGAAGAAAAATGGAACCTAAAGGAATTATTGATTTGAAAAACCTATTCCAAACTCTATTTGTTTCAGTTTTGATATTTGAGTTAGTTTATGGTCTTTACAATTTTGTTCACCTTAAGTTTATTGACCCGAACGTAATTGATAATATGAAAGACGGAATGTCTGCAATGATTGATAAAATGGGAGCTCAGATGACCGACGAACAAAGAGAACAATCTCTTGCAAGATTTGATGAAATGAAGAAGTCAACCGAACCATTACAAATGTTAAAAAGCTACTTAGTTTCGATTGCCATCAGTGGTTTCTTTGCATTTGTAGTTTCTTTAATTATGAGAAAAAAGAATCCTAATGAAGGAATGTCCCAATCAATATAATTCATGAATCTAAGTTTAGTTATACCTCTAAAAGACGAAGCGGAATCCCTGCCTGAACTCTGTGCGTGGATTGAACGTGTTGTAACTGTAAACAATTACAGTTACGAAATTATTTTAATTGATGATGGAAGTACTGATGATTCATGGCAAGTGATTCAGCAACTGCGTTCATCTAATGAGAATATTAAAGGCATTCGTTTTCAGCGCAACTATGGAAAAAGTGCTGCACTCAACGAAGGATTTAAAGCAACATGCGGCGATGTTGTAATAACCATGGATGCCGATCTGCAGGACAGCCCGGATGAAATTCCTGAACTGTATAATATGATTGTGCGTGATGGTTACAACATGGTGAGCGGCTGGAA
>JBKCJY010000217.1:0-10431 GCA_046301455.1 Chitinophagaceae bacterium | reverse complement strand
TTTACGTCAGCCTGGTTATGGCACGAGTTATATAACAGGTAAACATTTGCTTGAAACTGCCATGGCTGAATATGCAAGGCAACGAGAAGCTGCACAACAACCTTTTGTACTAAAAACATTTATGGACAGGTTGAATGAAATAGGATGCATTCCTGTTTCGCTGTGTACAAAAGAACTATTAGGTAAGGGAGATGTGTTACTAATCAAATGACTTTAAAACCATCCACTCTTTTTTCTTCTCGTACTTCTTCCACCTAAACCTAATGCACCAAGTAACGAGCGGGTAATAACACTCGCTGCTGTACGACCCACTTGTTTCACCATAGGATTATCTAAAAAGCTTTCTTCTTTTTTAGCAACTTTCTTTTCTTCTTTTTCCTGCTTGATTTCCTCTTGAGCCTTAGCTTCTGCCTCTTCAGCCGCTTTGGTGCGTTCAGCAGCTTCTTCTAATTTGGCAGTAATGATTTCATGTGCACTTTCCGTATTAACTGTGTCAGCATATTTTTTTGCAAGCTTGCTTTTGTTTACTAACTCATTCACTTCTGTATCACTCAAAATGTCCATGCGGCTGCGGGGCGGAACCAACATTGTATGAACCAAAGGTGTAGGAATTCCTTTCTCATTGAGCAATGAAATAAATGCTTCGCCTATACCCAACTGTGTGAGCAGTTCATCCACATCATAAAATGCAGTTTCAGGATAATTTTCTGCAGCCTGTTTAATTACTTTTCTGTCAGCCGCTGTAAAAGCACGCAAGGCATGTTGTACTTTCAAACCCAACTGTGCCAATACACTGGCGGGTACATCCTGCGGGTTTTGTGTGCAAAAGAAAATACCAACACCTTTGGAGCGGATGAGTTTGATCACTGTTTCAATTTGCTGCAGTAATGCTTCATTTGCTTCCTGGAAAACCAAGTGTGCCTCATCAATAAACAAACAAAGCTTGGGTTTATCCATATCACCTTCTTCAGGCAATGTTGCATAAAGTTCAGCAAGAAGACTGAGCATGAAAGTAGAAAACAGTTTGGGCCTGTCCTGCAACTCCATAACACGAAGGATGCTGATGACACCACGCCCATCATCACTGATGCGCATTAAATCATCCACTTCAAAACTGGGCTCACCAAAAAAGGCATCAGCGCCCTGTTGCTGCAATTCAATTACTTTGCGCAGAATGGTTCCTGTCGAAGAAGTTGAGATTTTACCATAATCTTTTTCCAGTTCTTTTTTCCCTTCATCACTGATATACTGAATTACTTTGATGAAATCTTTCAAATCAAGCAAAGGCATTTTGGTATCATCACAAAACTTAAAGATCATAGATACAATGCCCTGCTGTGTATCATTCAATCCAAGAATTTTTGAAAGCAAAATGGGGCCAAACTCACTTACGGTAGCACGCAGGCGAACTCCTTTTTTTTCTTCGCTCAACGTCATCAACTCAACAGGAAAAGCAGATGGCTTGTACTCCATGTTCATGAGCTTCATGCGCTCTTCAATCTTTGGGTTGATGGAGCCTGCTGCTGCAATACCACTTAAATCACCTTTAATATCCATGAGTACAACAGGAATACTTGCATCGCTCAAACCTTCTGCCAGCACTTGCAATGTTTTTGTTTTACCCGTACCTGTTGCACCTGCAATGAGCCCATGACGGTTCATGGTTTTTAATGGCAAAAAAACATTAGCATCAGCTACGGCTGTTTTATCCAGCATACCCATACCGAGTTGAAAGCTTTCACCTTTGAATGTGTAGCAGTCTTTTACTGCTTGCAAAAAAGTTGATTGGTCAGCCATACAATTGATTTAAACTGAAAGTTAAAAGATGTTTGCGCTTCAAAAAAATAAAGAGTGTAAAAGAAGAGGCTGTCTTTTTGAAACAGCCTCTTCTTTTTATTGAGAATACGTTTTACAAATCCTCTTCCCGCTCCAGCATCAAAATAGCACTCTGCGGTACAATAAAATATTTATCCCCTTCATACATCACTTCTGTTGCGCCACTTAATAAGAAGATGGCTAAATCGCCTTCTTTTGCTTGTAGCGGCACATACTTTACCTGGTCTTCTTCGCCTTTCCATGATTCGTCTTCAATTGGCATAGGAATTACATAGCCAGGCCCTGCTTTAATTACATATCCCTGCTGTACTTTTTCTTTTTCCTGCACACCGGGAGGTAAATACAATCCGCTGGCGGTACGTTCATCTGGGCGGCTGGGTTTGATTAAAAGTCTGTCCCCAATGACGATGAGTTTTTTAAAACGGTTATCGGATGTGATGCGCATAGTGTTTCCTTTGAGGTGCAAAAATAATGATGATTAGAATTAAAACTGATGAAGGGCTGCCCGATGGAAACGGCACCGAAGCGAAGCGGAGGTACAGTGAACAGCGGGAAAACAGTTGATGAATAGGCAAAATAGCACAGCCCCTGCACTTCTTTAACAAAATATTGAGGCTATAACTGCACAACTCCCAAAAGCTTTAACTTTATTTGACAATAAAATATAAACGATGGAAGAAACTAAATCAAAAATTCTGCTGGTTGAAGACGACAGCAGTTTTGGAAGTGTGTTAAAGAATTATTTAGAGCTGAATGATTTTGATGTAACACTGGAGCGTGATGGGCGTTTGGGATTGGCTGCTTTTCAACGTAGCAAATTTGATATTTGCCTGCTTGATGTAATGATGCCGCATGTGGACGGGTTTACGCTTGCTGAAGAAATCAGAGATATTGACCCTGATGTGCCTTTGTTCTTTTTGAGTGCGAAAACAATGAAGGATGATATTTTAACGGGTTACAAACTGGGTGCTGATGATTATATTACCAAACCGTTTGACAGTGAAGTGCTGTTGCATAAAATAAAAGCCATTCTTAAACGAAACGAAGAAACCAAACACGAAACTGAAAACAAAGAGTTTGATTTGGGCATGTATCATTTTAATCCCAAGCTGCGTGAGTTAACAGTGAATGGTAAAACAAGTACGCTTTCCCCTAAGGAGAGTGAGTTGCTGCGTATGCTTTGTGAATACAAAAATGATTTGTTGCCCAGAGAAATAGCTTTGAAACGCATTTGGGGCAGCGATACTTATTTCAACGGCCGCAGTATGGATGTGTACATTGCCAAGCTACGTAAGTATTTGAAAGAAGATACAAAAGTGGAAATTGTAAATATTCACGGAAACGGATTTCGATTGGTGGAGAGTGAAAGCTAAAAGTAGATAAGAGTGAAAAGGGATAAAGAGGGTTGCTGATGAAGCAGCCCTTTCTTTTTACTTTTGACTTCCTGTCTGCTCTTCTACTTTTTTATTGCATTCATCAATAAATGCAAGTATTTCCTTACGTCCTCTGTACTTTACGGCAGATGTTACAAAACTCTGCGGCAGAAATTGCCAGGTTTGCGCCAGCTTCGTTAAAAAAGTTTTTACTGTAGCGGCTACATCTTTTTGTGTACTCTTATCTGCTTTTGTAAATACAAGTGTAAAAGGAATATTCCACTCCCCCAGTTGATTGATGAATTCAATATCAATTTGCTGAGGCGTATGACGGCTGTCAATAAGAACAAATAAGTTGATGAGGTTTTCTCGTTTGCGGATGTAGTTTTCAATCATCTTAATCCATTGCTTGCGCTTACCTTGCGCCACTTTTGCATAACCATAGCCCGGCAGATCAACTAAGTACCAACTGTTTACTTTGTGTGTTTTTTCATCAATACTTTTTACATCAAAATGATTGATGAGTTGTGTTTTACCGGGTGAACCGCTGGTTTTGGCCAGGTTTTGAATATTGCAAATCATGTTGATGAGTGATGATTTGCCCACATTGCTTCGGCCTATGAATGCATATTCAGGTTTATCACCCTTTGGGCATTGCTCTACCGATGGGCTGCTGATGAGGTATGTGGCTGTTTTGATATTCACCGGCACAAGATAATACAAGTTAGAGTTTACTTGTTGCTTACTACTTCTAAACAGGAACAAGAAACCGGCAACTGGAAACGCTTTCTTACATTTGTGCCCCATGAGCAATAACTATTTACACGATACAGTTGTACCGCAATCCGGCTCGCAAAAAACAAAAAAAGAGCAGGTGGCCGAGATGTTTGATACCATTGCCCCACGTTACGATTTGCTCAACCGTTTTCTATCGCTGGGCATTGATAAAGGGTGGAGAAGAAAAGCATTGAATCAACTAAAAGAATTACATCCACAATTGATACTGGATGTAGCCACAGGCACCGGCGATGTGGCTATTATGGCAGCTAAACAATTGCAGCCGAAAAAAATTATTGGCATTGACATTAGTGAGGGTATGCTGGAAGGCGGTCGCAAAAAAATTGAAACCAAAGGACTGAGCACCGTAATTGAGCTGCAAAGCGGCGACAGTGAAACAATAAACTTTCCTGATAGCACGTTTGATGCAGTAACTGTGGCTTTTGGCGTGCGTAACTTTGAAAACCTGGAAAAAGGTTTATCTGAAATTAACAGGGTATTGAAGCCGGGAGGAAGATTAGTGGTGCTGGAGTTTTCAAAACCGTGGCTTCCGGGTTTCAGCAGTTTGTGCAAATGGTATATTGGAAAATTTTCACCGGCAGTAGCAGGAACCATCAGTAACAAACAGGCCTATCAATATCTTAACAACAGCATCAATGCGTTCCCAGAAGGAAATGATTTTGTAGCTGTACTTACAAAAACCGGATTTAAACAAACGAAATGCAAACCACTTACATTCGGAATATGCAGCATTTATACAGGGGACAAATAATCTGCACCGTCCTTTTATTTTTCATTTTCTGTAGTGCTTCTTTTGCACAAAAAGGCCAAATTAATCTGCCGCAGCATGAAGAAAAGCGTTACTATTTTGGCATCACGCTTAGCACCAATTTTTCAAGATTTCAGGCAGAGCATCATCCAAAGTTTATTGGCAGCGACAGTGTGAGCAATGTTGAAGTGATTAATAAAGCAGGTTTTGGTTTGGGTTTGCTGGGCACGCTGCGTTTAACACCGCATCTGGAATTGCGTGTAAATCCACATCTCATCTTTGCAAGCAGGGGAATTAATTATTACATCCTGCGCCCGCAGGTGGGCGACAGTGCATGGCAACAAAAAAATATTGAAAGTATTTACACCAGTTTACCGTTTCAATTAAAATTCAGCAGCGATCGTATTCATAATTTTCGGGTTTACATTTTGGGCGGCGGCAAGTATGAGTATGATCTTGCAAGTAACAGCCAGGCTCGTAAAGCTGAAGATTTGGTTAAGCTGAGCAAAGGCGGATTTGGTTATGAAGCCGGGCTTGGTTTTCATTTTTATTTTCCCAGTTTTATTTTGAGCCCCGAAATAAAAATCAGTAATACATTTGGAAACGTGCACGTACGTGACCCCAATTTAATTTACTCCAACGTTATTGACCGCATGCAGGCACGCATGATAGTATTCAGCATTCACTTAGAAGGATAGATAGAAACACGAATTGCACTGATGCAAACTGATTTTTGAAAAAGCTTCGCTTTTTTAGAAGAAAGATTTTGTTGCAGGAGTTAGTGCACGAATTTAGCTGCAGTGGCGTCGCACACTTGTACAGATAAAACTTTATTCAGCTTTAAATTAAGTTTAATAGAGCTTTCATCAATAATCATACTCCCTTGCCCACAAATTCATTCGCACGCCTAATCCAAACATGGTTGTATTTTGTGCAGCAGCATTGCCAATCTTTAAACTGCGCAGCAATACATTGGCATCAATAAAAATATTTTCACGTATTTCATAGCTGGCAAGAAAGTTAGCATTCAACCCGGTGCTTTTAACACCGGCACCCAGTGTATAACCAAATTCTCTTGTGCGGCCGGCACCATTCAACCGAAAAATATCACTACCGTAGTTTCTGCCATTGGCACTGTCAAGCCCCTGTGTCCAGTAAATCATACGTGCAGTTAAATTGAGTTTGCCAAAAGGCTGATAACGTAGAATTGCAATCACTTCATTGAAGTTAGCTCCTAAAGGATGTGCTAAAGGTTGATTATAATGTGTGTAGTTGCTCACAGAATCAAAGTGTGAATAGGTGAACGGGCGCACACGGTTCCATTCTACTTGTAAATCCAAGTTTTGAATATTGGCTACATCAATGTATTTAAAGCCAAGCTGCAATCCTGTTTTATTACCCCACCATCCACTGGAATCATTACGAAGTTTTCTGAAATTAAATTCATCAATCATCAACTGACCATACACCTGTACTTTCTTCAAAAGGTTAGCTTTAAAATCGGCACCTACCATCGCATTATCAGCACTTCCCAAATTTCCTTCTATACTACGGAAGAAAATAATGGGATTCATATAACCAAACTCAAAACGGTTGGTGCGGCCAAACACTACACTCTCAAAAACTCCTACATTGAGCCATTTGGTAATATTCATACTCAAATGATGCATGGTGGCATATTTCTTTGGCACAAGGTTGCTGGTGCTGTTATTATTTACACCCTTATGCAGTTCCATAAACAGGTTTTGGTAATTGAGTTTCCAGAAACGGGTATTGATTTTTACAAACAAATTATTACCTGCAAAATCACTCAGGAATAAACTGCGGTAACCATTACCAATAAAATTACGGTCATATCCAGCCTGGAAGTTGATGTACTTATTTGCACGGAATGTAAAATAACCTCTTGCATCAATATAATCTACGCCTGTTGTTTTAAATCGTTTGTAAAAATTACCTCCGGGCACAGCATCATACCGATTAATCCAGTTTTGAACAAATAATGGCCCACGCTCCTGCACATCCATTACACTTGCTGCAAAACCCACTTTATTATCAATACCGCCACGTACACTCAACCCACGACGGTTAATAAAAATATTTTCATCCGTATTATTTAATTCCACCATTTGCCTGTAATCAAGCATGGGGTTTACAACCACAAAAAAATCTTCCCCGTATTTTTCAAACATCCCTGCAGGTGTTGGATACAATTTTTTGAGCAAAGGTTTTTTACTGTTGAAAACTGAACGATCGCCCTTTACCCATTCCTGGTTGTTGAGGTAGAGACTCCTTAAATTATATTTGTCTGTGTTACTTAAACGAAGAGCCGTATCAAAATTGTAAAATAAAGGTTTTACACCCAGCATAGAATCTACTTTGCTTCCTAGGTATTGCACAGCATAACGTCGGTCGTATGGCTTTGTGTTGGTGAAATTTAAATCAGATACATGGCCTGTTTTTATTTCAAGCCGGTCAATAAAATGTATATGTTTGGATTGCTGTGTAAGATAAGTGCTTTGCGATCTTGCAAAAAATGATACAGTTAAAAAGAGAATGCACAAACAGCTTTTGGTAAATTGCATGCGGTTGTATTTAATAGTAAAAATAAGCTATGGCAAATTATTTAATTAAAAATTGTTCAGTTGTAAATGAAGGTCGAATTCAACAGGCTGATGTATTGATTAAAAACGGTCGTATTGAAAAAATTGCTCCCTCCGTTCAAACAAATGAAGCTGTTACAGAAATTAACGCAGAAGGCAACTATTTATTTCCCGGGGTTATTGATGACCAGGTGCATTTTCGTGAACCTGGTTTAACGCATAAAGGCAACCTCTATACAGAAGCAAAAGCCGGGGTTGCTGGTGGTGTAACAACATTTATGGAAATGCCCAATACCATTCCCAATGCATTGAACCTGGAATTGCTTGAAAATAAATACAGTATTGCTGCTCAAACATCACTTGGCAATTATTCATTTTACATGGGCACAAGCAATGCAAGTGCAGATGATACATTGCAGGCCAACAAATTCAAGGATAAGATTTGCGGCATTAAAATATTTATGGGCGCCAGCACAGGCAATATGTTGGTGGACAACTACAATACGCTTGATAAAGTGTTTCGTGAAAGTGAATTACTCATTGCCACGCATTGTGAAAGTGAACCTATCATTAAAGCCAATTACGATCGAATTAAAGCATCCAAGCCAGAGTTAACTGCAAGCGATCATCCGTTGATTCGGGATGTTGATGCATGTTATGAATCCACACTTATGGCTATACAAATTGCAAGACAATACAAAACACGTTTACATATTCTTCATCAAACTACTGCCAAAGAACTGGACTTGTTTGGCAATATGATGCCTTTAAAAGAAAAACTTATCACCAGCGAAGTATGTGTGCATCACCTGCATTTTACAGCTGATGATTATGAACGCCTCGGCTATCAGATCAAATGTAATCCAGCTATTAAATCCAAAGAAAATAAAGAAGCATTGTGGAAAGCGCTGCTTGATGATAGGATTGATGTGATTGCAACAGACCATGCGCCGCATACATGGGAAGAAAAAGAAGGAAGCTATGAACATGCTCATGCAGGTTTACCATTGGTGCAACACCCGTTATTACTGATGTTGCATTATGCAAAAGAAGGCCGCATTACTTTGGAACGTATTGCAGAAAAAATGAGCCATGCCGTAGCAGATTGTTTTCAGATTAGTGAGCGTGGCTATATACGTGAAGGTTATTTTGCTGATTTGGTATTGGTTGATTTGAATAACACAACAACAGTCAGCAAAGAAAATATTTTATACAAATGCGGATGGAGTCCGCTGGAAGGGTTTACATTTCCTGCCACCATTACGCATACATTTGTAAACGGTCATCCTGTTTATGCAAACGGGGTGTTTGATGAATCTCATAAAGGCTCACGGTTAGTTTTTGAACGATAAGCATTTTGGAAATAGACAAAGTCACATACTACGATCTTTCCATCCTCAACAATGAAGAGGAATACTCACTGTTGAGCCGTATTAACTTTTGTAAAACGGCGGGCGGTGCAGATCGTTTGCAATATTTGCTCACCCATCCATTACGAAGTGAAAAAGAAATCAAACAAACACAAGAAGCCATTCGTCAGTTACAAATGATGCTGCAGCAATGGCCTTCTGAAATAACAAATGGCACATTGTTAGTATTGGAAAAATTTTATGGTTATCCTTTTGATAAAATTCCCAACAGCTACTCCCCCGTTCCTGCTTTTTTGTATATGGTATTTGATACCCCTGATTTTAGTTTAGTGCGTTACACAGTAGGACATTTCATGGACTTTTTGAAAGGTATGAATCACTTGGTGCAGTTGTTGAAAAGCAACAGTTCTTCTGCCATCATCAATAATATTGTGAAAGAGACTGAAAAGTTGATGAAGCCATCCGTCATTCAACATCTCATTACAGAGAAAAGCAAAAAGACGAGTCCTGCAAAATTGTTGCGCTTTGGTCATTACCTGCGCTATGAATATAAATATGAAGCGGAGCGATTGATGCAATACTATCATAAGCTGGATGCCTATTACAGCATGGCGATGGCGGTGCAACATTTCAATTTACATTTCCCCACTGTAAAAGAAAGTAATGAGCCTGTGATTCAGGCTACGGGTTTGTATCATTTGTTGCTGCAAACTCCAACAGCTTATGATGTAACACTCAACCCGCAAACGAATTTTATTTTTCTCACTGGCGCTAACATGGCGGGCAAGAGTACATTCATCAAAGCAGTGGGTTGCGCTGTGTACCTTGCTCATGTGGGTATGGGTGTTCCTGCACATAGCATGCAGCTAAGTGTGTTTGACGGGTTATTGAGTAATATACAGGTGCAGGATAATATTGTAAAAGGTGAAAGCTATTTCTTTAATGAAGTGCAGCGCATTAAAAACACTGTGCTTAAAATTACTGATGGCCGCAAATGGCTTGTGCTGATTGATGAATTGTTTAAAGGCACTAACATACAGGATGCGATGCATTGCAGCAGTACTGTGATCAAAGGATTGTTGAAAATTAAAAACTCTTTGTTCATTCTATCCACACATTTGTATGAAATTGGTGATGAGTTGAAAGTATATCCCAATATTGCATTCCGTTATTTTGAAACAACAGCTACTGCTGAACAGTTGCAGTTTAGTTATCAATTAAAAGAAGGTATCAGTAACGACCGGTTTGGATATTTGATATTAAAGAAGGAGAAGGTGGTGGAGATGTTGGAACGATTGTAAATCGAACCCTCAGATGCCATAGCAAACGGAACGATGAATGGTGCGACGCAAATACGCTCCCTCGTTTGTACATAGCCTGCACCAAAAAAATTAACCTTTCTATCGTAAATACCCTATTGCATTTGCCAAAACATTTTTCCTATATTTGCAGCATACAAATGGCAACGCTTCAGCTCATAACTGGGGCGTTGTTATTTTTTTCTGTTTAACTGAAAATGTGGAGATTTTATGAGTAATCAATATGTAACGAAAGAAACATTTGAAAAAATGCAGGCCGAACTGCAGCAAATGAAAAGTGTGCAGCGCCCTGCAGCAGCACGTGCTATTGCGGAAGCACGTGAAAAAGGCGATTTAAAAGAGAATGCAGAGTATGATGCAGCCAAAGAAGCGCAAGGCATACTG
>JBKCJY010000216.1:0-1164 GCA_046301455.1 Chitinophagaceae bacterium | reverse complement strand
GATTATATTATTGATGCCATTGACAGTATTACACCAAAGATTACATTTATTAAAACAGCTTATGAAAAAAACTTAAAGCTGGTGAGCAGTATGGGCGCTGGCGCCAAACTCGATCCAACGAAATTACAAGTTGTAGATATTTCCAAAACCTATAATTGTCCCTTTGCACAACAGATACGCAAAAATTTAAAACGCATGGGCATACGCAAAGGAATTAAAGTAGTGTTCTCGCCTGAAGAACCGATTAAAGAAAGCCTGATGCTAACTGATGGTAAGAATTATAAAAAATCTGCTTACGGCACCATTTCTTACTTGCCTGCTGTATTTGGTGCTACAACAGCAAGTGTGGTGGTGAGGGATTTGATTGAGGAGTTTGGGAATAAAATCTAACTCAATAATATGTGAAAGTTTCAGCAGTTTTATTAGCACTTCTTCATAACATCAAAACCACTTCTCATTTTGTAAACTCACCAATTAATCTCACTTTTACACCCGCAGACCATCGCTCCTAAAAGAACAGACCGATGAAGTGAGTGACACAACACCGCTGCAGTAGAAACTAAAAGCCGGTATCAAAAGAATTATAATTATGTCCAAATCAAAATCCAAAGAACCTGTAATCCTAATTACAAATGATGATGGTGTTACGGCACCAGGTATCAGAAATTTAGCTGAGGCGGTGAAAGACCTCGGCAAAGTAGTAGTGGTGGCACCAGATAAACCGCAAAGCGGAATGGGGCATGCAATTACTATAGGTTTTCCGTTGCGTATGCAGCAGGTGCATGTAATGGAAGGGATTGAAACCTGGCAAACCACCGGAACGCCGGTAGATTGTGTAAAGCTGGCAGTTGATAAAGTGCTTCACCGCAAACCGGATATTTGCCTGAGCGGTATTAACCACGGTGCCAATCACAGTATTAATGTTATTTACAGCGGCACCATGAGTGCGGCTATTGAAGCAAGTATTGAAAGTATTCCATCTATCGGTTTTTCATTGCTGGATTACAGTATGGAAGCCGATTTTACCGGTAGCCGCAAATATGTGCGGGAGATTGTGCAGAAGGTGCTGTCAATGAAAAAAGTTGACAAGCATCTTTGCCTCAATGTAAATATTCCGAAAATTCCTGTCGAATTATTAAAAGGTATTAAAGTATGCCGACAGGC
>JBKCJY010000215.1:0-2988 GCA_046301455.1 Chitinophagaceae bacterium | reverse complement strand
CGGATGCGATGGTCGTATTGAGGTGAAGGGTTTTCAGCCGTTTTATTTGCTTCACGCATTTGCTCCAGTTCTTCTTTGGTATCAAATGCATAATAAGCATAACCATGTGTCACTAAAATTTCAGCATACTTGCGGTAACTTTCTTTGCGTTCACTTTGTTTGTAGGGTCCGTAGTCGCCACCATGTAATACACTTTCATCAGGTTCAAGGCCGCACCATTGCAGGCAATTGAAAATATATTGCTCCGCTCCTTCTACAAAACGTGTTTGATCTGTATCTTCTATCCGAACAATAAATTTTCCTCCGTGATGACGGGCAAATAAATAATTGTACAAGACGGTGCGTACACCGCCCAAATGCAAACCTCCCGTGGGGCTGGGAGCAAAACGAACTCTTACACTCATGCGGCAAAGATAAAGCGTAGAAGTTCACAGGTTTCACTCTATTAAAACAAAGCACATTTTATATCTTCACTTCTCATGATATTTCGTTTCCTTTTCTTTTTTCTGCTGTTTTGTTCACAATTACATGTTGCAGCACAGGCAGAATTTCAATCACCTCAAGTAAGGGTTGAGTATGATAGTGCTGTTACAGCCTGCAGGCTGCAACTCATTCCTTTAAAAAGAATTGAACCGATGTTGCCTGCTGATACCATCACCCAAAACAAAACTTCCATTACCCTCAAACAGGGCATGTTGCAAAAAACAGTTCGTGTAAAAGAGCATGGCAATTATATGGTTGATGATATTAACTGGCTGCTTATTGAAAACCGCAGCGGTAAAGATGTAATGATTAAAAGTGGGGAAATGGTTACGGGCGGCAGGCAGGATCGTGTATTTGCAAGAGATACCCTTTTGTCTTCATCTAATCAACCGCATAAAGTACCGGTGTATTGTATTGAAGAAAACAGATGGAGTAAAACTGAAAAAAAATTTATACACCGTGGTCATATCTCCAGCGGTTTGCAAAAAATAATTGACAGTGCACACAGCCAAACAAAAGTGTGGGATGAAATAAGAAAGCTGTTAAAACAAAACAATCAAACCTCCAGTTCATCGTATGCTTTTTTACTCAACAATAAAAAAATTGCTGATACAACCTTTCGATGTAATGCGGAACTCTTTCAAAAATTAAGAATGAGTGACAGCAGCTATGTGGGCTTTATTGCTATTACGGGCAATAAAATATTGGGAGCAGAAGTATTCATCAACTCCACATTATTCTATCAAACATTACCTCAACTGCTGGAAAAATATGGCACTGAAGCGGCATGGTTTGGCAGCACACCGTCATTAAAAAAAGAAGCAATTAAACCCTATGCTGATGAGTTGTTGCTTTCTTCCACCCAAACAGATTTTATCAACAAGCAGGGCAAGCGGTTTTTTTACAGAAGTGTGTTGATTCAGCTCACATCTTATTAGTTTACTGCTTACCTTCAAACGCATGCGTTATATTGTAACAGCTCCGTGGTGGTTAAGACTTGGTTTTCCCAATGGGTTAACATGGAACATACCCACGCAGGAAAAAATCCTCTATCTCACATTTGATGACGGGCCACATCCAGAGCAAACCACATTTGTTTTGGATGAATTAAAAAGATACAATGCTAAAGCTACCTTCTTCTGCATCGGCAAAAATATAAAAGAACATCCTGATGTTTACAAACGCATTTTGCTTGAAGGACACCGCACAGGCAACCACACACATAATCATCTCAATAAAAAAAATACAAGTGATGAACAATGGCTGAGCGATGTAAAAGAAGCAGCACAGTGGATTGACAGTAATTTATTTCGACCGCCTTATGGCCGCATCAATGGCTTTTGTGCCAATTTACTTTTGCAGGCAAACCCAAGCTATAAGATTGTAATGTGGAATGTATTGAGTGCAGATTTTGATACTTCCAAAACGGGTGAGCATTGTTTCAATTATATAAAGAAGCATACACGTCAAGGTTCTATTATTCTGTTTCATGACAGCGAAAAAGCAGCTCCCCGGCTCCGTTATTCCTTGCCCCAAACGCTGGAATTCTTTACCAACCAGGGTTTTCAGTTTCAAGCCATCAAATTATAAAGCGTTAAAAAAGAAGGGCTTGGGTAGACACCCAAGCCCGTTTTTAATCCGTACCCTATGAAAACTGGGACTAAGGTACAATTTCTTTTACGTTATTTCAAAACGAATTTTTTAGCGGGGTAAAGTGATTTCCCTTACGTTTCCGTTCACGGTAATGGTTGCTTTATTATCACAATCACCATTTCCGAAGTTCAAAACACCCACAATATCATTGAAACGAACACGCATTACACCTTTAGAAATCCAGCGGCAAGTAAACTTTTTAATCAATGGTTCCATTACTTCATGACCCCAAGATTTACCACGGCTGTTTTCCCCACGGCCTGCACCGGTAATTGAGAAAATATCATCCAGAGGGAACATAGGAGTGCCGTTACCTTCAATTTGAGTTACAGTACGGGTTGTGCTCCATTTTACCCAGCGGCCACTATCCCATGTAAGTTGTCCGTTAAGTACACGAGTTGTAAAGCTGGCGTTGCTTGATGTACTTACATTTTCTACCTGGTGTGTACCGGCTACAGCTACACTGTCAACTTTATATCCGTCAAAAGTGGTAGTGGCTTTGCTGCCGGGTACACGCATGGGGCCTGTAAATACAGTAATAATTTTTCCTTTACGCAATTTTCCATCACGGCCAAGGCAACCATTACCGAAATTAATAACTACTGTTTTGGGAAATACGCCTCTGTCACGGGGAGTAACAGTTACAGTAAAGCAGCGTTGTGTACTATCCACACGGCCTGTTAAGCTGCCATTTTCCATGCGGCCAAAAACACCTATACCCGCTGTAATACCGATGTCTTCGCCTGATTCAGCACCAACACCCATAGTGTTATTGAATACATCATCATACACATCATCGGCTTCATTATCATTTACGGTACTTTCAACAGTAGCTTCTACTGCTTCCTGTTC
>JBKCJY010000214.1:0-26265 GCA_046301455.1 Chitinophagaceae bacterium | reverse complement strand
AAGGTTCATAACAAGCAATATTAAATTTGAAAGAATATGTTTTAATAATACTATCTACTAATGACTTACTACTTCTGCTCTGCTTCCTTCTCACTCATCAAATAGGCTTTAATAAATCCATCCAGTTCACCATCCATAACCGGACCCACATTGCCCACTTCATAATCAGTGCGATGGTCTTTAATCATTTTATACGGATGAAAAACATAAGATCGAATCTGACTTCCCCACTCAATTTTTTTCTTGGTGGAGTTGGTAGCATCTTTTATTGCCTGGCGTCTTCTTAATTCTTCTTCATACAAGCGGCTCTTGAGCATTTGCATAGCAAGCTCTCTGTTTCCAAGCTGACTTCTGTCCTGCTGACAAACAACCACAATACCTGTAGGAATATGCGTTAACTGAACTTTCGTTTCAACTTTGTTTACATTTTGACCACCTGCACCACCACTGCGTGAAGTTTCCATTTTAACATCTGCAGGGTTGATATCAATATTGATGGTATCATCCACTAACGGATATACAAACACTGAAACAAAAGAAGTGTGTCTTCTTGCATTACTGTCAAATGGCGAAATACGAACCAAACGATGAACACCGCTTTCAGCTTTCAAAAAGCCATAAGCAAAAGGCCCTTCAAATTCATAGGTACAGGTTTTAATACCGGCACCATCACCATCCTGCCAATCCAATTCTTTTACTTTCCATCCCTGCTTTTCGCCATACATGCGGTACATACGAGCAAGCATCTCTGCCCAATCCTGACTTTCCGTTCCGCCTGCACCACTGTTGATTTGAAGCACTGCATTCAATTCATCTTCAGGCTGATTTAATGTACTCTTAAATTCTGCATCTTCAATAGCAGCAACAGCTTTATCAAATGCTTCTTTAGTTTCTTCTTCAGTAGCATCGCCACCTTTCCAAAACTCAAACAGCACAGCAAAGTCTTCAACAGCCGTATTGGTATCATCATACAACTTGATCCAATACTCGTTGTTCTTGATTTCTTTCAGAATTTCTGTAGCACGCTTATTATCGTCCCAAAACCCGGGACTCAGAGAGAGTTGCTTGTCTTCTGCAATTTTATATAGTCGGTTCTCAACGTCAAAGAAACCTCCTCAGGACAAGAATGCGTTCCCTTATATCGTTTAATTTTTCTGCTGTCATAACGGGTGCAAATGTACGGGGAAAAATGCACACTGCTTCGCAGGGCTTTGTGGAGAAGGATTTGTGAACCGGCTGAAGTTTTTCAATTCGTCGGTTTTGCGTCGCACTCTTGTACGCCTTGTTTTTCATGGCATCAAAAAAACCTTACAAACACTCTGTAAGGTTTTTAACATGACTTATCAGATGAAATTAATTTACTATAAGTTTCCCATTCCACTTAATTATCCCCTTGCCATCAATCAACTGCAAAATCATAGTGCCACTGTTCAGGTGCAATCGCTCTCTGGTAAACCAGTACGTTTGTTTTTGTTCGAGTCTGATTACTTGTTCAGAAATGATTCTTCCTGTTATATCCGTAACACGGAATGTATAAGTGCCGCTTTGCAGTAAATCATTTTTCAACCCAACAAGATTATTCACTGGATTGGGATAGATTTTAATAGCATTGGCAGGAGCCAATACACCCGTAACTGATGTGGGAGCATTAACCCAGCCACCATCATACCAACAATCACCACAGCGATTCAAATCTGGTGTTTGCGGTGATGCATTGTTATTGAAAATAAGATTGGTACAGTTTACACCGCTTAAAACATAGCGCCACCATCCACCGCCAATATCTTCCATTGCTACACCAGGCCAACCAATCGTTGCACCGGCAGGTTGTGTGTTCCAGTAATACAATCTTGGAATATTTGTCCATGTATTGGGACGTTTAAAATGAATTGCCATTCCTGTTGCTGCTGTATTTACCTCCAATACTTTAATTACAGAATCGCTTGCACCATTTGCATCACGAATTACCAATTTCACATTGTAAATTCCCGGTTGCGTATACAATGAACTTACAGTGAAGGTGGAGCTGTTAGTATTTCCATTTCCAAAGTCCCAGAAATAACTGAGGTTGCCGCAACCGCTGGAATTTTGTGCATTAAAGTTTACTGTTAACGGTGCATTACCTGATGATGGTGTCATGGTAAAACCAGCACTGGGTTTTGTCATCTCAGGTACCGTATTCAACCATCCATTATCGTAATACCTTGTATTGGTTACATTGGTTAAATCAGGAGTTTGTTTGCCTGCACCGTCTGTAAAAATGATATTCACACTGGTTACACCATTGAATTTAAATTTATACCATGCACCTCCTGTGCACACAGGTTCCATTAATACACCCGGCCACGCAACTGTCGGCATGGCACCTGTTGGTGTTGCATTCCAGTAATAACAACGGATATTGCTACCCCAGTTAGCAGGCTTTTTAAAATACACCCATATATCAGGAATCGGATTGAATGTATAACGTTGTGAATCTACATTTGAAATTCTTCCCTCATTATCTCTTCCAATATATTTCAAAGTAACAGATGATGAACCATTGAATACCAAAGCTGATGAATACACATTACTGCTTGTGGTAGGTGTGCTTCCATCAGTTGTGTAATAAATTGTAGCAGGTGGTCTTGGTGTTGAAGCACTTAAAGTAACATTAACAGGTGGTGTTGGAAAATTTCCACCTGATGGATTTGCAGTAACAACAGGCGGCGGAATATTGAACGTATAAACCGCACTTGTAACATTAGAAGTTTGTGCATTGGCATCAACAGCAATTGCACGAACTGTTGTTGCAGTACTGATATTTACAGGCGCTGTATAAACCGTGCTTGTAGTTGTTGGTGCACTTCCGTTTGTTGTATAGTAAATTGTATAAGGTGCAGTACCGTTACTTGCTGTAAGTGTAACACTAACCGGATTAAAATAATTTCCTGCTGCAGGTGTTATAGCAACTTTTGGTTTGGGTTGAACAAATGTATAATTCTGTGCAGCCAGTTCACTTATTTTTCCATTTGCATCACGTGCAATTGCTTTTACAACTGTGGCAGTGTTGATGTTAAGCGGTGCTGTATAAACAGTGCTTGCAGTTGTGGGCGTTGAACCATTTGTTGTGTAATAAATAGTATATGGTGCTGTACCTGCAGATGCAGTAATAGTTACATTGATGGGTGATGTGTAATTATCACTTACAGGAGCAATCGTTGTTTTGGGTGTAGGTGCACAACCGGTAACACATGCTTCAAAATATCCTGCACCACTCTCGCCTATCATACCCGGACCGTTCTGCACATAAATACCTGCTGAAACAGATTTCACACTAAACTGCAAAGTGCCGTTGGTTACATTCACTTCTCTTCCTGTTACTGCATCACGATAAATCCCATTTGGAATTGATGTGAAATTAAAATTCGCATCACCATCTTTTGCTAAGCCCACACAAACAGTTTGTCCGCCAAAGGTCCTTGTATATCCGATTCCATTGCCGGGATAATTGCCACCCCAGTTCCATGTACCTTTTTGCAAAGCAGGAATAGCTTTACGGATAGCATTAAGTTTTGCAAAGTGTTTATAAATTTTATGGTTCACTGCCGTATTTACATTGTTACCATAATATGCCCTTCCTGTTAAGTCTAAACTTTTTTGAATGGAAGCTGCTTCATGAATATCGGTATAAGCACCTTTCATAAATTGCATTTCCGTTCCATAATACACTGATGGAATACCACGCCAGGTAAACATAAAGTTCATACAGGCTGCCAGGTTTTGTTCACTGCCACCATAGCGTCTGTTCCAATCATTGTTGGGCCCAAAATCATGATTATCCAACCATGTTACTAATAAAGATGGGTCGCCATATAAATTATCATAACGTGCGGCATCGGTAACACCACTGAATGCACCACCATCTTCAAAAATATTATGAAAAGTTGCCTGTGCATAAAAATCAAGTACACCCAGCCCTAATGGTTGCGAACCTACCCCATCACGCCATGTGTACCAATGCGGATTCAACTCCAACACAGGATGTAATTCAAAACGCTTCTGTGCTACTTCACCAAACACAAACAAATCAGGTTTGTATGCTTTAAAACGGTCGTAGAGATGAATGATGTCCCGCTTGGGCATGTGCTTCCATGTATCCCATCTGAAACCATCCACGCCCATATCAATGTACGTCTTATACACATTGAAAAAATAATCACGCACTGTTTGTGATGATGTTTTTAAATCAACACAATCACCTGCAATAGCTCCGTAATAACAATTCAATGTGTCATCCCATCCCTGCACAAAACCATTACCTACCTGGTTGTACCAATTAGGGTCGGATGTTGTAAGAAAACTTTGTGTAGATGGCCAGTTGTATAAAGATAAATTTTGATTGAAAGGCGGCGGCATCTTTGCCAGATTTGCACGGCTCCAGATTTTATTATCATCTGGATTGGGTGTTAAACCATCATACTCCCAGTTAGGATTATCTGTTAATGGTTGCCCCAATGAATTTTGCCCCCATGGTTGATTGGGATCAGTATTGTATTTTAATTCAGCCAGTGATTTAATTCCAAAACGACCTGCATGATTTGTTACAATGTCAAGAATGATCTTCATTCCCTTAGTATGAACTGCATCACATAAATCTTTAAACGTTACACCAGTTGATTCAAGCCTGGGGTCAACCTTTGCAAAATCCCATGCATGATAACCGTGATAATCCAATGGCCCACGGTTTTGTACAACTGGTGTAATCCAGATGGCGGTGAAGCCCATACCCTTGATATAATCTAATTGCTGAACCAACCCTTTAAAATCGCCACGCCATGTTACATCTTTGGGGTCAGTAATGTTGGGATTGTTTACACCGGGAATGTAAGAACACCATTCAGTAGGTGCACTGTTGGTGGTATCGCCATCAAAAAAGCGGGTGGTCATTAAAAAATAAATGGATTCGCTACGAAAATCAACCTGTGCCATTGCGGTTTGAGCGCACAATAAGGCCAGCAAACAGCTTAGTTTCAATTGCTTCATGGTCATAATCAATAGGATTCAAATATAAACATGAAAGGCGCTAACGGCTGTTTTTGTAGAAAGGAAAATTCATCCCCTCAAAAGTTGTAATTTGCCCGCCCGTGATTAGTCAGGATACCATACAGCAAATTCTTAACCGCTCCGATATTATTGAAGTTATTGGCGGTTTTGTGAAATTGAAAAAACGTGGAGCCAATTATTTAGGCCTCTGCCCATTTCACAATGAGAAATCGCCTTCTTTTACTGTTTCATCTTCCAAAGAAATTTATAAATGTTTCGGTTGCGGCAGAAGCGGAAATACGGTGAGCTTCTTGATGGAGCATGAAAAGTATTCGTATGTGGATGCTTTGAAATGGCTTGCTGCCAAGTACAATGTAGAAGTTGAAGAAACGTATTCATCACCCGAACAATTGCAGGTAAAGCAAACGGCTGACAGTTTGTACATCATCAACAGTTTTGCACAACATTTTTTTACCAAGCAATTATTTGAAACAGAGGAAGGACAAACAATAGGTTTAAGTTATTTGAAAGAACGTGGCTTTCGTGAAGAAGTGTTGAAGAAATTTCAAGTAGGTTATTCACCACAGGAACGTACTGCATTTACAAGTGAAGCGCTCAAACAACAATATAATCCTGAACTTTTAACCAAAACAGGAATTGTTACAGAACGTAATGGTGAGTTGCAGGATAATTACAAGGAACGCATCATCTTTCCCGTACATAATGCTACAGGTAAAGTCATTGGCTTTGGTGCACGTGTCATCGGTAAAAAAGAAAATGCACCCAAGTACATCAACACGCCGGAGAATGAAATATATGTAAAGAGTAAAATTCTTTACGGAACTTATTTTGCACGACAGGCTATTGATAAGAACGATGAATGTTTATTGGTAGAGGGATATACAGATGTTGTTTCATTGCACCAGGCGGGTATTGAAAATGTGGTGGCAAGCGGTGGTACATCTTTAACGCCCGATCAGTTAAGGTTAATTAAAAAATACAGTAATAATCTTACCATTCTTTATGACGGTGATGCTGCCGGCGTAAAAGCTGCCATGCGTGGATTGGATCTGGCATTAGAAGAAGGTTTGAATGTACAACTTGTATTGATTCCTGATAAAGAAGACCCCGACAGTTACGTAAACAAAGTAGGCGCTGCCGGTTTTATTGAGTTCATCAAGCAAAACAAAAAAGATGTGATTCTCTTTCAGCTTGAAGTAATGCTGAAAGATGCAGGAAATGACAGCAATAAAAAAGCTGCCGCAGTTAATACTATTGCAGAAAGCATCAGTCGCATTAATAAAGTTGAAGATTTTACAAGACAGGAAGACTACATAAAGCAAAGTGCCCAGCTATTAAAAATTGATGAGCAGGGTTTGCACAACCTCGTCAATAAATTTATTCGGGAACGTGTAAACAAACTGGAACAAAAGCAACCGGTTGAACCTTTACCTGGCACTGAAGAAGCAGCTTCACCTGAAGATGAGGTTTCAGAATTTTTTAACCGTGATGAGCAGCATGAACGTGCATTGGTACGTTGTCTGTTGGATTTCGGTTTGCAACCCTGGGATGATAAACAAACTGTAGCTCAATATATCTTAGCCGATGCTGATGAATGGAATATGATTGAGAATGCTGATTTGCAGGAAATCGTTAATCAATACAATGTTTGGTACAAAGATGGATTGGAACCTGTAACCAAAAACTTTTTGTTTCATGAAAATCAAAACATCAGCAAGAATGTTGTTTCGTTAACTGATATCAAACATGAAATAAGTGCCAACTGGCGTGAAGCACCATACGAAGTAATTGTTCCCACAAGAGAAGATTTGTACAAAGAGGAAATTTATTCTGTACTTACGTATTTAAAACTCCGTAAGATCAAAGGCATGATTGATGAAAATCAAAAAGATCTTGAAAAACCCCATACCGATGAAGAGTTGATTACACTTATTAAAACCCATCAGCATTTAAAACAAATGGAAACAGAGTTGCTGAAAAGTTTGGGAACAGTGATTGTGCGTTAATCTTTCATCAACATATCACTATAACTCATAGTCAATAAATCTTCAGCTTTTATCTGCAATTCTTTCATATAAAAATCACATTGCGTCTTAATCAATTCTAAGCCTTTGCTTCCATTTACATCAATCGCCTCTATCTCTACAAAATTGCCCAGCCCTTCCACTTCATCAACATGAAACTTTACATTTTCAATAAAATAAATCTCCCTTTTCTTTTTTACTTCTACTTTAATGCCATTTGCCTGAGTTAAAGCTTTTTTGAGCAGTTCACTATTTGCAGGAACAGGATACAAGGTTACTTCGCTCAACTTTGGACCGGCTTTGTTTTCACGGTTGTAATAAATGAGTGAGTTCTCAATATTGCCCTGCCGCAATTTTAAACGGCCATTGTTTACGTTGAAATAAGTATCGGTTTGAAAATCAGTGCCTTTAAAATCAGCATGATGCTGTTGCAAATAATTTTTGATAAAGGAAGCATCGGCACAGCGTGCTTTTATTTCTATATTGTTGTGCATGGAAGTAAAAATCAAAAAAGCAACAGACAAGTTCCAAAAAAAGAAAAACTATCACCTCAAACTCACCAACGCCTTCTTTACACTGCCGTGCTGCAGTAATAAATCTTTTGCTTTTTCATAATCAGTTAAGCCGCTACGGAGCATGAGCATTTGTACACCACGGTCAACCAATTTTTCATTACTCAACTGCATATTGACCATGCGGTTGTCTTCTACCCTGCCCAGTTGAATCATAACAGATGTTGAAATCATATTAAGCACCAGCTTTTGTGCTGTACCGCTTTTCATGCGTGTGCTACCGGTAACAAACTCAGGCCCAACTACTACTTCAATGGGAAAATCAGCAGCCTGGCTTACAGGAGAATTGGGATTGCAACTGATGCTTCCTGTTATGATATTTCTTTTTCTGCATTCT
Source organism: Chitinophagaceae bacterium (assembly GCA_046301455.1). Lineage (GTDB taxonomy): Bacteria > Bacteroidota > Bacteroidia > Chitinophagales > Chitinophagaceae > Lacibacter. Next base: position 18,286 of record JBKCJY010000214.1, on the reverse strand, counting down.
TCAAGTGCGCCAATTACATAAGGCGTAGTACCACTGGCTGCAATACCAATCACCACATCTTTATCACTTACGTTATGAGCTTCTAAATCTGCCCAGCCTTGTTCTTTACTGTCTTCAGCAAATTCTACAGCACTGGTAATTGCTTTTTCACCGCCTGCAATAATTCCTACAACTAAACCGTAAGGAACTCCATAGGTTGGTGGACATTCACTTGCATCTACAATGCCCAATCGTCCACTGGTACCTGCTCCAATATAAAATAAACGGCCACCCATGAGCATTTTATCACTAATCACACTTACTAATGGTTCAATTTGGGGAATTGCTTTGGCAACAGCATCAGGCACTGTGCTGTCTTCTTTATTGATGTTGTGCAGCAGATCGGCTACACTCATTTCTTCCAGATGATGATAATTTGATTCCTGTTCGGTGATTCGTATAAATTCGTTCATAATGGTCGTTTAACTGTGATACTCCACCAATCCTTCCATTGGATTCTTCATAATTCGTCCCAACTGCAGGCCGTATCCGCTGCAAAGTTCCTTTAAAACATCTTTGAAAGCAAAAGAAACTCCTCCCACAAAATTCACAGGATGTTGCCAGCTTTCTTTGAATTTGTAAATATGATTGAAAAAGAAATCATTAAAGCTGTCTTCAATAATGTTTTCAATCATATAATGCCCCCGGTTTTCAGATAAAAACATTGCGAAAGATGCCATGTATTTGTTAGGCAAGGGTTGACGATAAACTTTATCTAATATCTCAAGACGACTGGTTTTAAACTTGTTATCAAACTTTGTCATGAGTTCGCCTTCAAATGTATTGTAGAGAAAATGCTGAATCACTTTGCGGCCCATATATGCTCCGCTTCCTTCATCACCCAGCACATAACCAAGACCGGGACTGCTTTTTAAAATTCGGCTTCCATTATAATAACAGGCATTGGAACCGGTGCCCAAAATACAGGCAATCCCTTTTGTTTTGCCACACACGCCCCGGGCAGCACCCATTATGTCAGTATCAACATTTACTTTTTTAGCGGTTGAAAAAACTTCTTTCAAGGCCTTGCGAATGCTTTTTACGTTATCAGGATTGGCACAACCGGTTCCGTAAAAATAAATTTCAGCAATCGCTTCTTTTTTTATGGCGGGTTTTAATTCTTTGTTGAGCATTTTTACAATTTGCTCCGTATTCATCAAATATGGACTGATGCCCGTAGTAAAGAATACTTTCTTCTTTTTCCCTTTGAGCAGGCACCACTCAGCTTTTGTGGCGCCACTGTCAGCAATCAATTTTATAGCAGCCATACTTTTTTATTCAGTTTTAGTACCGAATCTGTAATTTATTAAAAAGCTTAATTACACCCGCACAATATGGTTTATTTTCGTGAAATTCGCAGCGATTTACCATAAAATCCAATCATGAGTCAAAAGAAGCTTCAAATCTGGTTACCCTTATTGCTGGCCGCAGCCGTTTTTCTGGGAATGTTTTTTGGTTATAAACTAAAAGATAATATGGGTTCCTATAGTCCATCTTTTTTTGGAACGAAGAAACGTACATCACTGGAAGAAATACTGGAACTGGTTCGCTCCAAATATGTGGATACCGTAAATACAGATTCTTTAGGATTGATGGCCATACAAAACGTAATGAGCCAGTTGGATCCGCATTCTATCTATATTCCTCCCGCCAAAGTGCAGGCAGTGAATGATGAAATGAAAGGAAGCTTTGAAGGTGTTGGTATTGAATTTGGGTTAATTAATGACACTATTACTGTTTTAAAAACTTTTCCCGGCGGCCCTGCAGAAGTGGCGGGTGTTTTAACTGCAGATAAAATTATTTCCGCAAATGATTCAATTGTTTCAGGTAAAAAAATAAACAGTGACCGCATCAGACAAATTTTTCGTGGGGCAAAAGGCACCCAGGTGAAGGTGAAGTTGATACGTGATGGCAAATTAGTAGAACTTTCGATTAAGCGTGGTATCATTCCCGTAAAATCAGTTGATGTAGCCTATATCATTGAGCCCGGTATTGCATTTATCCGTCTTAATAAATTTTCAAGTAACACCTATGAAGATTTTATGCAAAACCTGGAACGCCTGCAAAAAGAAGGCATGAAAAAACTCATTTTGGATTTACGTGAAAATGGTGGTGGTATGCTGGATGATGCAATACAAATTGCCGATGAATTTTTAAGTGATAATAAAGACATAGTATATACAGAAGGCAAATCATCACCAAGGCAAAACTATACGGCTCGTCGCCCGGGTTTATTTGAAGAAGGAAAGCTTGTTGTATTGATAGATGAAGGAAGCGCAAGTGCAACTGAAGTGCTGGCTGGCGCCATGCAGGATTGGGGAAGGGCTACAATTGTTGGCCGCCGTACTTTTGGTAAAGGATTGGTGCAGGAGCAATTTCAGTTGAGTGATGGAAGTGCAGTAAGATTAACCATTAGCCGTTATTACACACCTATTGGCCGCAGTATTCAAAAACCTTACAAACGTGGAGAAACAGATTTGTATAAGGATGAAATCATGAACCGTTTTAATGATGGCGAATTGTTTCATAACGATACATCCAATCATATTGGAAAAGTATATAAAACAAAAGATGGCAGAAAAGTTTATGGCGGCGGAGGTATTAGTCCGGATGTATTCATACCCGCTGATTCATTGGAATTTTTGCTGTTTAAAAATCATGAAGAGCTGAGGAAAGTAATTGAATCCGCATCGTTAACTTTTTATGTTACTAACAAACCAAAATTAAAAACGGCTGCAAATCCTGTACAGTTGCAAGAGCTTCTGAATAATGATGCTTCACTGTGGCTGCTGTTTGCAGCAGAAGCAGCCAAGCACGAATTAAAAGTTGAAAACTTTACAGCAGCACAGCATCAGTTACTCCGCAATTACCTGAATGCTATGATTGCACGATATATATGGGGCAATGAAGGTTATTTTAAAATTTCCAACCTGCAAGATCCTATCGTGTTAAAAGCAATGGAAGAAATAAAAAAATAAACCACCTCTGTTGAAAAAGGTGGCTTGATGATAAAGGTGTTTTATAGTTGAGTTAATGATTCTATGATAACTGAACCCTGAAATGTGCGACGATACAAGCGATGCTAGTAGTACCATGACTTATAACGTCATCTTTTTATTCCTGTATTTTATTATCAATGGTTTCTTTCTTTTCAATTCTGTATGAAAGAAATAAACCGGCACCGCCGCATATAGCCAGCATAGAGAAATACATCACTGGATTATCATTATCTGGGACAAATTGCATGCTCAAGAGGTAGCCAAGTAACAATCCCAAGCCGGCACCCATCAACAATAAACCCCATTTTAAACTGCGGTATGGCGCAGGTCGGGTTGTGTATTCTTTGGGATTAATTCCTTTTTCAATAAGGGCCATGTTTTCTTTGTTTTTTAAATAAAACAAACCAAAAATGGCGGCAAAGGCTCCAAGAGGAACTAAAATGGCGATTAAAAATTCTCCGTTCATAACTAATTTTTTATTTTTAAAATATTGTTTCTGCAACATAGGACTACGGCTGAAAGAGGCAGGTTACAGATTTTCTTAAAAAATCACCTTTTTTCAAAAAAATGTATCAACTTGTAACCAAGGGCATATATATGTAGTCTTAACAAACGAATGACGCAGACTGTTCCATCTGACCAGGAAGTGATTGCACAGGTTTTAAAAGGCAATCAGCAAAAGTATGAGCTGCTGGTAAACAAGTACCAAAGCTTTGCTTTTACTATTGCCCTGCGTTACACTAAAAACCGGGAAGATGCGGAAGAATTGGCCCAAAGCGCTTTTGTAAAAGCATATTTGAATTTGAAAGATTACAGGGGTGATGCAAAATTCAGCACATGGCTTTATACCATCGTAAGCTCTTTAAGTTTGAGTTTTTTAAGAAAGAAAAAACTGGATATTCATTCGCTTGATCAGGAAGGTGTTTTTGAACTTGCCAATGCCAATGAAAGTAATTTAAAAGCTGATGTAATTGAGCAACATTCAAGAACCGCATTGCTGAACCGTGCCATGAATTTATTAAACCCTGATGACGCTAAACTGCTGCTACTGTTTTATAAAGCTGAACAAAGCCTGGATGAAATTGCACAGATACTGCATATAGAACCCAACAATGCAAAAGTAAAATTGCATCGTGCCAGACAACGACTTAAAGAAACAATGGAAAAACATTTTGCACGGGAGGTGCAGGAAACTTTTTAATTTTAATTTCATTATTATGAAAGAGCAACAAATAGAAGAACAAATGTGGAGTTATATTGATGGCAGCGCCACTGCTGACGAGAAAGTATTTGTTGAAAAAATGCTGGCTGTCAATGAAGACTGGAAATCCAAGTACAAAGAGCAACTGGAGTTGCAACAACTGCTCATGATTGAAACGGAGCTGGAGCAACCTCCGCTGCGCTTTGCCAAAAATGTAATGGAGCAAATTGCCAGTATGCAACCAAAAGCTGCCACCAGTACGTACATCAACAAAAATATCATCCGCACTATTGCTGCTTTTTTTATTATTACTATTTGCACATTGCTCATTTATTCAATCTCACAAATAAACTGGACTACGTCAAGCGGCAGTTCAAACCTTATTCCGTTTGAACTAAAAGATAAACAGTTGCCCAAGTTTGACATCTCAAAAATGCTTAACAGCACCGTGTTGTACAGTCTGCTCATGGTTACTGTAGTGTTGGGGCTCATGCTTTTTGACGGATTTTTAAGAAGGAAAAAGTCAGCCGCATAACCTAACGCTTGTTCTGAAACCGTAACTTTGCGGCTTAACAAGCAATATGGATATCAAAAACAACATCCTAGAAACAATCGGCAATACGCCGTTAATTCGTATAAACAAAATCACCCGTGATTTTCCATGCACCGTAGTAGCAAAGGTTGATTATTTCAACCCCGGCAACTCTATTAAAGACCGAATGGCATTAAAGATGGTAGAAGTAGCCGAGCAGGAAGGCAAACTGAAACCAGGCGGAACCATCATTGAAGGCACCAGCGGAAATACAGGAATGGGCCTGGCTCTGGCAGCCGTAGTAAAAGGTTACAAATGCATTTTTGTAACTACTGATAAACAATCCAAAGAAAAGGCTGATATTTTAAAAGCAGTGGGTGCAGAAGTAATTGTGTGCCCCACCAATGTATTGCCCGAAGACCCAAAGAGTTATTACAGTGTAGCGGCACGCCTTGCCAAAGAAGTGCCAAACTCCATGCACATGAACCAGTATGATAATCTGGCTAATCGCCTGGCACATTATGAAACAACAGGTCCTGAAATATGGAATCAAACTGATGGAAAGATAACCCATCTTGTATGCACAGCAGGTACCGGTGGTACAATAACAGGTACAGCCATGTATCTCAAAGAAAAAAATCCGAACATCAAAATATGGGCGGTGGATGTGTATGGTTCATTACTCACCAAGTATTTTAAAACTGGCGAAATTGATATGAATGAAGTGCACCCTTACATAAGTGAAGGTTTTGGTGAAGACTTTGTACCGAAAAATTATGATATGAGTGTGATTGATGAATTTGTACAGGTAACTGATAAAGATGGCGCTATTATGGCACGCAGACTTGCAAAAGAAGAAGGACTCTTTTGCGGCTACAGTGCAGGAAGTTGCTTGCAGGGATTAATGCAACTAAAGGGAAGTTTAAAGAAAGATGATTTGGTGGTTTGTATTCTGCATGATCATGGCAGCCGTTATGTTGGTAAAATATATAATGACCAATGGATGATGGAACGTGGTTTCCTTGATGTAAAGACGTTCAAAGATATTGTTTCGTCAAGAGCACATAATCGTTTGGTAACTGTTGAGCCCAATCATACAGTTTCAGAAGCAGTTGAGCTGATGAAAAAATATGATATAGACCAGATACCGGTAATGAACGGCGGCGGCATGGAGGGTTCTATTTCAGAAAGCGGTTTGTTTGCCAAAATTTTTTCCAATCCGGAATTAAAGAATGAAAAAATAAGTGCTGTAATGGAGCATGCATTTCCTGTTGTTGCTTATGATACACCAGTGGAACGCCTCAGTACCATGATTAATAAGGAAAACGGGGCTGTAATGAGTAAGGATGAAGCTGGGAATTATCATATTGTAACAAAATATGACCTCATTCAATCTCTCACGAGGTAAAATTTACCTAAGTACTTTTTACAAAAACCTTCAGTTATTGGCTGAAGGTTTTTGTTTTTATCATCTTTTAAGCTTGAAACATGAAGAAAACTCGTAGAACTACGTTTGTTTTAAACGCATCTATACGTTATGTGCGGTAAATACTGATGGCTGAAAATTGAGAACTAGTGCTCTTGTACAGCATACTTAGCGGGACTACTTTTGTATCGGAAGTTGATTGATAACACAATCAACAACTAACTTAGGAAACACACCGGTAAACAATATCCAAATCCATTGAAAGATCAACAAATGAAAAAATCCAATATCGGTCAACTTCCAATTTTTAAAAAATAATTTAGAATCCGTACCTATAAGAAAACCAGTTATCGTTTAAGTCCAAAAATCCGTAAACTAAATCCAAGTATCCTAAAACCAGTTGCAAAACCGAAAGAAAAAAACCGAAACCAAGTCCTGAAAAACCAAAACAAAGCCAACCCGCATCAGACTCTTCTGAAAACGGAACCAAGAGAACTAAAAAGAGGCTAAAAAAGATCTGGATCCTAGCGAAAAACCGAAAAAACCTGAAAATCCATGTCCGTGAAATCCAGATCTTTTTTTCTATTTATTCAAACCAACATCCAATATTCCTGAATAAGCTGAAAGAAAGAATTAAAATCCGGTTCAATCACTGAGCTAAACCTGATTGTTTTAATTACCTCAACACCCGTAACCGCTTTAAATTACTAATTTGCCTGTTTTGAAATGAGCATGTACGTTCAGCATCAAACAGGCAAATTACTTTTACCACCCTCCCATCCGTTGCGGATTGTTTCATTAGTTCCCTCAATTACTGAATTGTTGTTTGATTTAGGATTAAATGATGAAGTAGTAGGTATAACTAAATTTTGTGTACATCCAAAGGAATGGTTTAAATCCAGAACAAGAATAGGTGGCACCAAAACAGTTTCCTTTGAAAAAATAAAGGCACTAGAACCTACACTCATTTTTGCCAACAAAGAAGAAAATGTAAAAGAACAGGTGGATAAACTGGTCAACCATTTTCTTGTTTATGTTAGCGATATTGTAACGCTTGATGACGCATTTGAAATGATAAAAGATACCGGTATACTTACTGGTACTGAAGCAAAAGCAAACGAACTCGTTCAGCAAATTGATGCTTCATTTCAACTGCTCAACTTCGAACAACAGGTAAGAACGCTTTATCTTATCTGGCAAAAGCCTTACATGAGTATTGGTGGCGATACGTTTATCAACAGTATGTTGCAAAAATCAGGATTCAAAAATGCGTTGGCAAATGCTATGAGATACCCTGAAGTTACCATTGAAGAAATCAAAGTATTGAAGCCAGATGTGCTGCTGCTTTCATCAGAACCATTTCCCTTCAAACAAAAACATATTAATGAGTTAAAGGAACTTACAGGTATTGAAAAAATTATTTTAGTGGATGGTGAAATTTTTAGCTGGTATGGAAGCCGTATGCTGAATGCCGGCGCATATTTTGCTAAACTCAGGGAAAGCTTATTTTTAACATCATGAAAGTGCTGCACAGGTATCATTTATTATTTGCATCTGCTTTTTATCTGATCTTATTTTTTGTATTACTACCATTACATCAATATATTTTTGATGTTGATGGAACTGGCTACAGCACCGTAGCAAAGCATTTAGCAACAGGAAATCTTGAGCGTGCTGTTAATGGTTTTTGGAGCCCGCTCCACTCTTGGCTCATAGCCCCATTTGTAAATACAGGCATCAGCATACAATTGCTTTTCTTTTATTCCAATGCGGTGATATCGCTCATCATTATATTTTTAATGAGCAAGCTTTGTATTATTTTTTCAATTGCAGAAGAATGGATTACAGCTATACTGTTTATTCTTGTAATTCTTTTACTACAATTTAGCTTTCATGAACTGGCAGCTGATATTTTAGTATTGCCATTTATACTAGGATGGTTGTTACTGGTTTTAAGAAAAGATTTTTATAAAAATGAGAAAATTCATATTTGGTGCGGTGTGCTTGTTGGGTTCGGATTTTTCGCTAAAACTTATGTTCTTCCTTTTTTAGGATTTATTCATTTGATTTTATTGGCGCAGCATTTTTATTTCAAAAAGCAATCCGCATTGAAACCGTTGTTGTTTTTCTTGATTCCATTGTTGGTTATATGTGTGCCTTGGATTGCAACTATCAGTAACAAGTATGGTAATTTTACAATTGGAAATTCATCTCGTTTAAATCTCAGTTGGTTTTTACGTGGCATGACAAATGAGAATGCTTTTTTTCATGCACCCGAATATGCTGATTCTTACTCTTGGTGGGAAGACCCGTCTTACTACAAAGGTGAAGTGGTGAACCTTTTTACATCGAGCAATTATTTTTTGAAACAGATAAAAGTATTCCTTCACAACTGTATTGTTTTTGTAAAATTGCTTTTCAACATTTCATTTTTTGCTCCATTAATTATTGCTGGCATATTTGGAATTGCTATAAAAGAAAAAGACACTATTTACAGAAAGCTGAGTATTTTTCTAATCATTTTCCCAGCCGGTTATTTGCTCACATTTGTAGATAGCAGGTATTTATGGATTTTAAATATACTGTTGCTGCCTGCAGGATTTGTTTTGTTACAAACTGTTTTGAAAAAGTATCCATTAAAACCGCTGATGAAGTCAATTGTTTTTCTCGTTATCTTTTTAAGTTTTGTCATTTATCCTGTACTTGAATTAAAACAAAATGCATTTCACCCGCAGTGGAAACAAATTCACACAGTTGCAAGTTGGTTTAAGCAATATCAAATCTCAGGAAACTTTACATCCAATAAAAAATCACCGGAAACAATGGTAGTTGCATACTTAAGCGGTGCCCGTTTTTTTCAACTGAGCAATATTAATGTGAGCACGGAGCAAATTGCGGAGGCTATGGATGCAAATAATATCCCTCATTTCTTATTCTATTTTGAAAAAGAAACAAAAAAGCAATCTGTAATGACTGTAATGCAGCAACGAGGTTATTCTATACAGCAAATTGAACCCGGAGTACTGCTTTTTTCCAAAAACAAATAACTGTTTGTCGGGTGAAAAACTCCCCTGTTTCTAAAATTGCTCATTTTCACAGTTTAACTATCTTAGCGGCTCTTAAAATCGAAAACTTACACTTTTAAAACTACAACCATGGGCAAATACAGAGCAGGCGTATTGTACGGAGCTGAGCTGGAAGCACTTTTAAACGATGCAAAAGATAATCAGTTTGCGTTACCTGCAGTAAATACAATTGGAACCAATACTATTAACGGTGTTTTGGAAACAGCAGCAAAAGTAAATTCACCTGTTATTATCCAGTTTTCAAACGGAGGTGCTCAGTTTATTGCCGGTAAAGGAATGCCAAATGATAAATTGCAGGGAAATATCAGCGGTGCTATCTCCGGCGCATTGCATATTCACAATGTTGCTAAATATTACGGTGTGCCTGTTATATTGCATACTGACCATGCCGCTAAAAAATGGTTGCCCTGGATTAGTGGATTAATTGATGCTGGTATTGAATTTAATAAAGAAAAAGGTCAGCCGCTCTTCTCCTCTCACATGTTGGATTTGAGCGAAGAACCGCTGGAAGAAAATATTCATACTTCTGTTGAGTTTTTCAAACGCATGCAACCATTGGGCATGGGAATTGAAATTGAACTGGGTGTTACAGGTGGTGAAGAAGATGGTGTAGATAACAGTGATGTTGATAATGATAAACTTTATACGCAACCTGAACATGTGGCATATGCTTATACAGAATTAAGTAAAGTGGGAAAACTATTTACTGTAGCAGCTGCATTTGGCAATGTTCATGGTGTTTACAAACCTGGGAATGTACAACTGCGTCCTGAAATTTTGAATAACAGCCAGGTATACATTGAAAAAGAATTGAAGACCGGTCCTAAGCCCGTATTCTTTGTTTTTCATGGCGGAAGTGGCTCACCTCAAAGTCAAATTCGTGAAGCGATTGGTTATGGAGCTATTAAAATGAATATTGATACAGATTTGCAATGGGCTTTTTGGGAAGGTGTGTTGAATAACTATAAAAAGAATGAAGCTTATTTACAGGGACAATTAGGGAATCCTGAAGGACCTGACAGCCCCAATAAAAAACATTACGACCCACGTGTGTGGTTGCGTAAAGGCGAAGAAAGTTTTATTAAACGTTTGGAAGTAGCTTTTGATGATTTGAATTGTATTAACCGTAACGCATAGTATGCAAAGTATTTTGAGGAATACTCAAATTACAAACCACAGTTGATACATGTAGATGCTATGATGTGTGCGACGCAAGGAACGATGTCTTGTTTGCACATTGTTGGTAACAAAAAACTCGTTCATCTAAATTTTAAAGAATGTCAAAACGAGAAGAAGATATTGAAAAGAATTTAACAGGTGAAGACCTGCCTGAGCATGAATTGAAATCAAGCTGGTTTAAGCGTGTGCAAAAAGGAATCTTAACAAAATCCACTGACAAAAGGGAAATACAGGAAGGTTTGTGGAGTAAGTGCCCTGAATGCAAATACACTTCTACAACGCAGGAGCTTGCAGAAAATAAATTTGTGTGTCCGCAGTGTAATTATCATCACCGTATTGGCAGTGCAGAGTATTATGATATTTTATTTGATGGTGATGATTACACCGAATTATTTGATAATATTCGCTCCAAAGATTATTTAGGGTTTACTGATTTGAAACCATACGGTAAACGATTAGAAGAAATCTGGAAAAAAACAGATTTGCATGATTCTATACGTGTAGCTTTTGGAAAAATAAACAATGAAGAAACGGTTGTGTGTTGTATGGATTTTGATTTCATTGGCGGTTCGCTGGGAAGTGTGATGGGCGAAAAAATTGCAAGAGGAGTTGATTATTGTTTGCAACATAAATTGCCAATGCTTTTGATTTGCAAAAGCGGTGGTGCACGTATGATGGAAAGTGCATTCTCGTTGATGCAACTTGCAAAAATAAGTGGCAAGCTCACGCAGATGAGTGATGCAAAGCTCCCCTATCTCACATTGCTTACAGATCCAACTTTTGGTGGTGTTACCGCTAGCTTTGGCATGCTGGGTGATTTGAATATTGGTGAACCCGGTGCATTAATTGGTTTTGCAGGCCCACGTGTAATTAAAGAAACCATCAAGAAAGATTTGCCCGAAGGTTTTCAACGTAGTGAATTTTTACTGGAGCATGGATTTTTGGATATGATTATTGACCGTAAAGAGTTGAAAGAAAAATTGAGTAAGATTCTGGTGCTGTTCAGGAGCTAATTGAATGAATGTTGATATTGCAATCAGCTTTTGTGTTGCACATAGCTGATTGCTTTTTTATTTTTATACTATGGAATTAAAAAACCGTTCTGCCTTTCATGAATATGCATTCGACGATAAACTCGTTGCAGGCATGGTATTGGTTGGAACGGAAGTAAAATCGATACGTGAAGGGAAAGTAAGTTTCTCTGATGCTTATTGCTTTTTTCATAAAGGTGAATTGTGGATTAAAGGTTTACACATTGCTGAATATAAATTTGGAACAACCAATAACCACATGGCAGTTCACGATCGTAAACTACTGCTCAATAAAAAAGAATTAAAGAAGTGGGAAGCCAAGATTAAGGAAAAGGGATTTACCATTATTCCGTTGCGTATCTTTTTTAATGAAAACAATCTGGCCAAGATAGAAATTGGTTTAGGTCGTGGTAAAAAATTGCATGATAAAAGAGAGACAATACGTAACAGAGATGTAGAAAGAGAAATGAAACGTTATGTAAAATAATTGAGCGGAACGCTGTAGCGCTCCGCTTTTGTTTTCACATTGTGGATTGTTTTATAGTATATGTCAACTCCCGGTTACAAGGCTAAATGTTTGATTAGAATTTATACGTTAATCCCACTTTTACACCCTGATTAAATACGCTGAAGTTTTGATTTTTATCCAGCCTGTTAAACCCTCTTTCAAAAGCTGCATTAATACCAATACCGCTTTCTGATTCATAACCGATACCACCTGTTACACCCACATCAAAACGATTGAATTGGTTCGTAATATCCAAATTGGTATTGAGGAGTGAAAAGCCGAGAACATTAACGTCAGCTCTTAAATTGTTTTTTACCAAATAAGAAACCTGCGGGCCAGCAAAGATGGTAAAACCACCTGCAGGCTTTACTTTGAACAACACGGGTACATCCACATAATGCATTTGAGCAGTGGCTCTTGCATTGAGTGCACTAATCTTTAATGCATTTATGGTAAGGTTACCTCTTAAACCATAACCTCTTTGTGTATAAACTAAACCTGGCTCAAAGCTGAAGTTATCGCCCAATGGTATATCAACAGCACCACCTGCATAAAAACCGGTACGGTTACGGGTATCAATAAATCCTTCGGCTTTATCAGTGAGTGATAGTAATGTTTGTTGTGCATCACCTTTCCAGGTGGAGTTGATGATACCTGCTTTGATGATGGGTTTCACCTGTGCAGTTGCAAAAATGGAAGCAAGTAGAAGGAATACGGTTGGTAAAAATTTCGCTTTCATATAATTGGCAACAGGGATTTTTATTTCCTGTTACCAATCAAGAAGTAAAAACCTTGCTGATGGTTTCAGCAAGGTTGAAAAGATTTTGTTAAGGAATGTAAATAGTATTTTACTCAAACAACTCCCCCTGATTCGTCTTCTCTTCCTTCACCCATTCCATTTCAATGCTCTTATTAAAATCAGTGAGCTTAGCGCCTACTGCTTTCCAGCCCATCACTTCAGCAACTTTGCCCAATTTAATTTTTGCTTTACGCACTTGTGTACCACGGCCGCTTTGCATAGCGAGTACAGGTTCTTCATCAGTTGTTACAGCTTCAACATAATTACCATCGCCTTCCTTAATAAAGAAGAATTTATTTTTAAGCGTAGTAGTTTCAATTTTAAAACGCTTGACATTATATTGATACTTATCATTATCAAGATAAACTGCAGTTACAATACTTTCAGGTTTGAAACGCTCAATCAACAATACATTCTCAGGGTCGAAGCGTTGCGTTAATTCCTGGTCTGTGATTTCATAATTACCATCTTTATAAATTACCAGTATACGATCATCCGGTTCAAACTTGCCGAGGTATTCGCCTTTTTCTTCTGTATTCAGTCGACCAAATTTGTCATCAAACCACATTTTCTTTCCGCTCAATGTGGCTTTACCTTTTTCTTTGAACTTAATCGTCTTTACAGGATATTTCGTTACCTGGTTGCCCATACTGCTTCGGCCTTTGATATCCAGCTCTTCAAAATAAAAATCAAATTCTTTAATACGGGCACTGCAACTTGGGCTCAATACAATTTTCACAACTTCAGCTTCGCCATTTGGATTTACGCTGAAATAATGCACTTTGCTTTTATCATCACCCTTGGTTAAATCATATTCTTTATCACGTGTCACGCCTGTTACATTGAAACGCTTGGCATAACTCACACCACCTTTTCCATCAGCATAAATCATATTGTAGGTAGTGCGTTCGTCATTTTTCTGAAACACCGCTGCATGAATAATATCCTTACCGATATATGTCTTCTCTCCCACTTTCACAACTTTCATTAAACCACGTTTGGTAAATACAATGATGTCATCAAAATCACTGCAATCAAACAGGTATTCATCCTTCTTAATACTTGTACCAATAAACCCATCTTCACGATTTACATAGAGTTTAGTATTGGCAATAGCCACTTGCTTTACCTGAATGGTTTCAAATGGTTTGATCTCTGTTTTGCGCTCCCGCCCCTTCCCATATTTCTTCAAAAGATTTTCGTAATAGGCAACTGCAAAATCAACCAGGTTTTCCAAATCATATTTCACCTGTTTGATATCTGCTTCCAGTCCTTTGATTTGATCATTAAGCTCATCAATATCCAATCGGTAAATTCTTCTAACAGGTTTTTCAGTAAGTTTTAAAATGTCTTCTCTTGTAATTGCCCTGCGTAATTGTTTGGTGAACGGAACAAAAGCTTTATCAATCGCTTCAATTACTTTATCCCATGTTTCATGTTTCTTCTCCAGCTCTTTGTATATCTTTTCTTCAAAAAATATTTTTTCAAGTGAGGTATAATGCCATTTTTCCTGAAGTTCGCCAAGTTTGATTTCCAGTTCTTTCTTCAGTAGTTCTTTTGTCTGGTCGGCACTGTAACGCAATAGCTCACTCACTCCCATGAACTGCGGTTTATCTTTTACGATGACACAGGCATTGGGCGAAATGGAGATTTCACAATCTGTAAATGCATACAAAGCATCAATCGTAATATCCGGTGAGATACCCGGCGCCAGATCAATCTGTATTTCTACTTCAGCAGCAGTATTATCTGTTACCTTTTTAATTTTAATCTTACCCTGATCGTTCGCCTTTACAATACTCTCCATCAGTTGCGTGGTGGTAACACCGTAGGGCACATCACGAATGGCCAGTGTTTTTTTATCCAGCTCTTCAATTCTTGCACGCACTCTTACTTTGCCGCCACGTTTGCCATCATTGTAATTTTCCGCATCAATCATGCCACCTGTTTGAAAATCAGGAAGCAGTTCAAAACGTTTACCTCTTAAATGTTTGATGGATGCTTCAATCAGTTCACAAAAGTTATGTGGAAGAATTTTTGTAGAAAGACCAACAGCAATACCATCAGCACCCTGTGCTAATAACAACGGAAATTTCATTGGCAGCACAACAGGTTCATTCTTTCTTCCGTCATAACTCAGTTGCCACTCAGTTGTTTTATTGTTGAAAGCCACTTCCAATGCAAACTTGCTCAGTCGTGCTTCAATATAACGAGGAGCTGCTGCATCATCACCTGTACGTACATCACCCCAGTTACCCTGCGTATCAATCAATAAATCTTTTTGACCCAGATTCACCAATGCATCACCAATACTTGCATCGCCATGCGGGTGGTATTGCATCGCCTGACCAATGATATTCGCCACTTTGTTGTAACGTCCATCATCCATTTCCTTCATGGCATGAAGGATGCGGCGTTGCACAGGTTTCAATCCGTCTTCAATGGCAGGTACTGCCCGTTCCAGGATTACATAGGATGCATAATCCAAAAACCAATTCTTGTACTGGCCCTGTATGCCACCTTCCTGTTCAAAAATGTTTTCTTTCTTTTTTGCTGCGCTCATTCTTAAAAATCAATTTTATATTGTCGGCTCAAATGCTTCTATTTGACTGCTGTTGCATAGCACTCTTTTTAATACTTAAGTCTATACGTCATTTCTCGATTCAAACTTCTTCAAACAACACTCCTGCCTTCTTCTTTACTTCAAAATCTTTCATGTTTTTTACACTGCCTTGTACATCATACACATCTGTTGCAAGCAGTTGTTTTAAACGCCATAATAAAAATAGATCGCCAGTTGTATGTTTGGCTTTATGCAAAAAATTATGAATGACTTTACTTGCTTTTTGCCAATCGCCTGTTATGTAAGTTTTCAACTCACTGTCATAAAATTCTACCTCTTTCTGAATTAATTTTTTTCCACCTTCCAGCAGGCGAACGCCTTTCTCTTCATTGCATAATTTTGTCCATTCATCAGGGTCCACTTCAAACTCACTAGCAGTGATTAATCTCGAAAGTTTTTTTGCTTTCAGCATCTCTTTCGGCTGAATATGTGAAATCCACTCCGGATAAAAAATATTTCCTTTTTCATTAATGAACGGAAGATTATTGAGGTACAGAATATAAATTCTGCCTTGGTAAGCTTTCAACTGACTCATGAGCCAATAATAACCACTTACATCATGTTTGTTTTGTGCAGCCCATATCCAAACTTTCTCTTCTGCATCAGCATCTAGTTTTGCAATTAAATCAGCAACAAGCTTGTTATCATCTACAATTCCTTTATCAACACTACCATCGCCATCACCACCGCTCAATACTTCACGCCACCAGCTTTTACGGGCTTCAATACCTTCTTCACTAAAAATATCTTTGATGGGTCCCGCTGCATAATCATCTCTTACCAGCAACACTTCACCTTGCAATGTTTCATCCAGTTCAATTGCCTGTTGCAATACAGCAACATCCGCTTCGTTAAAAACAATATGTATCATAGTTTAATTTATAATTTAGTAACGGATAAATAATACTGAAATCCTTGTTCAATCATAATTATCCATTATCAATTAAATAATTATCAATTGGTCACCTCTTCCACCAAATCCAACTCTACCTTCAAATTATCAATAATAAACTCCTGCCGTTCTTGTGTGTTCTTACCCATATAATATTCCAATACCTGTTGAATATGTGTTTCAGGCAAAAGCATCACCGGTTGCTTGCGCATTTCAGGGCCAATGAAACGTGCAAACTCATCAGGACTGATTTCACCCAAACCTTTAAATCTTGTGACCTCCGGTTTGCTGCCCAGCTTTTTTACAGCCGCCTGTTTTTCCATTTCATCATAACAATAAATCGTTTCCTGTTTGTTGCGTACACGGAACAATGGTGTTTCCAGAATATACACATGTCCATTCTTTACCATATCAGGAAAGAATTGTAAAAAGAAGGTCATTAGCAACAAACGAATATGCATTCCATCCACATCAGCATCCGTTGCAATTACAATATTATTGTATCGAAGGTCTTCATAACTGTCTTCTATATTCAACGCATGCTGCAATAAGTTGAACTCTTCATTTTCATAAACCACCTTCTTGGTGAGTCCAAAACAGTTCAAAGGCTTACCTCGCAAACTAAACACGGCCTGTGTTTCCACATTACGGCTTTTAGTAATACTACCACTGGCACTATCACCTTCTGTAATGAAGATGGTCGTTTCTTTTTGCTTTTCAAGAATAGCATCTTTGTCTTTGCCTGTTGGTTCATCATTGTAATGAAAACGGCAATCTCTTAATTTCTTATTATGCAGGTTGGCTTTCTTGGCACGTTCATTGGCCAGCTTTTTAATACCTGCTAGCTCTTTGCGTTCTTTTTCATTTTGCTCAATGCGTTTTTTCAACGCTTCAGCCACAGTTGGATTTTTGTGCAAAAACAAATCAAGGTCACGTGCCAAAAAATCTCCCACAAAATTTTTCATAGTAGGTCCATCCGGATAAACTACAGTTGAACCCAGTTTTGTTTTGGTCTGGCTTTCAAATACAGGCTCCTGTACACGTACACTTACAGCCGCTGAAATACTACCACGTATATCCGTTGCATCATAATCTTTCTTAAAAAACTCACGGATGGTTTTTACATAGGCTTCTTTAAACGCAGCTAAGTGTGTGCCACCCTGAGTGGTAAACTGTCCGTTTACAAAAGAATAATATTCTTCGCCGTATTGATTTTCATGGGTAATAGCAACTTCAATATCATCGCCCTTCAAATGAATGATGGGGTATCGGATTTCGTCTTCATTGGTTTTGCGTTGCAATAAATCCAGCAACCCATTCTTAGACACATATTTCTTGTTATTGAAATTAATGATGAGGCCTGCATTCAAATAACAATAATTCCAGAATTGGTTATCCAAATATTCATGGATGTAATGATAATTTTTAAATACGCTATCATCCGGAATAAACTGCACTTCCGTTCCGTTTCCTTCAGTTGTTTTTTCTTCTTTGTATTCTTTCTTTAAAATTCCTTTCTCAAACTCTGCGGTTTTTTGTTTGCCATCACGAAAGGCCGTGACTTTAAAATAATTACTCAGAGCATTCACAGCTTTGGTACCCACACCGTTCAAACCCACACTTTTTTGGAATACATTACTATCGTACTTGGCACCGGTGTTAATTTTACTCACCACATCCACCACTTTGCCTAAAGGAATACCACGGCCATAATCACGCACTGTGGCCACGCCTTTTTCAATAGTAACATCAATTTGTTTACCATAGCCCATGGTGTGTTCATCAATACAGTTATCAATCACTTCTTTGAGCAACACATAAATACCGTCATCAGGACTTGAACCATCACCCAGCTTACCAATATACATACCGGGGCGCAGGCGAATATGCTCCTGCCAGTCCAGCGTTCTGATGGAATCTTCATCGTAGTTAAAAAGGTTCTTTTTTTCTTCAGCCATTTTTAATTTATGG
>JBKCJY010000213.1:0-24217 GCA_046301455.1 Chitinophagaceae bacterium | reverse complement strand
CTATTGCTATATCAAAACGCACTAATCTAACAATGGGGTGGGATTTTGGATTGCAGGCAGATACAATTAACATAGAAAAAACGAATGTATGGAACGGCTGGCTGGTATTATGCCGTTATGCCATCAGGCCGGAAAAATTGTTTCTAGCATTCCGCTATGAGCGGTTTATTGATAATAGTAATGTATTGTTTTATATCAATCAGCCTGAATATCAAGCATTCAACCTTCATCATACGTCTTTGAATGTTGACTGGGCGCCTGCAAAAGGTTTTTTACTGCGTGCCGAAGCCAATTACCAGGCAGCACCTTCTCCGCTTTTCTGGAAAAACAGGCAATTAAGTTCAAGACAGTTCAGTACTTTTCTTATTGCTTCTTATAACTTTCAATATTCCAAAAAAAGATAGCCCCTTTCTTACCCCGTTTTTCCACAAACTGCAATGTTATTTTTCAATTAAAAAAAATCACCGTAGGTTTGCATGACCTCCACGAATTTATTTCCAAAAAACATTGCGGGACGGTCAACAAAACCGAAATTCTTTTTTTATGGCCAAGTACATTTTTGTTACCGGTGGCGTAACATCTTCATTGGGTAAGGGCATTGTTGCAGCATCGCTGGCAAAGCTGTTGCAGGCACGTGGTTTTAAAGTAACCATTCAAAAATTCGACCCTTACATCAACGTAGATCCCGGCACACTCAACCCCTATGAACATGGGGAGTGTTTTGTTACTGATGATGGTGCTGAAACTGATTTGGATCTTGGTCACTATGAGCGTTTTCTCAACATCCCCACATCACAGGCCAATAATGTTACTACGGGACGTGTCTATCAAACCGTAATTAATAAAGAACGTGAGGGTGCTTATTTGGGTAAGACAGTGCAGGTGGTACCTCATATTACGGATGAGATTAAACGTAGAATGTTGTTGCTGGGCAAAGACGGCAAGTTTGATATCGTAATTACAGAAATTGGCGGAACGGTAGGCGATATTGAATCATTACCATTTGTGGAAGCTGTTCGTCAGATACAATGGGAACTGCCAGATGAAGATTGCTTAGTTGTGCATCTTACACTCATTCCTTATTTGAAAGCAGCTAAAGAATTAAAAACGAAACCCACCCAGCACAGTGTACGTATGTTGAGCCAGGAAGGTGTGCATCCTGATATAATTGTGTGTCGCACAGAAAAACCATTGAGTACAGAAATACGCAGAAAGATTGCACTCTTCTGTAATGTGAAACAGGAAGCGGTTATTGAAGCAAGTGATGCAGCTACTATTTATGAAGTGCCTTTGCTCATGCTCAAAGAAAAACTGGATGTGATTTGTTTAAAAAAATTAAGCGTAACTATTTTCCCTGAACCTGAACTGAATAACTGGAAATTATTTCTGGATAAATTAAAATATCCCAAAAGCCAGGTGAATATTGGCTTGATTGGAAAATATATTGAATTGCAGGATGCGTATAAATCCATTCTTGAATCTTTCATACATGCAGGTGCCATGAATGAATGCAAGGTGAATGTGGTAAATGTACACAGTGAGTTTATTACAGATCAAAATGTGTCTGAAAAATTAGCAGGATTGGATGGATTGCTTGTAGCACCCGGTTTTGGTAACCGTGGTATTGAAGGAAAAATTACAGCTATTAAATATGCCCGTGAAAACGCTTTGCCCTTCTTTGGTATCTGTTTGGGTATGCAGATGGCCTGCGTAGAGTTTGCAAGAAATGTATTGGGCTTAAAAGAAGCACATTCTTTTGAAATGAATCCTGAAACACCCGATGCCATTATTGATTTAATGGAAGAGCAAAAGAAAATAACTGCAAAAGGCGGTACCATGCGGTTGGGTTCATATCCATGCGACATAAAAGCGGGAACACTTGCCGAAAAAATTTATGGCAGCCTTCATATCAATGAACGCCACCGTCATCGTTACGAATTCAATAATAAATATTTACAGGCATTTGAAGATGCGGGCATGGTAGCCAGTGGTACGAATCCTGAAACGGGTTTAGTTGAGATTATCGAAAACCCCAAGCATCCTTATTTTATTGGTGTGCAATATCATCCTGAGTTAAAGAGTACGGTAGAAAATCCGGCGCCTTTATTTGTACATTTTATTAAAGCAGCCAAAGAGTATTCGGATAAGCAACATTCAATTAAGAATCCGTTACTTGAGAGTGAAATGATTTGAGAAAAGTAAAAAGGTAAAAGTAAAATAATGAAAGTGAAGGTTAATCCTTCACTTTTTTGTTACTAACTTTCTCCCATGCAATCCATCATCTTTATCATGGGTGTTTCCGGCAGTGGTAAAACAACTGTTGGAAAATTATTATCTGAGCAAACAGGCTTGCCTTTTTTTGATGCAGATACATATCATTCTGCTGCCAATATTGAAAAGATGAAAGCAGGATGATGAGAATGGTCATGCCATCAATTGATGATGAGGCATTAAATTTTTTAAAAAAATTGATGGAAGGATTTATTTTGAAACAAACTGATGAATAAGCGCTGCTGCTTTTGCTGATGCATTGCCCTCTTTTGATAACATCGCTTTCAATTGTTGATAATCTTTCAGCATTTGTTCTCTTTGTGTACCTCCCGGCAAAATTTTCTTCAACTCCACTGTCAACTGCTCTACATTCATCTCATGCTGAATCAATTCTTTCACCACTTCTTTATCCATTATCAAATTCACTAGGGAAATGTATTTGATGTTCACCAGTCTTTTTGCAATT
Source organism: Chitinophagaceae bacterium (assembly GCA_046301455.1). GTDB lineage: Bacteria > Bacteroidota > Bacteroidia > Chitinophagales > Chitinophagaceae > Lacibacter. Next base: position 21,480 of record JBKCJY010000213.1, on the reverse strand, counting down.
TGATAAGAAATTTCATTTCCTTTATAACATACTACTTCCGGCACTTGAAACAAAGCTGTTTCCAATGTAGCAGTGCCACTTGTTACCAATGCTGCGGTGCTTTTTGCAAGCAATGGATAAGTTTGACTAGAAACAAATGATACGTTGTGATAATCTCTCATAAGCGATTGATAAAATTCATCCTCCAATCCAGGTGCTTTAGCAACTACAAATTCATAATCAGGAAACGCTTTACTCACTTCCAGCATTACAGGAAGTTTCTTTAGTATCTCCTGCTTTCTGCTCCCCGGTAAAACAGCAATGATGTGTCTGTTATTCACCATTGACCATTCACTATTCACTTTTCTCCACTCTCCATTTTCAATCTCATCAACTAAAGGATGTCCCACATATTCTACTTCCCAATTCCATTTGTTTTTAAAATAATCTTTTTCAAACGGAAGTATCACCAACATCTGATCAATACATTGCTTCATCATCTTTACACGGTTCTCCTTCCAAGCCCAAACCTGTGGAGAAATATAATAAATGACTTTAATGTTGTTTTCTTTCGCCCATTTTGCTATACGTAAATTAAAACCCGGGTAATCAATCAGCACCACTACATCCGGTTTGTATGCACGAATATCTTCTTTACAAAACGCAAGATTTTTTAAAATGGTTTTAATGTTCTTCAATACTTCCACAAAGCCCATAAAGGCCAACTCACGATAATGTTTTACAAGTATGGCACCAGCAGCCTGCATTTTATCACCACCCCAGCAGCGTATTACGGCAGTAGTATCCACAGTATGCAATGCTTTAATGAGATTGCTGCCATGTAAATCACCGCTTGCTTCGCCAGATATGATGTAATACTTCATAATGGTAACTGTTAAAGCAAAGATAAGTGTTGAAGGAAATGCACTTGCAAACGATAGCAAACTTCAAAATTAAGAATCATTTAGTCGTAACATTTACTTCATATTGGTGTTGGGCATCATGGCAATCCATTGCTAAAACCCTTTACTGGCAAGGGTTTTAAAAATTTATTATGAAATTAACGGGCATGAAAAGACCCTTGTTTTCATTTTATTCTGAAAACTCATGAATCTATATTTGCACTACGAAAGACGAAAAACACAACCATTTAAATTGCAATTACAGCAATCGTTTTTCCCGCCTGCCATCTGCAACGATTCTCTTGCCAAAGAAGAATTTTAGTAATCAAGATTTGTGAACAATTAAAATTGAATGAAAATGAAAACAACTATTAAAAGTGCAGTTATTGGATTAGTGGCTTTAACAGCAGTAAACTTTGCATCAGCAACTACCACTCCATATAACAATGCAACAGAATTAAAACTCGTAAGCAGTCAAAAAAATCTACCGATTTTTCAATTACAGTTAAACAACACAGAATCTGAAGAAGTGTTGGTAGTAATAACTGACAATTTAGGAACGGTACTTCATAGTGAAGTACTAAAAGGAACATTCATTACCCGTAATTTCCAATTAGATCTACAGGATCTTAATGGGGCTGATTTAACCATGAAAGTTTACAGCCGTAATAGTAGCAAAACCGTTGTATTTGCCATTACGGATGATGCTACTAGTATTGTACGTCTTGCAAAGTAAAAGATCGTCATAATCAATAGTTACAGGGCTGCATTTCTATGCGGCCCTCTTTTTTTTAATCCACTGAACCAAATAAACAAATACTTGTTTTAAATTTGAAATACGATTGCCATGTGTTTCAAATCTTACTTTTCACTGTTTCTTTGTGCAGGTGTATTTTGTTCTAATTATTCATTTGCACAAAACCAAAAGGGATCATCATCCACCAGTCCCGGGGGGTTTACAATTTTTTCATCAACGGCTGCCAATCCTCCAATGTTTCAATTACCTGCTTCGGGTGAGTTGAAGGAACAAGAAAATGAAGACTTGCTTTTATCAGCATCAGTAAGACAGCACAAACTGCATGGCAACTGGCAATCTTATTTTTCTCCAGCACAAAAAATTGATGAAGGTAGATTAGTAAAAGGTGTGCCGGATGGTTTGTGGCAGGTGTGGTATCCAAATGGTCAGCTCAAAGCAGTTAGAAATTACAGTGCTTCTTTATTTTTTAGTGTAAAACAGGATGTAGATTTAAACCATCCAAAAATTAGCCGCTTTGCCATTACTGATCGGTTTAAAAAAGAAGGCAATGCCGTTCTGAAAATCTTTTATGCAGCTTATTCTTTCAGCCATTCCGTTTCTGCAAATGTTAAAGGCCCTGTTGAGTTGGTAAAACAAAACAGAAGTAAAGAACAATATCATCCCCCGTTCAACAATTTGCTTCATCATGGTTTGTTTATGAATTATTTTGAAAACGGTGTGGTAAAAGATTCAGGCTATTACATGGAAGGATTAAAAGATGGAATGTGGGTGCACCGCAAAGCTTCAAACAGTGGTGTGTGGAAAGGAAGTTATAAAAACGGTTTAAAACACAAAGAGTGGAAATGTTATAATACTTCGGGAAAATTAGTAATGATTGTGTTTTATATGAGTGATGGCAAAGAGGAGTGGAGAAAAGAAATGTAATTGCCTCTATCTTTGCAGAAACTCTCTTTATGAAAAAAATACTCCTGCCTTTTTTTCTTTTTATCGTTTTCAATTCTTTTGCACAAACTAATGAACCTCCTGCTATCATTGTAACAGTTAAAGGCGATACCATCAACGGCAATATTCTTTATTCCAACTGGACGATGAACCCACCGTTCATTGAATTTTTAGTAAACGGCAACACAACCCGCTATTACCCGCAGGATATCAGAAGTCTTTCATTCGGCAATCAGCAATACATTTCTTCACCCATAAGTTTTTATACGGGCAGCCTGGATATGGAAACACTGCCTGAAAGATATAGTGAGCAACGTAAAAGTGAAACTGTATTCTTAAAACAATTGGTTGTAGGTAAGTATGCCTTATATTCTTACAGGAATGAAACCCGTCAGTATTTCTTTGTTCAAAAACCAAATGATGCACCTGCTGAGCTGGTGTACCGTTTAAAAATGAAAGACCGTTTGCTGGGTGAGGATAAAACCTATCAATCACAAATGGCGGGCATTGCAGAAAACGAATCTAAAGAAGCCAACTTTGTGCAGCAGGCTTACAGTTTGTACTATGACGCCAATTCCCTTATCAAATATGTAAATGCCATTAACGGTACTGCAAAATCAGCAAAAAAAGATAGCGACGATAAACTGTTTATTAATGTTGAAGCAGGAGCAGGTGTAATGATCCCCAATTTTATTGCAAAGGGTGAAACAATTACAGCACCCATCAATTCAATAAGTGCTGATGATGCCATTGCGCCCGTTATTAGTGCAGCAATCATTGTATCACGCAACCCGCAATACAGTTTTTCAAAATTCCTACTGAATGTAAATGTGCAAAGCTTTCCTGTGCGGGGAAGATCAGAAACCATCAACACGCCGGGCCTTTCTTACTTTGAACAATATGATTTCCGGTTTACACAGGTTAATAGCGGTTTGGGATTGATACAGGTGCTCACATCCAATCGACCGATGAAAGTATATGCAAGTGCAATTGCAAATGTTGGCTGGACGTTGAGTAAACCATCTGATACAAAGCTTATCAATACTGCCAATGGCTCTGTATATGCAACTTATAAAGCATATCCACCTTTGCAAAAGATTTCAGTATCAGGTATCATCTCAGTTGGTTTGCTCAGCGGCAGGTTAAGAACAGAATTGTTTATGCAAACGCCTTTTCGCATCGTATCACAAAACACAAGTAATTTCAGTGCAATAGGGTTTGGGTTTGGATTGCGGTATGCGTTGAAAAAATATTAGCAGATAATAAAGCGAAGTTGTTAGCGATGTCTTTCTACAGTTATAGTTTTTATGACCAACTTAGAAACCTGAGGGCGACAAATTAATGATAAAAAGAGTTCAAGAAGTTAAGAGGAGTGAATACAAATTGCTCTCCTGCCTTTTTCTTACTCTTTTCGCCTCTTTGTTTCAAATCTTTCTTCCCTTTCAGTTACATGAAAAACTTAGCATACAAAATCATTGCTCCATACATCACCGTCATAATAAAAATACCAATAGCAGTTTTATCACGACGTGCATTAATAAAGAGCGTAAATAAAATGATGTTGGCAATAAGACACAAACTTCCCACTGCCGTTAACAAAGGCTTGGTATGAAAGAAATAGTTTACAAATTCACCAAAGTCGTAAGAAGAAGCTTTTAAGAAATAATAAATGATGAGCCCCAGTACAGGAGCCAGTGCGCCAAGAACGATTCCAAAGGGCAGTTTATCCAGTTTCAGCATAAGTTATCAGAATTTTTTTTCGAGTTGTTTCTTTAAAACGTAATTGGTTAAATCAAATTGTACAGGCACCACACTAACATAATTATTTTTTAACGCCCACACATCCGTATCAGTGCCCTTATCAAAATTTTTGAACTCACCTGTGAGCCAATAATATTTTTTCCCTGTGGGATCTTTGCGTTCATCAAAATCCTCTTCGTACTTGGCATAAGCCTGTCGGCATACTTTAATACCTTTTAATAATTCAACAGGGCTTTTCGGAATATTTACATTAAGGCAAAGATGCTTGTCAACTTTTTTCATTGCCAGCACCTTCTGCACAATCTCCCGCACATATTTGCGGCTTCCTGTAAAGTCGGCTTCCATGCTGTAATCCAGCAATGAAAAACCAATAGATGGAATACTTTCAATACTCGCTTCAATAGCCGCACTCATGGTGCCGCTGTAAATAACATTAATACTGTGATTGGCACCGTGGTTAATACCGCTCAGGCAAATATCCGGTTTACGGTGCAGCACTTTATCTACCGCCAACTTTACGCAATCTACCGGCGTTCCGGTTGTTTGCCAGGTTTCAATCCCTTCCATTACATACACCTGCTGCATGCGCAACGGAAAACCGATAGTTATAGCATGCCCCATTCCGCTCTGCGGTTTATCCGGCGCCACCACTACTACTTTGCCGAGGTCTTTCACCGCTTCAGCTAAATTACGGATGCCTGGCGCTGTAACACCATCATCATTGGTAATAAGAATTACAGGTTGTTTGGATTTTGAATTGGGCATTGTTTTAAAAATATTTTTTATACCGACAGTTGTTTTCATAGCATCGTCGTTTGTTGAGCGAAGCGAAATCCCGCCATTGCGGGACGTCGCACTTGTACGTTCAATTCATTGGGCGGCGATGGTCTGCGGGTGTAAAAGTGAGATTAATTGGTGAGTTTACAAAATGGCAAGTGGCTTTGATGATATGAAGAAAAGGTTATAAAACTTTTGAAACATTCGCATTTTTTTGGTTAGCTTTTATTCCCAAACTCCTCAATCAAATCCCTCACCACCACACTTGCTGTTGTAGCACCAAATACAGCAGGCAAATAAGAAATGGTACCGTAAGCAGATTTTTTATAATTCTTTCCATCGGTAAGCATTAGGCTTTCTTTAATCGGTTCTTCCGGCGAAAACACAACTTTAATTCCTTTTCGTATGCCCATACGTTTTAAATTTTTGCGAATCTGCTGTGCAAAGGGACAGTTATAAGTCTTTGAAATATCTACTACTTGTAATTTGGTTGGGTCAAGTTTAGCACCTGCACCCATACTGCTAACCAGCTTTAAGTTTTTTTCATAAGCTGTTTTAATGAATGTAATCTTGGGTGTAATACTGTCAATGGCATCAATAATATAATCCGGTGCAGCGGTAAGATGATTCAATACCATTTCCGGGTTTACAAATTCTTTAATTACATGCAGCTTTAATTCAGGATTAATTGCTTTTAAACGTTCTTCCATAATCAATGCTTTACTCACACCATGATTGGTGGCAAGTGCAGGAAGCTGGCGGTTGCGGTTGGTAGGATCCACCACATCACCATCAATAATCGTCATTTCGCCAATGCCGCTGCGTGCAATAAACTCAGCGGCATAAGAACCAACGCCACCCATACCCACAACCATTACATGTTTGGAAGTAAGATAACGAACCGTGTCTTCGCCAATGAGTAAACTGGTGCGTCCGAGCCAGGAAATATCATTCATATAGTGTAATTAAAAACCTTCGCTGCATTTTCTTGAAGCTGCAAACTAAGTGAATCTTCATCAATTGAAAAAACCTTTGCTGCCAGCACATAAATTGTTTGAATGGGAATTGCAGCATCATCTGTTTCTAAAAATATTTTTTGCAATGGGAGTGAAGCCGCTACTTGTTGTATATGCTCCTGTAATAAGGCTTGTCCAAAGCTTATGTAATGTCCTGTTTTAAGTATTTGATTTGCTAATTGTTCACTTTTATTAAATCCATGAAACACTACAGGTACTTTACTTTTTTTTAATTGTTGTAATACTTCATCATACGCTTTTACACAATGAATGATAAGTGGCTTGTTGATTTGGTTCGCCAGTTGAATATGTTGTGCAAATACTTCCTGTTGTAGTATGAAATCAGTTTCGGCCAATTTATCCATGCCGCATTCGCCAATGGCTTTTACGTTTGTTTGTGTTGACAATTGATGAATGGTAGCAAACTCATCTTTCCAATTTTCAGTAATGTGCCACGGATGCAAACCAATGGAATAATTGCCAGGCTTTTGCAAACTTTCAAAATTGTTGTACAGGCTTTGAATTGCCCATTCATCTAATTGTGGTGGGTGATGTGTATGGATGTTGATGTAGTACATGCCTGACGATGCAAAGTACAAAAGTTCATCTGATGCTATGGAAAACGGGGCGTACAAGAGTGCGACGCAAATACGCTCCCTCGTTTGCACAAACGCACCTCCCCCAAAAATAATTTCCTAAAAGTTTTGGCAGTCTAAAAATTTTAGTATATTAGCGCCATAAATTTTAGTTTATGGCCATTGCGAATCAAAATCTCAAATACCTCCGTAAGCTGCGGGGATGGACACAGGAAGAATTTGCCATTAAAATTGGCATCAAGCGTTCGTTGGTGGGTGCGTATGAAGAAGAGCGTGCCGAACCCAACTATGAAGTGCTGGAAACGGTAAGTGATTTATTTAAAGTAACCATTGATGATTTGCTGCGCAAAGATTTGAGTGAAACAAAAGGAAGTTACCTGGCAAAAAGACGCCAGTTGAAAATGATGGCTGAAAGTAATGTGATTCATTTTGTGCCGGTAAAAGCAGCAGCAGGTTATTTGAATGGCTATGCTGATCCTGAATTTCTGGATGAGTTGAATACCTTTACATTGCCCATGCTCTCCAGCGGCACTTACCGTGCATTTGAAATTGTGGGAGATAGCATGCTGCCTACACCAAGCGGCAGTGTAATTGTGGGTGAAAAAGTGCACAGTTTTGATGATGTAAAGAATAACAATGCTTATATCGTTATAAGTAAAAGTGAAGGTGTGGTGTATAAACGTGTGGTGAGGAGTAATCGCACTAAAAATAAACTCACGCTGGTGAGTGATAATCCTACTTATCAGCCTTATGAAGTTAGGGCAGAAGATGTACTGGAGTTTTGGAGCGCTCAAATGGTTATCAGCAAAGTGGGACAAGGGCAAAGATGGGATGTAACCAACCTTGCAGGTTTGGTGAGTAACCTTCAGGACCAGGTAAATAGTTTGAAAAAGAAGATGAATTAATAATGAATTGCCCCGGGTTTAAACCCGGGGCAATTCATTTAAGCCGCTCATACAATTTCAACTGTAAGAGCGGCTTTTTTAAAATAGCTTGCGCCCGATTATGCGTCTGCTATTTTTATTTGCTTTTACTCTGAATGTATTGCTTGCCAGCGCCGGAACTGAACCCGAACGTGATTTAAAAGCCGTTAAGATTTCTGCTTCCCCCAAAATTGATGGCTTGCTGAATGATGCTGCTTGGCAAAATGTTACCCCTGCTGAAAATTTTATTGTGAATAGCCCAAACTATGGCGAAAAAGAATCAAGACGCACCAAAGTGTATGTGGTATATGATGATGCAGCTATTTATATTGCTGCTTATTTGTATGATGATCCAAAACAAATACGCAAACAGTTAACACCACGTGATGGAGAGAGCCGGCAGGATGTTGATTATTTTTCGGTTTTTTTTGACACGTATAATGATGATCAAAACGGTTTTCAGTTTTTGGTAACGAGCAGAAATGTGCAAAGCGATGGAAGATTGAGTCCAAATTTAAATTCACAGTTTGGTCCGCCAAGTGATTATAGTTGGGATGCTGTGTGGGAAAGTAAAACCACATTTCAAAAAGATGGATGGATTGTAGAAATGCGGATTCCTTATTTCTCTTTGCGCTTTGCACAAAAAGAAGTGCAGGACTGGGGTTTGAACTTTATGCGTTTTTCAAGACGCAATAATGAACTTACTTACTGGAACAATATCAATCCTAACCAAAACGGATTTGTAAACCAGTTTGGAAAACTCAGCGGACTTGAAGGTTTGCAACCACCTTTGCGTTTATCTTTTTTGCCTTATGTAACAACAGGTTATCGCACTGTTCCTTCAATAAAAGGAACAACCAGTAACGAGGTTTTACGTAATGGTGGGATGGATGTAAAATATGGAGTAAATGAAAGTTTTACACTGGATGCAACGCTGATTCCTGATTTTGGACAGGTGATCAGTGATAACGTCATCAATAATCTTTCTCCTTTTGAAGTACAGTTTCAGGAGAACCGACCTTTTTTTACTGAGGGTACAGAAATATTTAATAAAGCAGGTTTGTTTTACAGCAGAAGAGTAGGAGCAACACCAACAGGTTATGGCAAAGTTAAAGCGATGGATAACGATACCATCAACATTATTAAAAACCCCGGTATTGTGCAGTTGTATAACGCAACAAAATTTTCAGGACGTAACAGAAAAAAATTGGGTATTGGAATATTTAATGCAGTTGGTGCAGCCACTTATGCTGAAATAGAAAATACAAACAGTAAAACACGTGAACGTATTTTGACGGAACCTCTTACCAATTACAGCGTAATTGTTTTAGACCAGGCCTTGAAAGGCCGATCATCTATTACACTAACCAATACCAATGTGTTGCGTAATGGCGGTGCACGTGATGCAAATGTTACCGGATTGGATGTTGCTTTGTTTAGTGCAGATAATTTATATGCAGTACGTGGCAAAGTGGATTACAGTAAAATTATGGGCGCCAACCCCTATGATGGTTTTAAAACAAATCTGAATATTGGAAAAGTAAGTGGAAAAATTCAATACAGCTTGCAAAGCAACATTGAAAGTGATCGGTATGATCCAAATGATCTTGGTATTTTACCAGCACCTAATGAAGTAACCACCGCCGCATCGTTCAGTTACAACCAGCTAACACCAAAAGGGAAATTTAATTCATACAGTTATAGTTTTAGTGTGCGTCATGAAATGCTATATAAACCTTTTCGTTATGCCAACTCAAGAATTACAGCAAGAGGTTTTTGGTTTTACAAAAATTTTTGGGACTTGAGTGTAACCCTTTCTGTACAGCCTACCTGGCAAAATGATTTTTTTGATTTACGCACGCAGGGGAAATTTTTAAAGAAAGTTCCATTTGCATTTTTGGGTGTTGAAGGCAGCAGCGACAGCCGCAAACGTTTATTCGGCAGATGGGGAGTTGGTTTTGCAGAATCAGAAGCTATCAAATCCGATGCTTATTATTTTTTACGTGGTGGTGTTCGTTACCGTTTTAATGATCGGTTTAGTTTGGATGTGAATCTCAATCGAACACATGATAACGGGCAGTTTGGGTTTGCATTTATCCGTGAAACTAATGGTGACCCGATTATTGGACGAAGAAAAAATATTGACTTCACAACACTCATTAACGGTATATACAATTTTACGCCACGAATGAATTTGACACTGCGTGCTCGTCATTACTGGAGTCGTGTGCGTTATGTTTCATTTTTTAATGTAAAAGATGATGGTTACTGGACCGACCGTGCCTTTATTCCCGGTCGTGACCAAAACGTAAATATCTGGAACCTGGATATGTTCTACACCTGGGATTTCAACTATGGTAGCCGTTTAATCATTGGCTGGAAAAACTGGCTTGGAAATGATTTTCAATTGAACGGTGAACGATTTAATAATTATGCAAAAAACTTTGCACAGGTGTTACAGGAGCCACATGGTAATGAATTAACCGTGCGGTTGATTTGGTTTATTGATTATAATAAGTTGAGAAGGAAAAAAATATGACTAACCTCTACGGTCAATAGTCAACAGCCATTTCTGCGTAATCATTTTCTTTCAGGTCTATGTTTTGTGGATAGTGGACTAATTCAATCCATAGATATCCTTTGCTAACCGAAATGTATTGCAATGTGCTTCTACAATTGTTCTCACATCTGGTGAATAACCGCCGCCCATTGCAACTGTACATGGGATTTGATGTTGGTGTAATTTACTGAAAACAATTTCATCTCTTTGTTTACAGCCATTCATCGTTACTTTAAGTTTTCCAAACTTATCTGTTTCTAAAATGTCAACGCCTGAAAGAAAGAACGCAAAATCAGGTTTTACTTTTTCAACGAGCATATCTAATGTGTTTTTCAACAATGTTAGGTAGATAGAATCATCGGTGCCATCTTTCAAACCAATATCCAAATCACTTTTTTCTTTATGAAACGGGTAGTTGTGTGCACCGTGCATGCTGAATGTGAATACACGTTTATCGTTTTCAAATATTTTTGCTGAACCGTTGCCTTGATGCACATCTAAATCAATTATTAGAATTTGTTCGGCTAATTTTTGCTGAAGCAGATAATTAGATGCTATCGCAAAATCATTGAGCAGGCAAAAACCTTCACCTCTATCAGCAAATGCATGATGTGTGCCACCTGCTACATTGAGAGCAACTCCATTTTCAAAAGCACTCGTGCAACAATCAATGGATCCCTGTGTAATGATGAGCTCTCGTTTTGTAAGTCCAGATGATTGAGGAAAGCCAATATGACGTTGTTCTTTTTGAGAAAGCTTTTGATGATGCAATTTTTCTAAGTACTCTTTTGTATGTGTGAGTAAAACAATTTCATCTTCACAAATTTTTGGAGCTACTAAATTTTGAGTAGAGATGGTTCCCTCATGCATCAATTGTTCAGGAATCAGTTCATACTTAAGCATGGGAAAGCGATGCCCTTCAGGCAAGGGATGTGCATAGATGGGATCAAAAGCGATATGAAGCTCTTTTGTTTTGATGTTCTTAAATTAAGTGTTTACCCAAACACTGCATGTTTAACTCTTAATGGGTATGATTTGTTTATTGACGATAGCAAAAACTCTGTCTTTCTTTTTGGGTTTAACCAGATGCGTACCTGTAAATTTTCCGAATGCAGGAAGTACCGCATGTGTTTCAGTAAAATAAAAACACGGAAAGCGAAGTGATTGTCTTGCTAAGCCGTCAACGTAAACCCCTGGATGAATATGCCCTGAAAAATAAAACAGGTTTTCATCTTTGTGCTTCTCTTTTACAAATTCATGTACAAAACAAAACTGTTGTTGTATATAAACATCTTTGTGTTGGGTAATGTTGTTGCTGCTGTACCAGCTTTGAGGAAGAATATCATGATTACCGGTAACTAAATGAATGGGCAACTGTGCTATGTCCTTTCTCCATTTTTCAAAAAGTAATGCTTCATTATTTATATGACTGTGAAAAAAGTCGCCCACAATTACCAATGCCTCCGGTTTATAAAACTGAATCTGGGCAAATAATCGTTGTAGGTCTTCTTTAAAAACAGCATGCGGAATTCCAATGCCCTCACTTCTGAAATGCCCGCTTTTACCAAAATGAATATCAGCAACAATCAGGAGCTTTTCTTCTTCCCAATATACACATCGCTCTGCTGAAAGCCAGAACGTATGATTTTGAAGTAATAAAGAAACAGGTTGATTCATGCAGGCTGCAAATGTAAGCAGCAAGTAAATTGTTTGAACAAACGAGTGCCTGCAAAAGCAAAAACGTTCCAATGACAGGAACGTTTTTACACTTTACTTTTTAATTTTTTACTTCTTCGGCTCAGGTGCGGGTAGTTTTGCCATGTTCTCATCACACCATTTTGCAATGGCAGCACTTTGCTCTTTTGAGAGTACTGATGTTTTATGAATCCATGTATAACTTTCAAGTGGCATCCAGCCTTCTGTTACAGCTTCTTTAATTTCTTCAAACTTATGATGTTGTTTTTCGGGTGCGTATGTGCCAAAGTCAGAAAAATTCAAATGCTTTTTCCCATCATTAACATGTCCCTGCAACCACCATGCAACTGGTTGTACATTCGCATACCAGGGATAACGGGTATTATTACTGTGGCAATCATAACATGATTGTTCCAACGCTGCTTTTGCATCTGTGGCCAATGGGAAATGAACCGTAATGTCGTTCGGGAAAGGCCCGGCAGATTGATTGCGTTGCGGACGGAGAAATTGAATAATAACCAATGCAGCAAGCAGTACGTAAAGTATTTTCTTAATCATGAGGTTTGTTTTAATAAAAGTAAATATAAAATGTTTTAAGTAAGTCTGGTTTTGATGAAATGCTTTTAATCCTTGTTCAATTGCAATTGCATCCGTTTGATACGGTCTTCCATCTTTTCAGTTGAGAGATTGTTGCGGTTTAATCCATCAGCAATAATAGGGAAGGAGAGTGGAGTAAACCTTTCCGGGAACTTTAGAATAATTCTGCTTTGATTGATTCTTGTAAATGCATCTCTCAACCTCACTTCTTCCATTTGCTGGGTAAATACTTCCTGGTATGTTTGTTTGAGCAACACATTTTTTGAATCATATTCTGCAAACACATTAAACAGTAAACTGGCTGATGCCTGCAGGTGTCTTGCTTTTTTTTGTTCTCCCGGAGCCGTTTGTACAATTAAACCTCCAATAACTGCTATATCACGAAACTTCCTCCGTGCCATTTCTGTTGCATTTACACTACGTTGAATATCGGCAGTGAGATGTTCAAGTGAAAAAAAATCTTCAATATTGGTATCATCAACAGGTATGGGTTGATCACTCAGCAATTCAAAACCATAATCATTCATGGCAATGGAAAAAGTGAGAGGAAATAATTTGCCGATTCTGTTTGCAAGAATGGCACTCATTGCTTCATGTACATTTCTTCCTTCAAAAGGGTAAACAAGTAAATGATAACCATCATCACTTTCATGTTGCTCAATCAACAATTCATCAGCTTTGGGAATATGAGAAAGTTGCTTTTGTAAATCAAATAACGATTTGAGGTGTTGTAATTCGGGTGATGCTTCTGGCCACTTGGAGAGACCTGAAATGCTAAGGGCAGACACCTCATTGAATGTCTCTCTCAGCTTTCTACCAAGATTTGCCGTTAGACTCATGCGTCCGCCATTCCAGCTAGGCACAATTGTTTTTTTGGAGTTTGATTTTCGAACAAGTACAGTCATATCTTTTATCTGTACCAGTTCTACATTACGCCCTGCAATGATAAATGAATCACCTTCCTGTAAGCGTGTAATAAAATATTCTTCAATCATACCAATATAACCACCACTCACCATTTTTACTTTGAGCATCAAATCACTTACAATCGTTCCAATATTCATACGATGACGCATAGCCAATCTGCGGCTTGTTATTTTATACTTGCCACCAATAAATTCCATTTTTTTATAATCATCATACTGCTGTAATGCTTTGCCGCCTTCTACAATAAACTGCATCACTTCATCCCATTCATCTTCAGTCATTTCTGCAAAGCAATACGTTTGTTTGATTTCTTTAAAAATATCATCAGGTGCAAAACCATCACTCACTGCCAGTGTATTGAGGTATTGAATCAATACATCAAAGCAAAGTAATATTGGCTCTTTACATTCAATTAAATTTTCATCAATAGCACTTTTTAATGCAGTTGCTTCTACAAGCTCCAAAGAATGTGTGGGAAGAAAATAAATCTTACTCACAGCATCCGGACTGTGACCGCTTCTCCCTGCACGTTGTAAGAATCTTGAAACACCTTTTGGAGAGCCAACCTGTATTACTGTTTCAACAGGTCGAAAATCAACTCCCAAATCCAATGAAGCAGTACATACAACCGCTTTGAGTTTAGCGCTATGCAATGCTTCTTCCACCCAAAAGCGTAACTCCTGTTCAATACTTCCGTGATGCAATGCAATGGCTCCGGCTAAATCAGGTGCATGTGTTAATAATTCCTGATACCATCGTTCACTCATGCCTCTTGTGTTTATAAAGATGAGTGTTGTTTTACTTTGATGAATGATGGGAATGATTTTATCTATGAGCTTAATTCCTAAATGACCCGCCCATGGATATTTTTCAATTTCATCTGGGAGAATAGATTCAACGATGATTTGTTTTTTTAATTCGGCTTTTACAATTACGCCGGGTCTTTTTAGGGTAGCAAGCAACACCTCTTTCGCTTCTTCTAGATTTCCGATGGTTGCACTAATTCCCCAAATGGTAGGAGTTGGATTCGCCATTGATACTTGACTATTCACAATCCTGTTCAACGCCAGTTCCACCTGTACACCACGCTTGCTTCCCATCAACTCATGCCATTCATCAACTGCAATTATTTTTAAAGTTTGAAATAATTCAGCATAACCTTTTTGAGCCAGTAATAAATGTAAACTTTCAGGTGTGATAATTAGTACTTCGGGCATCTGCCTTTTTTGTTTGGCCCGTTCATTCGTTGTCGTATCGCCATTACGAATACCGATTTTCCATTGCATGTTTAATGCAGCAATCACTTCTTCCATTGCCCTGCCAATATCTTTTGCCAGTGCACGGAGCGGAGTAATCCATAGCAACTGCAAACCATTATTCTTTTTTGTTTGATATTGTTCAGGATGTTGATTAATGAACTTGATAAGCGAGCCAATAAAAACAGAAAAAGTTTTGCCGCAACCGGTTGGTGCATTTACAATGCCACTCTCATTGTTGAGTATATGCTGCCATGTTTCTTCCTGGAAAGAAAAAGGATACATGGATTGCTTTTCAAACCATGCTCTGATATGCTGATAACCTTTTGATTGCTCCAATAACACGCAGGAAGATTGAATGAAACTTGAATTTACGTGTTTTGAATTTTCTTTTTGCTGTTGCGGCAGCGTTCGCTGCAATATTTTACATCTGCCCAAACCTTTTCCCATTTCTTACGCCAAGTGAAAGGCCTGTTGCAAACAATACATATTTTTTGTGGAAGGTTCGGTTTTTGATGCGGCATACGGGAAAAAGGATTCAGTTTTTTGAAGGGGGTGGCTCTAATTCATTCGAGACACCAATCCGTTATTTCGTTTTAAAATGTAAATACGTTTGTTTTCAATATAATCAGGTTTGCCGCTTGTTTTATTGAGAACAGGTTTAAAATCAAAGTCAGTAAACACCTTAAAAGTTTTATCGTTCAGGTTTTGTAACAAAGCTTTTTTATGTTTCAGCAAAAGGTTGGTAAAGTACCAAGCAGTTTCAAATCCTTTATAAGCAAGGTCGGATGGGCGGCCAAATGTTTTCTCTGTAAATGTTTTATTAAAGTTAGTGGCAAATATGCCTGCATTATTATAAAAGGTAGCGCTGTAAAAAATGTTTAAGTCCTTCCACTCGCTGCTGTTCATGTCTTTCATGCTTTCCCAGGTAGGCATACCCATTAAATTGATTGGGTATTTTTTGGGTAGCTTTTGAACTGTTTTGATTAATTGTGTGCCAAATACTTCATCAAGCGAGCCGCATATAATAATGTTAGTAGAGCTACTGTCCAGCAAAGGAAGCAAATCAGATGTTTTAATACTGTCAGCAATATTCAAAGTTTTCCATTTGAGCAATACACCACCAGTTGATGTTTTATTTGCATTGTTGAAATAAGATGCAAGCCTGTCTTCCTGTTGCCCTTTTTTACGGAGATAAATGATATTATCTGTTGCATAGGTACGTAACAAAAAACTATAGATTACTTCGCAATGAACAGGTAGAGTGGAATTTAGAATGAGTGTATAAGGATTATTGGTTACTCCGCCATCATTGGGAAACGTTGCTGAAACAAACGGGATGTTTTTTTGAAAAGCTATTTCAGCCATTTGCCTGTAATCAGCTCCGGTAACTGAACCAATCATCAAATCTAATGAATCAAATATATTCTTGCTTTTTAGAATTGCGATAGATTGGGATGCTGAACGCACATCAAATATTTTTACTTCAATCTTTTCATTTACCATCAAAGAATCAAAAGCCATCAATGTGCCTTCTGTAAAATCAAGACCGGGCAACAGGTGTTTCGGCATTTGATTGCTGAATTTGTATTTGCCGCTAGCAAAAGAGGAATCAATAAAAAGGTTGGCAAAAATACCTATACGATACACTTTAATTGAATCAGCTGTTTGTGCAAAAAGGCTTTGCACAAAAAACAAAAAGAATAGAGGTATTAATTTTTTCATTAGAAAGTGTATAGGTTAACAGATGATTATTCCCACTCAATAGTTGCAGGCGGCTTACTGCTAATATCATATACCACACGGTTGATGCCACGTACTTTATTGATAATTTCATTTGAAATGTGTGCCAGGAATTCATAGGGGATATGTGCCCAATCAGCCGTCATGCCATCAACGGATGTTACTGCACGCAACGCCAGTGTAAACTCATAGGTACGTTCATCACCCATTACACCCACACTTTGGACCGGTAATAAGATTGCACCTGCCTGCCACACTTTGTCATACAGGCCATGCTCTTTTAATCCATTTATAAATAATGCATCAGCACGTTGCAGTAAGTCTACTTTCTCTTCGGTTACTTCACCCAAAATTCTTATTGCAAGTCCCGGACCGGGAAAAGGATGACGGTTTAATAATTCAGATGGGATACCCAATTCAGCGCCAACTCTCCGTACTTCATCTTTAAACAAATAACGCAAGGGTTCCACCAATTCCAATTTCATTGTATCAGGCAAACCACCAACGTTGTGATGAGATTTAATAGTTACACTTGGTCCATGCACACTCACACTTTCAATTACATCAGGATAAATCGTTCCCTGCCCAAGCAATTCTACACCTTCAATCTGATGCGCTTCACGGTCGAAAACTTCAATAAACGTACCACCTATGATTTTACGTTTTTCTTCAGGGTTGCTTTTGCCTGCAAGCTTGGTGTAAAAATGTTCACGAGCATCCACACCTTTTACATTTAAACCAATGCCGTTGTATGTATTGAGCACTTGTTGAAATTCATCTTTACGCAGCACACCATTATCAACAAAAATGCCAAAGAGATTTTTGCCAATGGCTTTATGGATGAGTGTAGCAGCAACTGTAGAATCAACGCCGCCACTCAAGGCCATAATTACTTTGCGGTTGCCAATTTGTTTTTTAAGAGCATCAACTGTTTCAGTTACAAATGAAGCAGCCGTCCAATCACCTTTGCAACCACAGATAGCTGTTAAAAAGTTTTTGAGTATTTTTTTTCCTTCAATTGAGTGATATACTTCAGGATGAAATTGCAAGCCATACAAAGGATTCGTTGCTCTTCCATTTGCACGGAAAGCAGCAACAGGAATAGAATCAGTAACAGCCATCACTTCAAATCCTTCAGGCAATTCTAAAATCGTATCACCATGACTCATCCACACCTGCGATGTTTCAGAAATGCCATTGAGCAACACATCATTTTGTTTTTTGCTGAGGATGGCACGGCCATACTCCCGTTTCTCACTTTTTTCAACACGGCCGCCAAATTGCTTGGCTGTAAGTTGAGCGCCATAACAAATACCGAGTACAGGTAATGTTTTTGCCAGCAGCTCCACATCCACCATGGGTGCTTTTTCATCATTCACACTAAACGGACTTCCGCTTAAAATAATGCCTTTTAAATATTCATCTTTTACGACCGGTTTGTGATAGGGAACAATTTCGCAATACACATTGCATTCACGCACGGCACGGGCAATAAGCTGGGTATATTGGCTTCCAAAATCGAGAATGAGAATCTTGTCTGTCATGGTGCGGCGAAGGTAAAGAAAACCTTTAAGACAGGCCGTTCACCTTTTCAAATCTGTAACTCACCGAAAATCCTTTTTTTACAGTTGAAAATAGTTCTCAGAAACCTATCTTTGTATTGTTCCAACTTTCTCCACTACGTTTAATTGCATGCCCGTGCATGCATTGTTTTTATTCATCACACAAAACCTATCAGGCAATGAACAAATTTTTTGCTACTGCATTTTTGGCATTTGTATTATTTACTGCTACTTCCTGCGGCTGGAGAAGCGTTAGAGGCAACGGAAATGTAATTTCTGAAAACCGAAACGAAGCAAGTTTTAACGGTGTAAAAACAGCCGGCTCTTTTGATTTGTATGTAACACAGGGCGAAACAACATCCATCCGTATTGAAGCAGAAGAAAATTTGCTGAAGTATATCACTACGGAGGTGGAAGATGGTGTTTTGAAAGTTCGTGTGCGTCGTGGTGTAAACCTGCGCCCCCGCAAGGATATGAAAGTGTTTGTTACTGCACCCAATTTTAAACAGCTTGGTATTGCAGGCAGCGGAAACATTATTGCTGAAAGTGATATCAAATCATCTGACAATATGGAGTTTAGTATTGCTGGCAGTGGAGATGTACGTGTATCAACCATAGATGCGCCAAAAATTACAGTACGTATTTCAGGTAGCGGCAGCGCAACTATTGCTGGTTCTACACGTGATGCAGAATTCCGTATTGCAGGCAGTGGTGATATTAGGTGCAAATAATTGAAAGCTGAAAATACAGAAGTGCATATTGCAGGCAGCGGTAATGTGTGGACTTACTGTAGCCAAAACTTAGATGTGCATATTGCAGGTGGGGGTGATGTACATTACCTTGGCAACCCGGTGAACGTAAAACAAAAAATTGCCGGAAGTGGTAATATGATAAAGGAGTAGAATTTATTCTAGCAAACGATTGCGAAATTGATTTATAGATTTTAAGGGTGCTTATGCGCCCTTTTTAGTTGTTTGTGCAACCAAAGCAATGGTACATTTGCACATCCCGTTTTTAAGATCCGGTTGAATTCCTGATGACCAATCCAATCCTGGCTTAAAAATCACTTTGTTTACCACAAAATAAGGGTCCGGCTTTTAGAAAACTTTTTCAATGCATGTTTTTGGTTAATGAATGAACCCCGCTGCTAAAGCGGGGTTCATCTTTTGAGGTGAAGATGGTGCAAAGGGTATCTGTATCGGAAGTAATGCGAGTTTCATGTAACAACACAAAAGCCCATCTGAAAAATCACCTTTGAACTGCTATCATTTTTACTCGTCTTCGATTAGTTTGTTAGAGCAATCTGATTTAAATAAGCTCACAATCTCCACATCCCTGTTTCTTCCCTTATCATCGGTGCAAAGTTTTTTTACTGCACTTTCAACAGGTACAAAAATTTGTTTCTTTTCTGCATCAGCTGCGATGTAAAATTGATTGTTTATATAAGAGTACACACGGCTCATGCAAAAGCCATAATGCTTACTCAATAAGTTTGAATCAACTAAACGAAAAGGATGGTGAAAGGTCTTTCTTCTGATTTTCTTGTCCTACCTTACAGCAAATTCAAAAACATGCCGTATTTAAAAATTTATACTTCTCTGCTCTTTATACTTTTTGCTGTTGCTTGCGGCACTGCTGCTGATGAAGATGAAGCAACACAAACTTTAACACCAAAAACAAATGACTCAGGTGTAAATAAAATAGCAGCACCTCAAACAGTAACTGCACCTGCTGCAGGTGGCACAGTGGCATTAAATCCTGCACATGGTCAGCCGGGGCATCGTTGTGATATTGCAGTGGGAGCACCTTTAAATAGTTCACCTTCGACACCCAATAACAGTCAAACACAAGCACCACCCATAATCATGCAGCCTACGCCTGCAACTGCACCAGCCGCTGCAGGTTCTGGCGCCAAAAATCCTGCACATGGTCAGCCGGGGCATCGTTGTGATATTGCAGTAGGTGCGCCCCTTAATTAAGAAAACTGGTTTATGGTTTTGGTTGAATTGAAGAATGTCTCAAAATCATTGGGATTTAATTCTTTTTGCTTCTTGAATTGTTCTGTATTTGCAGAAATCAATTGAAGTAAACAAAAGAAATATAAAGTAGATGATTTAATTAAAACTATAAACCATTCATCAAAAACTTCGTAATCAAGTGTCGTGGTTCGTGTTTCACAAAAATGAAGTTGATTGATGATGAAAAGTAGAGTGATCTATTTTTAATGAAGTTTAATTTGTTTTGTTAAGTACCTGAGATTTCACTTCACCCGATACACAGGATATCTCAAATAATCCGGCTCTGCATACGGTGAGTTTTGATATACAAAATTCAATTGTACTCTTCCATTTTTTGCAAAAGCTGTATCGGTATTGCGACGTTGCTCTAATTTCTCTTTTACAGTTGGGTTGTTTTTTAAATATGCTTCAGCAATTTCTTCAAACGCATAGGCACTGTAACCTTCTTTCTGCCCGAGAATGGGGTCAAAAAAATTCCAGGCGAAATAACTGTCTTCACCTGTAGGTTCTAATACCTGAATCAGAAAATGATTGGTCGTTTGGTTCATAGGTATATACCAATCACCTTTTCTGAATTTCATTGACTTTACAGTACTGCTTGTTTTTACATCCGTATTCATGTGGTGCCATTCGTAAGGTCTTGCGCCGCTTTTATAATCTTCAATTTTATATACTTCTACTTCAATGCTTGTATCTCTTACAAAACGTTGCATCTGCACTTTGTTTAATTGCAGTAATTCAATCACCTTCCACCATCCCTGCGGTATAATATAGGCCTTCGGTTTTTCAATTTGTGTTTTGGGTGTAAAGAAGTTGTAAAACTTCATCGTTACTTCAAACGGTTTATCATGATTGTAATACAAACGTGGCATACCGCTGATGTTGCTTGGTTTTTGTTCAGCTGCATAACCTTTAAACTTAAGCTCTGTAAACTTTGTGCGGTCTGCGGTAAAACCAAAAGGGAATTGTTGTTGAGTAATAAAGTTTTGCTGTTGTTGTTTTCTCAATTCTTTGATCGTTGTTGCATTAGCACTTGCAAACTCAATAAAGCTTTGCATGAGTTTGTAGGTAGCATCTACACGCTGTGCGTAGGGTTTGAGCATGTGTGTTTCCGGTACAAAGGAGAAGGTGCTAAAGAGTGCAGTATATCCGCTGCTGTAACGTGGGCCATCCCAGTAAGCGCCCCAGCCATTCTCCGGCTTATCACCAAAATTGTTGACATAAGGTATGAGGTCGTAACCTTTTTGTTTCATGCTTTGGTAAATAGCAGGTTCAAATGTTTTGTTGAGGTATTCACCCATTACACCGCCAAGTTTGTTGTGTTGAGTGGTGAGCAAAGTCATTACATGTTGATAGTCGGCACCATTGCTCACATGATTGTCTAAAAAAATATCGGGTTGTACAAAATGAAAAATTTCAGCAAAACTTCTTGCTTCCTTAGAATCACATTTTATAAAATCACGGTTTAA
>JBKCJY010000212.1:0-5167 GCA_046301455.1 Chitinophagaceae bacterium | reverse complement strand
ACTACTTCGTTTAAATATTTGGATGGAGATACAAAAGCCAAACTGGAAGACCTGTTTGTAAATTATTTCTTCCGCCGTCAGGATGAGTTTTGGCGCAAAGAAGCAATGGATAAACTGCCATTCTTAAAACGCAGCACCAATATGTTGATTTGTGGCGAAGATTTGGGAATGGTGCCTGATTGTGTGCCCGGAGTAATGAAACAGCTAGGATTTTTAAGTTTGGAAATTCAACGAATGCCTAAAGACCCGAAAACAAAATTCTTCCATCCTGCTGATGCGCCTTACCTGAGCGTAGTAACGCCAAGTACACATGATATGAGTACTATCCGTGGCTGGTGGGAAGAAGATCGGGCCGTAACACAAACGTTCTATAATACACAATTGGGTCAATGGGGTGATGCGCCTTTTTACTGTGAGCCCAATATTGTACAAAGCATAATAACACAGCATTTTTATTCACCCGCTATGTGGAGTATTTTTCAGGTGCAGGAACTGTTGGGTATGAATGCAGAACTCCGTAGAGAAAATTCAAATGACGAACGGATTAATGTGCCTGCAAATCCCAAACATTACTGGCGTTATCGTATGCATTTGAACCTGGAAGATTTGCTTAACAATGAAGGGTTTAATAATGATGTAAAGAGTTTGGTAGAAGCTAGTGGAAGAGGATAAGCGTTGCTTTAAGAATTGTGATTTACGATTGCAGATTGGATTATGTATTATTGAATATTTATTTAATTTATGCCGCTTGCTGTTAACTATAAACAAACCAATCTTCCATTCCGTTATCCCTTTACTATTTCCAAAGGAACCAAAACACATCAGCCTGCTTTAATTGTAGAGTTAGAGCATCGTGGCAAAAAAGGTTATGGAGAAGCACCTGCTATTGCTTACTACAATATTCCTGTAGAAAAGATGATTGCCGATTTGGAAGCAAAGAAAAAGTTTGTTGAGAAATTTGCTTTTACTGACCCTGACCGATACTGGCATTATCTACATCATCTCTTCCCGCAAAATAATTTTCTCGTTTGTGCATTGGATATTGCAACATGGGATATGTATGGAAAGCTGCGGGGCAAACCATTGTACCAGCTCTGTAATCTTGATTATAGCAATGTGCCCGTTTGTGATTATACGATTGGCATTGATACCGTAGAAAAAATGGTAGAGAAGATGCAAGAAAAACCCTGGCCTATTTATAAAATAAAAGTTGGCGTAGAAGGTGATATAGAATTGGTAAAAGAATTACGCAAACATACTGATGCTGTTTTTCGTGTAGATGCCAATGCAGGCTGGACATTGGAACAGGCGCTTGAAAAAATTCCGCAGTTGAAAGAACTGGGTGTAGAGTTGGTTGAGCAGCCATTAGCAAAAGATGATTGGGAAGGAATGAAAATCTTGTATAAAGAATCGCCACTTCCATTAATTGCTGATGAAGCTTGTGTAATTGAAAATGATGTTCAAAAATGTCATGAGCATTTTCACGGAATAAATATTAAACTCACCAAGTGCAGCGGTATAACACCTGCACTGCGAATGATACAGAAAGCCCGTGAGCTCAATATGAGCATTATGATTGGTTGTATGAATGAAACAACAGTGGGTTCTTCGGCCATTGCTCATTTAGCACCTTTGGTGGATTATATTGATATGGATGGGCCATTGTTACTTGCAGAAGACATTGCAACAGGTTTGACATATAA
Source organism: Chitinophagaceae bacterium (assembly GCA_046301455.1). GTDB lineage: Bacteria > Bacteroidota > Bacteroidia > Chitinophagales > Chitinophagaceae > Lacibacter. The sequence goes on along the minus strand of JBKCJY010000212.1, from coordinate 3,464 downwards.
TTATGGAAGAGTAGGAGTGAGTGATAAACCGGGGTTGGGGATTGAGATTGCAACAAATTTGTTCTAACAAAAAAGTCAGGTTAAAAACCTGACTTTTTATATGCATTCATAAGATTATATTTTAATACTCTGTTTCCCACACCAATGCACTTGCCCCCAATATTGCAGCATCTGCTTCTTTCAAATCACTGAAGATAACTTTCACTTTATTTTTAAATACTTGAATGAGGTTTGCTTCCATGGCCTGTACAGTAGGTTTCAACAATAAATCACCTGCCTTGGTTAACCCACCAAATAAAACAATCGCTTCAGGTGAAGAGAACATGACAAAGTTAGCCAACGCTTCACCCAAAATTTCACCTGTAAATTCAAATATTCGGTTGGCAATGGCATCACCTTGTGTAGCGCAATTATAAACTGTTTCGCTGGTAAGTTCATCTATGGTAAAATTGCGGAGTAAGCTGGGAGTGTCCGGCTCCTGTGTTAAAAACTCAATAGCTGTTTCCCGCACACCTGTTGCACTGGCATAAGCTTCCAGCGAACCATAAGCACCTGTGCCTTTGTGCAGGCGACCGCCATGGCGTACAATCACATGCCCTAACTCGCCTGCAAATCCATCATGTCCCACTACAATTTTTCCATCAATCACAATACCGCTACCCACACCAGTACCCAGTGTAATGGTAATGAAATGCTTCATGCCTTTGGCAACGCCATACATCATTTCGCCCATAGCAGCAGCATTGGCATCATTGGTGAGGCGGGTGGACAGATTGAATTTCTTCTCCACCAGTTCTGCCATGGGAATAATGCCTTTCCATTTTAGGTTAGGCGCATATTCAATAGTGCCCGTGTAAATATTACCGTTAGGTGCACCCATGCCGATGCCTTTAAACTTTTCATTGCCACCATGATTGGCAATCATGGGCGATAAGTTTGTGTAGAGTTCATCAATAAACTCTTCTGCATTTTCATGTGCATCCGTACGCATACGACCCTGTTCCAGAATATTTCCCTTACGGTCTACAATCCCAAACTTGGTGTTAGTACCGCCAATATCAATACCAACTGCAAAATCTTTAATCATAGTTCATTCATTATCGTATCAAAAATAGTAATCAATTATTCATTCATTCATTCATTCCTGCTTCTTACCTCTTACTTCTTACTTGTTAATGTCCTCCGCCGGCTGTTGCTGCATCAAAAGATATTCCCTGTTTACTAAGAATATTCTTTGACAAATATGCAAACAAAATTAAATAAGCAAAACAAAGTACAGGAATTATAAATGATTGATGAATGCCGATGACATCTGCAAGCTTTCCCTGAATCGGCGGAATGATACCTCCACCCAAAATCATCATAATTAAAAATGCTGCTCCCTGGTTGGTATATTTTCCAAGCCCTGCAATGGAAAGAGTAAAAATTGAAGGCCACATAATACTGCAGGCCAAGCCTCCGCTTAAAAATGCGTAAATAGCCACCTTGCCTGTTGTAAACAAACCTATCAGCATTGCAATTAACCCAAACAAGCCAAATAATGTAAGCGTGGTTGTTGGTCTGTCCTTACCAAAATAAGCAGCAAGTACCTGAACGGCTACACAAAGTATATACCAATACAAAGTGGACACATCGTGACCTGCGGCGGCTGTTAATCCAAGTACTACCGCAAATGCAATAAATGGTACAATGAACTTAAGGATGTTTTTTGTTGATTCATTTAAGTCGAAGGCAGCAACTGCGCCTGTCCATCGTCCAATCATTAGACTGCCCCAAAACATTGCAATGAAAGGAGCCAATTCGCTTGAACGATAACCGCCAAATTCTTTATGTTTTAATAACTCACCTAAGTTACTTCCAATAGCAACCTCAACACCCACATAAACAAAGATGGCTAACATGCCGAATACAAGTTGTGGATATTGCATGGCTCCCCAGCCTGCTTTTTGTTTGCTTGCAACACCATTTGATACCGGAAGGCCGATGACTACAAGTGCCAGTGCAATCATAGTCCATGTTAAACGTTTTTGTTCAATAGGTTTCATGATGGCTTTTATTTCATCATCTTGTGTTTTGTGCGTTGCTTCAATTGTTTCGATCTGTGCGTAAATGGCATTTACCTCATCTTTCGATTTACCGGGAATTGCACATTTTAAATTTGCCACCTGCTCACTTTGTGCAGCAAATGTTTTTTTTATCGCTTCAACTCTGTCAATACTTTCACCTTTATAACTGCTGAAAACGGGTACAAAGGCAATAATCAACATGCCTGTGAGTATCCATAAAGTGCCAAGCGCTTTAGGCGCTTTTTCAGGTACTTCCTCAATTTTTCCCGCAGGTACTTTTTTACTGAATGCAAATAAAGCAGCAGCACCAATGAATAAAAGACCTACACATACATACAGAATGATGACTTTAATAAGCGGAAGTTTATTTATCTCACTATCGCATACACTTGCCGCACTGCCAAAAAGCGCAATAGCCACTACTAACGGACCAATAGTTGTTCCTAATGAATTAATCCCGCCACCAAGATTTACTCTTGAGCTTCCTGTTTTAGGATCGCCCAGCAAAATCGCAAATGGATTTGCTGCTGTTTGCTGCACGCTAAAACCCAGAGCTACGATAAACAAACCGATGAGCATACCCGGAAATGATTTGCCATTTACCGCCAGTATCATGGCTGCGGCACCTAATGCACTAAAAAGTAAACCGTAAACAATACTTTTTTTATAGCCCCATGCACCAATGATTTCTCTTCCGCTCATAGTGCCAATTGTAAAAATTACCAATGCACCAACATAGTAGGCCAGATAAAAAGCAAAATCAACTAACTGGCTCTGAAATTGATCTAGATGGAAATAATTTTTACAAAACGGAATAAAAATGCTGTTGCCTGCTGCTATAAATCCCCAAAAGAAGAAAACGGTTACCAATGTACTTAAAGCACCATAATTGGTTGGTTGGGTTGGTTTCGTCATGTCAAGCGTTCTTTTATTTGAATGCTGAAAGTAAAAAGAAAAGCAATCACTAAAAATTATTTGTTGTTTTTTGGTGTATCAAACATCCTTCCTATATTCAGACATAAATCCTTCAATCCCAAGTTCATGGAGATAATACATATTAGTGCTGAATGTTACCCTGTTGCCAAAGCTGGCGGTTTGGGTGATGTAGTGGGTGCTATTCCTAAATATTTAAATGAGGCAGGGCATATTGCCAAAGTGGTGATGCCAATGTACCGCACCAAATTTTTACAAAACAACGAGTGGGAAGTAGTACATAAAGGCTCCACCAATATGGGGGATTATTTTTTTGATTACACCGTTATCAAAGAAGCCACCAATAAGCTGGGTTTTGATTTATACCTCATAGATATTTACGGCTTGCTGGACAGGGATAAGATTTATGGTTATGATGATGACAGTAACCGTTTTACTGCTTTTCAAATTGCATTTGTAGATTGG
>JBKCJY010000211.1:0-1083 GCA_046301455.1 Chitinophagaceae bacterium | reverse complement strand
GCCTGTTTTTGAAAGGTATAAAAACCCGCCCTGTAGCCGGTTTATTATTTAAATACTTCGATGTTAGTACTTGTGTTTCCATGGGAATGGGAAGCCTTGGTTTTTGAGGCTTTTGAATGGATTGGAAGGTTTTGGTTATCGGTTTTTCTCTATGTTCTTCAAACAGTCAGCACCTTACTGTATGAATAACAGTGTATCTCTATTCAACTAATTTTTTGCTTCCTTCTTTTTTGCCTCTTACCCTGAAAATTACAGGATAGACTTGCCGGGCATAAGTATGTTGTTTATAAAAGAGGTACACACAGTATTGTAAGTATTGCCGTTATTATTTTTTTCAGAAAGCGGCAGCTGCTGTTTTTCTATTACAGCTGCTAACGAGTGTTGAAAACCAAGGTTAGAGAAATGAATGATTCTTCTCATAAATTAAATTGGTGGGCGGCGGTAATCTTGCGCCCGTGAATAATTTGCTAATCAAAAATGTAGTCCTATGTTTGAGCTTTCAAAATCTCCTTTTAAGAATATGATTGCTAATGCCAAACCTGAAGTAAAAGAATGGGTAGACCAGATGGCTGCTCATTTCAACCCCGCCAAAGTACATTGGTGTGATGGTTCTCAAGAAGAATATGATTCTATGTGTCAACAGCTGGTTGACAAAGGAACTTTTATTAAACTCAACCCTGAAAAGCGACCCAACAGCTTTGCCTGTTTCCGCGATCCCAGTGATGTGGCCCGTGTGGAAGACCGTACGTACATCTGCAGTCTGCGTAAAGAAGATGCAGGTCCTACCAACAACTGGATGAAGCCTTCTGAAATGAAAGGTATCCTGGAAGATCTCACCAAGGGCAGCATGAGCGGCCGCACCTTATATGTGATTCCGTTCTGTATGGGTCCGGTGGGTTCTTCACTCAGTCGCTATGGTGTACAGCTCACCGACAGTGAATATGTAGTGATCAACATGCGCATCATGACCCGTATGGGCACTGAAGTGATGCCATATATTGATAAGAACTTTGTGAAATGTCTGCACACGTTGGGTGCACCCCTCCAACCCGGACAGCAAGATGTAAAATGGCCCTGTAACCC
>JBKCJY010000210.1:0-1896 GCA_046301455.1 Chitinophagaceae bacterium | reverse complement strand
TACGTCCGGGTCGTTTTGATCGTCAGATTTCAATTGACCGTCCTGATGTAAAAGGCCGTGAGCAAATTTTCAAAGTGCATCTCAAACCTATCAAGATTTCTGAAAGCCTTGATATTCATAAACTGGCAGAGCAAACGCCCGGTTTTGCCGGTGCTGATATTGCCAACGTGTGTAATGAAGCCGCATTGATTGCAGCTCGTAAAGGCAAAGGTGCCGTTGATATGAGTGATTTCCAGGATGCCATTGACCGTGTGATTGGCGGATTGGAAAAGAAAAACAAACTCATCAGCCCCGAAGAAAAAGAAATCATCGCTTATCACGAAGCGGGCCATGCCATTTGCGGATGGTATCTGGAACATGCATACCCATTATTGAAAGTGACCATCGTTCCGAGAGGTACAGCAGCATTGGGCTATGCACAATACACACCCAAAGAACAATATCTCTACAACATTGAGCAATTGAATGATCAGATTTGTATGACACTTGGCGGCCGTGCCAGCGAAGATATTTTCTTTGGAAAAATTTCAACAGGCGCCAGTAATGATTTACAGCAAATCACCAAGATTGCTTACTCCATGATTACCGTTTATGGTATGAATGATAAGTTGGGCAACATCAGTTACTACGATCCTACACAGGAACAGACATTTACAAAGCCATATAGTGAGAAGACAGCGGAGATGATTGATAACGAAGTGCGTAAACTCATTGATGAAGCGTATGCAAGAACGAAAGCACTACTCAACGAACGCAGGGTAGAAGTTGATAAGCTGGCGAAGGCATTGCTTGAAAAAGAAGTATTGTTCCAGAGTGATGTGGAAGCATTAATTGGTAAACGTCCGTTTGAACATAAGAAATTGCTGGATGAAGATAATGTTCCTGTTATGCATGCAGCCAATGTAGATAAAGACGGGCGTGAGTTAAACCCAACTGTGTAATCATGAGTGTTTCTCCTGCCAAGGAAAATATTCTTAAAAAAATAAGACAGGCACTGAGTCATCCGGTGCCTGTTCCTTTTCCCCAAAGTGAAGGAAACAACAGCGTATTTCAACCTCCGGTTGATGATATGGCGGTGCAGTTTGCACAGGAGTTTACAAAATTACAGGGCCGTGTTGTTTATTGTGCTGATACCAAAGAAGCCATTACACATTTAATTGAACTCATTCAAAGCCGCAACTGGCAAAACATTGTTTGTAAAGAGAAAGACCTGCAAAGCCTGCTCAAAGGATTTTCTTTTACACTTCCGTTTCATGAACAGTTAAGTGATAGTGATGCAGCTATCACCACTTGCGAATTATTGGTAAGCCGCACAGGAAGTATTTTACTGAGCAGTGCTTATGAAAGTGGACGCACCACCAGTGTTTATGCACCCATTCATATCTGCTTTGCATTTACACATCAACTGGTGTACGATATTAAAGATGGGCTCCTACAGTTAAAGGAGAAATATGGCAGCAATCTGCCTTCTTTTATTTCACTCGCAACAGGGCCAAGCCGAACTGCTGATATCGAAAAAACATTAGTAGTTGGTGTGCACGGTCCTAAAGAAGTATTTGTGTTTTTGATTGAAACGCCGCCTTCAATTTAATAAAGCTTTTACTTTTATCACTACTCTTTTGATTGTATCTTTAACACATGGACACACCTGTATTTCATTTGTTCGTTTATGGTTCACTTCGCCGTGGATTTCATAACCCTGTTTTTGATTATATCAAGAACCATTTTACGTTTGTAGCCGATGGAACTGCAAAAGGAAAGTTGTATGACCTTGGTTTATATCCTGCTGCATTGCCCGCTGATGATGGCAGATTGATTGGTGAATTATTTGTTGCCAACAGTGAAGAAGATTTTGATTGGGCCATAAGCCAGTTGGATGATTATGAAGGGCTCAAT
>JBKCJY010000209.1:0-2415 GCA_046301455.1 Chitinophagaceae bacterium | reverse complement strand
TTAACATATTATTACAAACTTTAGAATACCTGTATTTTTGAAATGTATGACGCTGCTCACCATCATTACCTACCTCGGAACTTTTGTTTTTGCATTAACCGGAGCTTTTAAAGCAAGAGCATCAAAGATGGATATTTTTGGTGGTCTTGTGCTGGCATTTGCAACCGCTTATGGCGGCGGCACATTAAGAGATTTATTAATTGGCATCAAACCTGTAAACTGGATCAACGATAATATTGCTTTTATACTTGTATTTGCTGCTACCGTATTTACTTTCTTAATCAAAGAAAACCTCAACCGTTTTAAACGAACTATTTTTTATACAGATGCAATTGGGCTTGGACTGTTTACAGCTGCAGGTATTGAAATTAGTCTGGCAAACGGGCTCAATGAAGTTTATGCATTGGTGATGGGTGTGATCTCAGCAACGTTTGGCGGTTTGATTGCCGATATTCTATGTAATGCAGTACCCAACTTGTTAAAACGTGGTGAGCTGTATGCAACTGCCTGTGCTATTGGCGGTGCCGTTTACCTGTTGTTACAACAAATTCCACTGGAGTATAATTTGAATTTGTTTATTTGTGTAGTAGTTGTTGTGAGTATTCGTATTTATTCTAAAAGAAAGCGTTTAACGTTGCCGGAGATTTAAAAACTTCTGTTCTCTTTTACCCATGCTTTAATATAATCTGCAATTTCATGTGTGTTGGTGCCGGGTGCAAATAATTTGCCCACTCCCATTTCATGCAACTGCTTCATATCATCTTCAGGAATAATACCGCCGCCGGTGAGCAGCACATCATTCATTTGCCTTTCTTTCATCAACGCAATTATTTTTGGAAACACTGTATTGTGTGCACCACTTAAAATACTGATGCCAATTGCATCCACATCTTCCTGCAAGGCAGCGTTCACCACCATCTCCGGTGTTTGGCGAAGGCCTGTATAAATCACTTCCATACCTGCATCACGCAGGGCAGTTGCAATTACTTTGGCGCCACGGTCGTGACCGTCTAACCCAACTTTGGCAACTAAAACACGTACAGGTCTGCTCATAAAAAGAAATTAGAAAACAAAAATACAATTTATGATGTGAACCGCATCTCCCTGTTTTGGCTGATGTGGCGAATCATTCACCGGATGATTCGAGGGTTCCGCTAAAAGATGTTTAGCAATGAGTCTTGGTAATTGTACCCAAATAAAATATCTTACAGTATGCAATACAGAGTATTTGGAAATACAAACCTCAACGTAAGTGAAATTGGTTTTGGTGCATGGGCCATTGGCGGTGGTGCAATGATTGGTAATACTGCCATTGGCTGGGGCGATGCAGATGATACCATTTCAACAAAAGCTATCTATGCAGCAGTGGATGCAGGTATTAACTTTTTTGATACAGCAGATATTTACGGCCTTGGACATTCAGAAGAACTTTTAGGAAAAACAATCGGACATCAAAAAGAAATCATTATTGCTACTAAAGTGGGCAATGTTTCAAGAAACGAACAGTTTACCGTTGATTATTCAAAAGAATACATCATGAGCGCCTGTGAAGCTTCATTAAAAAGACTCAAGAGAGACGCCATTGATTATTATCAACTGCATACAGCCCGATTAACACATTTACAAAACGGTGAATGTATTGAAGCTATGATGCAACTACAACAGCAGGGAAAAATCCGTTACTGGGGTTTATCGCTTAACACCTTTGAACCATTTGCAGAAGCTGAATATTTGATAAATGAAAATCTGGGAACTGGTTTTCAACTCGTGCTCAACATCATCAATCAAAAAGTATTACCGCTATTAAATAAAGTTTCACAAAAAGGTTATGGCATTATTGCACGGATGCCTTTACAATTTGGTTTACTCACAGGCAAATTTGATTCAGTTGTAAATTTTTCGGATAATGATCATCGTAAAAACAGATTGACAAAAGAAGTAATTGAAGCAACACTTAAAGCCACAGAACCTGTATGGCAATTATGTAAAAAATACAACTGTAGCAAAACACAATTGGCGCTGAGTTATATTTTAAGTTATGATGAAGTGAGCACGATTATTCCGGGTATACGCACACCGGAACAAGTTGAATTAAACACAGAAGGCTTATTTAAACTTGATGAGGCAGATAAACAACTCATTGAGCAACTGGGCACAACTGATTTTGTGGAGTTGATGGAGTTGATCAAGAAACAGGGATGATTCTTCTTTTAACTTTCCAATAATTTAATTCCATTTTCCACCCGCTTCACCGTTTCATCCATCCCAATGATTTCTGCAATCTGCATCACCGCAGGTCCAAACTTACCGCCCACCAGCATAACACGCATGGGCAATTGCAACTCTCCTGCTTTGATATTTTTTTCGGTGGCTAAATTTTTGAATACGGTTTCAATCTCTGCCATATTCCAGTTG
>JBKCJY010000208.1:0-2428 GCA_046301455.1 Chitinophagaceae bacterium | reverse complement strand
CAGCGTATTGAGCATATCACTCATGTGTTTTGTTTAATCAGTTTATATGAAAGATTCTACACTTTGTTCGTTCTGCAAAGGTAGGGGTCTATTTATACAAAAAAGTATAGATAATGTTCGAGATAGGGAAAAATTGAGTGATTGGGGATTGGTTGTGGGGAATTGGGGGCTTTGGGCTTAGGTGCTGGCGGCGGCTAGGGTTCTGGCTTTTCGCTGTACCTCCGCTACGCTGCGGTGCCGCTGCAATCCGTCAGCTATCCAAAACAAAAAAGTGTAAAAATGAAATCATTATTCCATGATTACTTAAAAAAGCACATTAAAAAGAGAGGGTCAAAACTGTGAGCCAAAATCTTGGCAACGTTCTAATATGTTGCAAGCATCGTTGCCTGCATAAGAATGTAACAAGCCCTCATCTTTCGTCCATCCTTCGTCCATCCTTCGTTGATAACTACACTTGGGTACCAGTCTGCTCCTTGCCTCTTCCCTGCCAAAGGCCTCCCGGCTTCCTAATCCATGCATGAAATGCAACTACCCGCAAAAATGCGAAGCAAACACACTTTAAGAATAAATGTATAGGCAATGTATGGCATAAATTGAGCCGGAATATTAAAATGAAATGACCACAACAAGAGCGGGCTTGGCAAATGGAGCAATGCGTTTGATGGTCTCCTTTACATTCAAACATTGGAAACCAGTAAACCCATTTTTTAAATTAACCTGCTTTATTAAGCGTATAATCTTGCCGTCTGAAATTATGTTCCCAATTTCTTAACTTCAACTTAATATTCTGTTAACAGCCGCACTGTACTCTTGCCATTCATTCATTTAAAAAACTTACATCATGAACAAGTCATTACCCATCCTTGCGGGTGTGTTGTTTTTGTTTTCCTGCTCCAAACAGGAATTTCAAAAAAACAGTATGGATGCTGATGCTGCTCTCAAACAAAAAGCATCAGGCAGTAACTTAGCCGCCAAACAGGAATCCATCACTTTTACTCAAATCAGCAGCACTATTGTACCAGGCGGGAGTGCAGCAGCAGAAATCAGTGCTTATGATCCTGCAACAAAAAAACTATTTATAGTAAATAACAGCGCTGGAAACAATCGAATTGATGTTTATAATCTCACCAATCCAGCCGCACCAGTAGCCATGCCCTTCATAAACACTATTGTTTATGGAGGTTTTGTAAACAGCCTGCATGTTAGCAATGGTAAACTGGCTGCTGCTATTGAAGCTACCACCAAAACCAATCCCGGTAAAGTACTGGTGTTTAAAACATCAGATTATTCTGTTCTTGCCAATGTAACAGTTGGTGCATTACCGGATATGGTTACGTTTTCTCCCGATGGCAACTACATTCTTACTGCCAATGAAGGTGAGCCCAATGATGCGTACACCATTGACCCGGTTGGTTCTGTTTCCATAATTAGCGTAAACGACAATTATTCAGTAACCACACTTGATTTTTCTGCATTTGCATCACGTGCTGCTGAGTTAAAAGCAAAAGGCTTTCGCATTTTTGGTAAGAATGCAAGTTTTGCACAGGATATAGAACCGGAGTATGTGGCAGTATCAGAGAATTCTAAAAAAGCTTGGGTAACACTACAAGAAAATAATGGAATGGCGTTGATTGATTTAAATACAAAAACAATTGAAAATATTTTTCCATTTGGTTTTAAAGATTATAATGCCCCTGGCAATACCATTGATGCCAGCGACCAACCAACAGCAACACCACCTATTGTGAATTTTAGAAATTGGCCTGTAAAAGGTATCTATCTGCCTGATGCCATTGCTGTATTACCCAACAATAATGTTCCTTTTGTTTTTACAGCAAATGAAGGTGATGCAAGAGCATATTCAGGTTTTAATGAGGAAAGAAGATTGGGAAATGCGGCTCATGTATTTGACCCGACTGTATTTCCAAATGCTGCTTTATTGAAATTGCCAGCCAACCTAGGACGATTACAATCAACCACCACACTTGGTGATACAGATGGCGATGGTGATTATGATGAATTGTATTCTTATGGTGCCCGTTCATTCAGTATCTGGCATGGTTTAACAGGTGAATTGATTTTTGACAGTAAAGATTTTATTGATAAAGAAGCTTTCAGGCAAGGAAAATATCCTGACAGCCGCAGTGATGATAAAGGTTGTGAGCCGGAAGGTTTAGCCATCGGCAGAGTAGGAAACAATAATATTTTGTTTGTGGGTTTGGAGCGTGCCAATGCAGTGATGTTGTTTGATGTAACCAATCCCCGTATGCCAAAATATTTGCAATGGTTAGATGCTGGTGTTGGGCCTGAAGGTGTATTATTCGTTCCTGCTAGTGAAAGTCCTAATGGAAAAAGTTTACTGATTGTGAGCAGTGAAGTGGATGGAACGGTGAAAATTTATTCTACAAATTAATAGCTGTCTTTATTT
>JBKCJY010000207.1:0-1952 GCA_046301455.1 Chitinophagaceae bacterium | reverse complement strand
GCGTGGAGAAACTGGCGGTATTGAAGCAGCCAAACAAAAACACCAGGTGATTATGACACCAGGCAAACCTGTGTACTTTGACCATACACAAAGCAAGAATGAAGATTCTGTAACCATTGGCGGGTATAACCCAATTGAAGCAGTATATGCGTATGAACCGATTCCAAAAGAATTGAATGCAGAAGAATCAAAATATGTATTAGGTGCACAAGCCAATGTATGGACTGAATACATGAGCAACACGAGGAAAATTGAGTATATGATTTTTCCACGCATGGCTGCATTGAGTGAAGTTTTGTGGAGTGAGAATAAAGATTGGAGTGATTTTGAAAAACGATTGCCAATGCAGATGAAGCGGTATGAGATGTTGGAATTAAATTATAGTAAGGCGTATTATGATTTAAAGGCTGTTGTTTCTCCAACTGAAGATTTAAATGGTGTGTACTGGAAACTGGAATCTAAAAACGATCTGGGAAAAATTTACTACTCGGTGGGCAACCAATCAACCGATTTGAATTATAATAATGCTATAAGAGTTAATACATCCAACTTTTATACAGCCCGATATTATTATGATAACAGAGTAGTAAGTTCTCTTCAACAAAACTTCGCCTTTTCCAAATCCACAGGCAAAAAAATCACCCTCACTACTCTACCATCCAAGTCCTACCCCGGCGATGGTGGGTTTACATTGGTGAATGGTATTATCAATGAAAAAGGTCTGGCACGTTCTCAAGAGTTTCTTGGTTTTAGCGGCACAGATTGTGAAGCGGTCATTGATTTAGGCAAACAGGATACCATCAGCAATGTAACTGCACATGTGTTTTCACAAACCAGCAGCTGGATATGGCCCCCTTCTTCTTTTACCGTACAAACAAGTATGGATGGAATTAACTTCAATGCAATTGTAGATGTAGGTCCACCGGTACTCAATGAAAACAAAGTACAACTTAACTTTCCTGCACAGGTAACACGTTATGTAAAAGTGTTTATCAAGAACAAAGGCATCATACCGGAAGGTAATGCGGGTGCGGGGAATAAAGCTTGGTTGTTTGTGAGTGAAGTGCAGGTGTTTTAGGTGTCAGGCCAGTTCATGTTACCAGACACGTGATCCTTTCTTAATTTTTTTAAAAACTCAGTTCAACTATCTTTGTTATTCAAAATACGCTTATGCCCTCAACCAAACCAATGGACTTGTTAGATTCGTTTGAACGTATTCCCACCAAAATCTTTTCTTCAGCAAAGGAAGGTTCCAAATTTGCTGCACAGCAAATTGCACAACTCATTCGTGAGAAGCAGGCAAAGAATGAAAAATGTGTGTTGGGACTTGCAACGGGTTCTACTCCTAAAAGTTTGTATGCAGAGCTGGTACGTATGCATAAAGAAGAAGGTTTGAGTTTTAAAAATGTAACCACGTTTAACCTGGATGAATATTATCCCATTGAAAAAGACGCCATCCAGAGTTATCACCGTTTTATGAAAACACAGTTGTTTGATCATGTGGATATTGATCAAACACGTTGTCATATTCCTGATGGTACCATTCCCAAAGAAAAAATAAAAGAACATTGTGCGACTTACGAGCAAAAGCTTGCCAATGAAGGGGGTATTGATTTGCAAATCCTCGGCATCGGTATCAATGGGCATATAGGTTTTAATGAACCGGGGTCAAGCGTTTATACCAAAACACGATTAACTACACTCACCAATACTACACGACTTGCAAATGCCTATGAGTTTGCAAACATCAGCGCTGTGCCAAGGCTTGCAGTTACAATGGGTATCAGCACCATTTTAAAGGCAAAGAAAATTATATTAATGGCATGGGGACCAAGCAAAGCTCCCGTTATTCAGCAATCAGTGGAAGGTGATGACACAGAGCATGTACCAGCATCTGTGTTACAGAACCATGATGATGTAACATTTGTGGTAGATGAAATGGCAGCGGCTGA
>JBKCJY010000206.1:0-13643 GCA_046301455.1 Chitinophagaceae bacterium | reverse complement strand
AATTGTAGTAGAGCCCGTGAGCATTGGTAAAAATTGTGAAATCAAAAACTCCATCATTGGTCCTAATGTGGCCGTGGGCGATAATACCACCATCAACTATTCCATTATTAAAGAGAGCATCATTGGCAGCTATGCTGATTTATATGATATTGTTCTGGAAGAAAGTTTGATAGGCAGTGATACCGAAGTAAAAGGTGAAACAAGAAGCTTAAACATTGGTGATAATACGGAGATTGATTTGGGGTGAGGGTTTGTGGGTTGCGGTTTTTTGTTACGTAGTTTTGTACTGCTATTCGGCTGCTGTTGCCTTCGATTCATCAAGTGAATGATTCGCACTCTTATACAATTGAAATTCTAGTCAACATTCATTTTTACTTATTATGTTTTCAAATCGCATCACTCAACTATTTCAAATTGAAAAACCTATCATTCAGGCCGGTATGATTTGGGCCAGCGGCTGGCGGCTTGCAAGTACAGTAAGCAATGCAGGTGGTTTGGGTATCATTGGCAGCGGTAGTATGTATCCTCAAGTATTGAAAGAACATATTCAAAAATGTAAAGCCGCAACATCCAAACCTTTTGCAGTAAATGTGCCTATGCTCTATCCTGATATTGAAAAACATATACGCACAATTGTTGATGAAGGTGTAAAAATAGTATTCACCAGTGCAGGTAATCCCAAACTCTTAACACCGATTTTAAAATCGCAAGGCATTACAGTTGTACATGTGGTGAGCAGCAGCAAATTTGCACAAAAAGCAGAGGAAGCAGGTTGTGATGCAGTGGTAGCTGAAGGTTTTGAAGCAGGCGGCCATAATGGAAGAGAAGAAACAACAACGATGGTTTTAATTCCCGCTGTAAAAAAAGCAGTGAGCATTCCTGTTATTGCTGCAGGTGGTATTGCTACCGGCCGGCAAATGATGGCAGCAATGGTATTGGGTGCAGAGGGTGTCCAGATAGGCAGCCGTTATGTGGCGAGTGAAGAAGCATCATCACATATCAACTTTAAAAACCTTGTCATTAACAGTAAAGAAGGCGATACCAAACTCATGCTTAAGCAACTGGCACCTGTACGTTTGATCAAGAATAAATTTTATGAAGAAGTACAGGCAGCCGAAGACCGAAGCGCTAGCAAAGAAGAGTTATTGGAACTGCTGGGCCGTGCACGTGCCAAAAAGGGAATGTTTGAAGGTGAACTGGAGCAGGGCGAATTGGAGATTGGTCAGGTTAGTGCTTTGCTGGATGATATACTACCTGCTGCCACTATCACAGAAAATATCTGGAAGGAATTTCAGGAAGCGCTTACAAATCCTCTGCAATCCTGAATCAGGATACATTTCATTCAACTCTTAACAAAATATTTATGGCGGGGCGGTGCAACATTCAGGTTTTTACGACTACTTTCGTATAAAGGTTACTCTCATTTTACTGAACCATTCATCAATTTGTCTGTTAGAGGACATCGTAGGATAATAAAAGAGTTTAAATTTAGTTTGTTCATACCAAAAACCTATCGTTATGAAAAAGGTAATTCTTCTTACAGCTTTTGTTACTGGTTTTAGCCTTTTATCACTCGCCGGCACGGGTACCGAAACAGGAACCGTACAGGGAACGATCATTGACGCTGAAACAAAAAAACCTGTTGCGAATACTTCTTTTTCTGCAGCGATTAATAAAGCCTCTTTTCAGAAAGAATTTCAAACAGATGCTTATGGTAATTTTAAAATCAATGTTCCCGTTGGCGAGCACACACTCATAATTGATAAACTAGGAATCAAAGCGGTAAAAAAAGAGAATGTGGTGATTCGTGAGGGAATGATTATCAAAATTAATTTTGAAGTAGCAGATGCAGAAGAAGAATTATATCATCCTTTTTTAACGCCGATTACAATTCATACGTTTTAGTTTTAACCTGTCAAAAAAAAGTCCCGTAGTGTTTACCTACGGGACTTTTTTTTGATAAGCTTTACTTATGGGTTTTTAACTATATAATGTTTGTCAACGTAATAATAAGTCCGCTGATTAAAAGAACAAGTGCTAAAAAAAATATTTCAGCTTTAAGCCTTGAATTATTTTTCTCTTTCACTGCATCAATAATGAAAATTATTTTTCTTATCACTGCATAGAGAGTAACACTGCCCAAAAGTAAATTTGATACCAGCATATTATTTTAAAGATTGTTATTGATCAAAGAATCTTTATTGCTAAGCTTTTTTGAATGCCCATTTCAACATTTCTTTCCAGCTTGCTTTTTTGCCATACATTAAAATACCTGTGCGGTAAATTTTGGCACTGAGCCAGGTGGTAAATAAAAACCCTGCAATGAGTAATATCATTGATAAGGCCAGTTGCCAGTAAGGAACACTTTCAGGCACGCCACCGGCAACTCTTGCCATCATTACAATAGGTGATGTAAACGGAATTATGCTTCCCCAAAAGGCCAATGGTCCCGATGGGTTTTCTATTGTTGATGAAAGCATAATGAAACCAAAAATGATAGGCATGGTAATCGGCAGCATGAGGCTTTGTGCTTCCTGTGGGTCTTCATTAATAACACTCCCAACTGCTGCAAACAGAGCGGCATAAAATAAATATCCGCCTAAGAAATAAAACAGGAACATGATGATGATGGCAAACCAGTTTACTGATGAAATATCAATACCGGTACTGCCCTGTATTAAGGATGTCATATCTCTGCTTTGCTGCATAGCACCTGGCATCGTTTGATTGGCCTGTTGTACATTTTGCAATGTATCTCCCGGTAAAATCAACGGGAGTATACTGCCCAAAATCATAATCAATGCAATCCACAAAAGTAATTGTGTTAAACCTACTGCAGCAATACCGATGATTTTGCCCAGCATCAGTTGAAACGGTTTTACACTGCTCACCATTACTTCAGCAATACGATTCATTTTTTCTTCCATTACACCACGCATTACTGATGCGCCATAAATAAATAAAGTAATATAAATGATAATGCCGCTTACGAAACCGATGATGGATGAAAGTTTCTTATTTCCTTCTTTCAGTTCACTTCCTTTTACTTTATAAGAGCGGAAGTTGAGCAGATCTTCGTTTCCACTTTCTGTGCGGATGGAATCAATGATGGCACGGCTCACACCTTTTTCAAGCAACAATTTCTCTTCATTTACTTTTTGCAATTGTTTTTTTACTGCTCCGTCTGTGCCAAGACCCAAATCCTTTTCAGAGTACAGGCGTGCAGAATCAGGCACTACTTTGTTTTGTGAATAGATCACAAGCAATCCATCATAGTCTCTGGATTTATAATTCTCCAGCGTAATATTCTCCGGAAAAGAAAATGCAGCAGAAGCGCTGCTGTCCATTTTATTTTTATAAAGGTTAGTTTGATCATCTACTGCAATACTGTATTGTTTGAGTGATTTTGCTCCGAGATATGCTGAGCCGAATATAAATAAAAGCATAACCAGTGGTAACAAAAAAGTAGAAAGCAAAAATGTTTTATTGCGAACACGGGTTAAGTATTCCCGTTTAATGATGATGAAAATTTTGTTCATATGAAAAGTTTAAGCAGTAACAGTTTCAAATTGACGTGCAGTAGGAGTACCTTCCACCAGGTGGATAAAGATGTCATTGAGTGATGGAAGTATTTCATGAAAAGCTACAATTTGTTTATTCTGGTTCATGAAATGTTTCAATATGTCGTTTGAGGTATAACCTTCATGAATTTTCACCACCATTTCATTCCCATCTCTGTGAACAATGTTGAATGAAGGGTGATCATATTGTGCATGGTCTTCATTCAGTTCCAGCTTAAAGATGTTTTCTTTGAACTGTTGTTTCACCTGCTTTACACTACCATCAAGAATTTTATTTCCTTTATTTACCAAAATGATATGATCGCAAATTTCTTCTACCTGCTCCATGCGGTGGGTACTGAAGATGATAGAAGTTCCTTTTTGCGCCAGTGCATAAATTTCATCTTTAATTAAATTACTGTTCACAGGGTCAAGTCCACTGAAAGGTTCATCAAGGATAACCAGTTTTGGTTCATGCAAAACAGTTGTAACAAACTGCAACTTTTGACCCATCCCTTTAGATAAGTCTTCCACTTTTTTATTCCACCAGCTTCCCATTTCAAATTTTTCAAACCATTCTTTTACTTTGGTAAATGCATCCTGCTTGCTTAAGCCTTTCAACTGGGCTAAGTACATTGCCTGTTCGCCCACTTTCATTTTTTTATAGAGACCACGTTCTTCGGGCATGTAACCAATTTCAATTACATCATTCACCGGGTCAAACTTTTTTCCGTTGAGCAGGATTTTGCCTGCATCAGGATAAAAAATTCCTGTGATCATTCTGATTAAAGTGGTTTTGCCTGCACCGTTCGGCCCAAGCAATCCAAAAATAGAACCCTGTTCAAGGGAGAAGCTGATATCATCTACAGCTTTTTGTGAAGCGAAGTATTTCTTCAGGTTTTGAACTTCTAAAATTGTACTCATACGGGTGATTAGTGGAGCAGTTTTAAAATTTGTTACAAAGTAAGATGAATAACCAAGGAAAATTATGTTTGTTGATGAATGGCAATAGCAATTTTTTCTGCAACACGTTCTCCATCCATGGCCGCACTTACAATACCACCAGCATAACCTGCACCTTCAGCACATGGGTATAAATTTTTTATTTGCGGATGTTGTAAGCTTTCAGCATCTCTTGGAATACGAACGGGTGATGAGGTGCGGCTTTCTGTTGCAACAGCTATAGCTTCATTGGTAAAATAACCACGCATCTTTTTTCCAAAAGCATGAAAACCCAAGCGCAGGCTTTCAAAAATAAAAGGCGGCAACACTTCCTGTAAACTTGTTGAATGTAAACCGGGCACATATGAACAGGAGGGTAGAGTAGAAGAGATTTTCTTTTCAAACAGATCCACCATGCGTTGTGCAGGTGCAACAAATTTTCCGCCACCTGCTTCATATGCTTTTTCTTCGATTTCCTTTTGAAAATACATCATGAGCAAAGGGTGATTCTCAAAATGTTGGCTTTTAACTTTAGATTTTTGATTTTTAAAATATTGTAAAGCATCTTTTTCTTCCACACTCACAACCATACCACTATTTGCAAATGGATTATTTCGTTTGGAGGGGCTCCATCCGTTCACCACCAATTCACCCGCTGCTGTTGATGCAGGCGCTATGATACCACCGGGACACATACAAAAACTAAAAACACCTTTTCCATTTACCTGTTCTACCAAACTGTAGGATGCAGGTGGTAGATAGTTGCCACGTGTGCTGCAATGGTATTGAATGGAATCAATGATTTGCTGCGGATGTTCAACTCTTACTCCCAATGCAAAAGGTTTTGCTTCAATTAAAATATTGTTTTGGTGCAGCAGTTCAAATACATCTCTTGCACTGTGGCCGGTGGCCAATAGTACAGCATTAGCTTTTAAAATGGATTGATGATTTACTTCAATGCCCTTCAATTCATTTTTTTCAACAACAAAATTGGTGAGTTTGGTTTCAAAATGCACTTCACCCCCGCATTGCAAAATACGTTCACGCATGGCCGTAATAATATGCGGGAGTTTGTTAGTGCCAATATGCGGATGTGATTGGTATAAAATTTTTTCATCAGCGCCAAATTGATGAAACAGTTCCAGTATACGTTGAATGTTTCCCCTTTTATTGCTTCGTGTATAGAGTTTGCCATCACTGTATGTGCCTGCACCACCTTCGCCAAAACAATAATTACTTTCAGGATTGATAATACCTTCTTTGTTCAGCATGGCCAGATCTCTTCTTCTGCTCCGTACATCTTTTCCTCTTTCAATAATGATGGGTTTAATTCCTAATTCAATTAATTTGAGGGCGGCAAATAAACCTGCAGGTCCAGCGCCAATGATTAAAACACTTTTATTTGTGTTATGTACATCTTTCCATTCAAACTCTAATCTTTTACGGGGTTGCACAGGTTCATCAATAAATACTTCAACAGTGAGGTTATACCAAACCTGCCTGCTTCTGGCATCAATGGATTGTTTTAGAATATGAAAACCGTTTATGGATGTTGCGGAAATCGCTTTTAATAATGCAATTTGGCTGATGATGGCTTCATCAGAAACCGCATGTTGCGGCAGTAATTTTAATTGGAGCGTTTGCGGCATGTGTCAAGTAATTAACCTGAAAACATAAATTGTGACAGCAAAGATAGTTGGAGAATAATGAAACACTCAAAGGATTTAGAATAAACTAATAATCTGATGCAATTAAAACAAATTACCCCCGCAAATGCAGGGGTAACGAACTATAGAGTACGGACCAAGAAAACAAAGTGTATCATTCAAAAAAATATCAATCGCTGGCTCTCTTAATTTTTCAAAGGATTGTGGATACAACTAGAGAATAGGGTACGGATCAACATTAAAGCGATATTACACCTTGAGTTTTTTTATAAATAAAGTTTTTTCTTAAAGACGTAGAATACTACATACAGTACTACGAGTGTGAGGCGTACAAGCCATGTCATGGCCTCGGGGCCCATTTTTTGCATTTGGATTTTCATTGATACGGATTTTTGGATTATTAGGGTATATATATGTTCAGTAAATTCTGATACGTTTCATCAGAAGTACTGCGGACATTTCATTGAGTTTTTGTTTTTAAACCAATCTGCGTACACATCACCAATCTTCCATGTTAAACGGAAGGTGCTTGAGAAATAAGAGTCATTCCTTTCAGGGTTTCCTCTTTTCTTTCCAAAGATATCATTGGGGTTTCTTAAACCATAAGGTGTATAGCCTGGAATGGTTGATGGATAAAAATCACTTGGGTTCAATAAATATTTTGCAATTTCTGCCTGTGCAGGACTCATATAGTTTGCATACAGGTTGGGGTTGATATATCGGTCGCTCACATCATCAATATAATCAGAGCCTGTAATTCTATGAATAATTTCTACACCAAATGTGAGGCGCTCGGTAATGTCGTATTTAATACCAACACCCATAGGAATGCAATAATTCGTCAAGCTGTATTCAGGTTTTCCTGTTTCTCTCATTCCCTGTCCTTCAATACGCAATGGCTTTAAATCAACCCATGATTGTGCACCTGTTGGTGAAGTATATAAGCCCTGCGGGTTAAATTGAAACACGCCAATTCCTCCTATTAAATAAGGACGAAAACGTGGCAAGCCCCAATTGTTCCTTAAACTGATGAATGCTGTAGGATAAAATTCAACTCCAACGTATGCTTCAGTAAGAGGTGAACGGAATGTTATGTTCCGATACTTACGTGCACCTTCCCAAGTATCAGCAGGTTCCTTTTGCTTAATTAAACGATCATCACCTTCCATTTCTCCTATATTGATAGCTGCACGAAAACCAATCCACTCACTTGGATAGTAGGATGCTGAAATACCACCGATAAAATTTGTTACAGGAATATTATTGTCTTTAGGACCAAGTGTTCCTTTACCACGATTGCCACCTAAATCACCGAGAAAGTTCATAGGACCAGCATTAAGACCAATTTCCCAACGGCCGTTAGATGAGGTTAAACCTATCTGGGCAGTTGCCTGTTGAAATCCAATAATTAAAAAGGAAACAGTGTATAGTGCGGTAAGAAATACACGATTCTTCATGGATTGGATGCTTTGGTTTTTCGGTTTATTGATCAGGATATTGCGAAACAATATTAGAGAACATATCTTGAACATCAAAATATTTTCAGGTTTTCTAAGTGTTCTTTCTATGGTAAATACAGGTTTCATGCGTTTCTACGCCGGTTGCCCCGTAAAAATACTGATAAGTTCTTATTTCAAAATCATTTCTATGTGTTCAATTCCATCTTCAAGGTATACTTTACTGGTTTGTTCAAATCCAAAGGATTCATAAAATTTTTTAAGATAAAGCTGTGCACCAATTTTTATGGATTGTTTTCCAAATAAATCATAGCAGTTTTTGATGGATTGTTTCATTAATTCTTTGCCTGCACCCAGCCTGCGCACATCTGCATGTGTAATTACACGGCCAATAGATGGTATGTCATACGCAACTCCTGCAGGCAACAAACGTGTATAGGCCATCAATTGACCATATTCATTCCATCCCATGCAATGCCAGGCATGTAAATCTTTTCCATCAGCATCCTGGTAAATACAGTTTTGTTCCAGTACAAATACTTCATTACGCAGTTGCATGATGGAGTATAGTTCATGCGGAGTGAGATTGTCAAATTTTTTAAGAGTCCAGTTGAGTTGCATCAGTAATTATATTTTTCTTTCCAGAGTTGTTTTAAAAATTTTCGTATCTCTTCTTCACGTGCATTGCCGCCGGGAGTGTAAAATTGTTTTCCTTTTATTGCATCAGGCAAATATTCCTGCGATGAAAAATTGTTTTCAAAGTTATGCGAATATTCGTAGCCTTTTTTATATCCCAAATCTTTCATGAGTTTTGTGGGTGCATTGCGAATGTGTAAGGGTACAGGTAAATCACCCATTTGTTTTACAGCAGCCAATGCTTCGCCGATTGCTGTTGTAGCTGAATTACTTTTGGGTGATGATGCCAGGTAAATAGCACATTGTGATAAGATGAGTTGTGATTCAGGATAGCCGATTTTATTCACTGCTTCAAATGTTGCATTGGCTAAGAGCAATGCATTGGGATTAGCATTGCCGATGTCTTCACTGGCGAGAATCAATAATCTGCGTGCAATAAACTTTACATCTTCACCACCTTCAATCATACGAGCCAGCCAATAAACCGCAGCATTGGGATCACTGCCACGGATGGATTTGATGAAAGCGGAAATAATATCATAATGCTGCTCACCACTCTTATCATACAAAGCCATTTTTTGCTGAATGGTTTTTAATACCAAATCATCAGTAATTGTAATGGAAGTTTGCAAGGAACTTTCGGTGATTAGTTCTAAAATATTCAAAAGTTTTCTTGCATCACCACCACTTAAACGGAGCATGGCTTCTGTTTCTTTTATCTCAATATGTTTTTGTTTGAGCTGTTCATCTTCTGCAATGGCTTTCTGAATGAGTTGGAGCAAATCATCAACACCCAATGATTTTAATACAAATACCTGGCATCGGCTTAGCAAGGCGCTGTTCACTTCGAACGAAGGATTCTCTGTAGTAGCACCTATGAGTGTGATGATACCTTTCTCCACTGCTCCCAGCAATGCATCCTGCTGACCTTTATTGAACCTGTGGATTTCATCAATAAATAAAATGGCTTTGCTGGTTTGTTTGGCTTGTTCTATTACTTCACGTACTTCTTTTACACCGCTGCTGATGGCACTTAATTGAAAGTAAGGTGCTTTAACTGTGTGAGCAATGATATTAGCTATGGTGGTTTTGCCTACACCTGGTGGGCCCCATAGAATCATGCTGGGAATATTGTTATTGGCGATAGCACGTTGCAAAATACTTCTTTCACCCGTGAGGTGCTGCTGACCAACTAAATCATTGAGCGTAGTTGGACGTAAACGTTCTGCCAAGGGAGCTTGCATGGCAGCAAGGTACTAAATGAATGAATTACGGATTGTGCGTTTTAATAAACGCTTCAATTTTATTGAATCCATCATTGTAAGTAGCCGCATCCCAATCTCCGTGCCCGCCGGAAGGATAAAATACAAATTGGTTGGCAACCCCCAGCGTAGTTAATCTGTCACGCAACAATGTTGATTGAGAAGGTGAAACCACAATATCGGCACCGCCTTGTAAAATAATAGTAGGAGCACTTGCTGCTGTTGCAAACGTATAAGGTGATGATTGCTGGTATAAAGTTGGATTGAGTGAAGGAGTAGTGCCGGTAACATTCAGCAATAAGATTGGAACAAGGAAAGTTGGCGGATTGTTGTAAAATGCTGTCAGCTCTGTTGGTCCAAAGAAATCTACAACCGCTTTTATTTTAACAGGAACTGTGTATTTATAAGCATGCAACAATGCCAAATGTCCACCTGCACTTGCACCAGTCAATACAAACTTGTCTGAGATTTTATACTCACCCCGTTTGCTATAGATAAACTCAATGCATTTTTTTACATCCTGTTCCTGCGCAGGGAATAAATTCATATTATTACCGGCAAGGCGATAGGTGATGTTGAATACAGCATAATTAGGGAAACGGCGTTTCATGGTATCAACAAAAGGTGCAAAGTCAGCTTTATCACCGCTGCTCCAGCCGCCACCGTGAATCATGATGAGCACGGGTGTTGAAGTTTCGCTCCTGTTTGCAGGCAGAAAAACATCCATCACATTTCTGGCATCAGCACCATAACTCACATTGCTGATGTTTTGTGCAGCAATTTCAACAGGTTTATCTTTCTTTTTACAGGCGACTAAACTTATTGTAAGCAATAATCCAATGAATAGCTGTTTGCGCATAGCTGCGGATTTTAGATTAAAGAAACGAAGAAAGTGGTAGATGATTGTGTTAAAAGCTGCTGTTGTTATCATCAGCTTTTTGCCCAAAAAGATGCGCATATTGCTTTAGAAGGCGAAACGTGATTTGAATGTGAATGAGCAAAATCAAACCATAAATAAGCATAAACCATACAAGCCTTTTTAACAAAGTTGGTAAATCTGATTTTGATATTTCATTGCTTCCCGGCATTGTGGGCATCATTTCAGATGCTTTCTTTAATAGGTTAGGACTTAGAATGGCAGCTGCGCCTGCAATAGTCATTAATATGGCTAAGAATGCAGTTATATAAGCATTTGCTTTTATAAAATCTTTCAATCCATTTTTTTGGTTGCGTTTTGCCTCGACACATTTTTTTAAAAACACAAAGCTGCTGAATGAATACAAAACAATTGCTGCACTCAGGAACACCTGAAGTAATAGTGACGGGTTTGCTAATGCAACAAGCAAAGCTGCAAGTACATTAAAGCTGCTTATTATCGCAATGAACAGCAGAATGTATGAAAGTATCCGGTAAAGTGTTAAAGTTGATTTCATGTTTAGTTTTCTGTTTCTATGCCAATGGCATTAATTAAATCTTCAATTTTTTCTTGCGATTGTATTAATTGTTTTCGCACACTTAATTGCATAAAAAACATAAAAAGCCCGAGTACGGCATAAACGGTAAGGCCAATTATATTTAAACTATCTACAATGCCTGTGTCTGTAAAAGACAAAAAGCTTTGATTCGAGTTAGCCTGATTTTCGATAAAATCGTAAGAGAAAATTGACAAGAAGAAAAATGAGAAAAGAAATGAAACGATACTCATTATTAAATACATAATGTACTGTCCTTTTTTTACAGGTGTAAAGTTTGTGTTCAACAACCTGTTACAAAAACGAATTGTAAAAAGATAATTGAAAAATGAAAAAATTAACATCATTAATACCAAACTTAATCCACTGTCATCTTTTATGCTGAATAGTTCATAAACCAAAGATCCTATTGGAGCAAATAAAGCAACAATTAGGAGAAAAGAAAATACCCTTATATTTTTTGGATTTTTCATTGATGCAGAGTTGAATCATTTCATTTTTAAAATAAGGCAGATACTAAGGTGTATGGCTACCCCAATGCCCTGACACCTATTTCAAATCTAGCTTTATCTGCAATTCATCAAACTGCTTCGCGTCAATAGCACTTGGTGCATCCAACATTACATCTCTTCCGCTGTTGTTTTTTGGGAAGGCAATAAAATCACGGATGCTTTCACTGCCGCCAAGGATGGAACACAAACGATCGAAACCAAAAGCAATACCTCCATGCGGCGGAGCACCATATTCAAAGGCACCAAGTAAGAAACCAAACTTATGCTGCTGCTCTTCTGCATCCATACCCAATGCTGCAAACATTTTTTCCTGCAACTCCCGTTGATAGATTCGGATAGAACCACCGCCAATTTCATTGCCGTTCAGCACCATGTCGTAAGCATTGGCTTTAATGCCAGCATAGGGATGTTCCAAATATTTATCTAAGTCCTCAACTTTGGGGCTGTTGTTAATCATGGTTTCAATATGTGCAGGCTTGGGGCTTGTAAACGGATGATGACGTGCTACCCAGCGCCCTGCTCCACCACCATCCTGATCTTCCAATGCAAATTCAAACAACGGAAAATCAAGCACCCACAATAATTTAAATTCATCAGCTTTACGCAAACCCAAGCGTTTACCCATTTCCAAACGAAGTTCGCTGGTGGCTTTACGTGTACGTTCTTCAGCACCTGCAAGAATTAAAACTAAATCACCGGATTTAGCACCTGTAGCATCAGCAATGGCTTTGAGCTTGTCTTCTGAGTAAAATTTATCTACGCTGCTTTTATAAGTTCCATCTGCATTACACTTGATAAATACCAATCCTTTCATTCCTATTTGCGGACGCTTTACCCACTCAGTTAATTCATCAGTTTGCTTTCTTGTATATTCAGCACAACCAGGCACTGCAATGGCAAGAACTGTTTCCGCATCATTAAACACGGCGAACTCACCTTCAATGAGTGATGAACTATTTTCTTTTGTTGGGAATGTGTGTGCAGGAAATTTTAAATTGCACAACTTCATGCCGAAGCGAATATCAGGTTTATCATTTCCGTATTGCCACATTGCTTCTTCCCATGTCATTCGTTCTACAGTTTCGGTATAATCAATTCCTTTAACATCTTTGAAAATGCGTTTGATTAAACCTTCAAACATGTTGAGAATATCTTCCTGTTCTACAAAGCACATTTCACAGTCAATCTGTGTAAACTCTGGCTGACGGTCGGCACGCAAATCTTCATCACGAAAACATTTTACAATTTGATAGTAACGATCATAACCGCTTACCATTAATAACTGTTTAAATGTTTGCGGGCTTTGTGGTAATGCATAAAACTGTCCTGCATTCATACGGCTGGGCACCACAAAATCTCTTGCACCTTCTGGAGTAGATTTAATTAGAAACGGAGTTTCAATATCCATGAAATTATTTTCATGCAGATAGTTTCTTGCACTGCGGTTAACCGCATATCGTAATTCTAAATTTTTCTTTACAGCATTTCTTCTTAAATCCAGAAAGCGGTATTTCATTCTCAAATCATCACCGCCATCTGTATCATCCTGAATAGTGAACGGAGGCACAGCGGATTTGTTGAGTACTTTAAATTCAGTTACTAGTATTTCAATATCACCAGTGGGAATATTGGCATTTTTGCTGCTGCGTTCATTTACTGTACCTGTTGCCTGCAATACAAACTCACGACCCAGCGGATTTGCATCCAACTCTTTATTTAATTCTTCACCAAATAAAAGTTGAGTGATGCCGTAACGGTCACGCAGATCAATAAAGGTGATGCTTCCGAATTTTCTTACTGTTTGAACCCAGCCGGCTAACGTAACAGTTGTGCCAGTGTGAGAATTTCTTAATTCGCCGCAGGTATGAGAACGATACATTTCGATTTCAGATTTACGATTTTAGATTTACAATTGTTGCTGCTGAATGTTAGAGGCTGCAATGATAATGCGTGCAGATGCGATGATGTGTCCGCCCTATACTTCGACGGAAGTAACGATGCTTCCAGCACAACAGATGGTTACAAAAAAAACACCTCTGCTTCAACAGGCCGCAAAGATAATGATTGAAGGCACAAGCCTTAAGGGAGTTTCAGGCGGTTTTCTTTTGAGCTTTCTGATGTGATTCTTCTTCCAG
>JBKCJY010000205.1:0-2376 GCA_046301455.1 Chitinophagaceae bacterium | reverse complement strand
AGGATTAAATTTTCAAATAGAACACCATCTGTTCCCGAGAATAAGCCATGTGCATTATCCAGCTATCAGTAAAATTGTTGAAGCCAAGTGCAAAGAACATCAATTGCCTTATCTTGTAAATGAAACGTTCTTTAAAGCTGTTGCTTCCCATTTCAAAATGATGTATCAACTGGGCAAACCTCCTGTTTTAGCGGGGTCGGTAAGCTGATCTTTCAAAAATTGTTTTAGCAGGAGTTTTCATCAATACATCAGGAGTAACCGCTCCTGTTTTTTTCAAATATGCTTTTACAATTTGCCAACCCACAAATACTCCAATATTACCGGGACTTTGTTCACTCATGCCTTGTGTAAAAGGCCCTTCGTTCACAAAGTTTTGTATGAGTGCAGGATCACGTTCATACAAAAGATTGTTTTGTGTAAAAAAGTTGAAAATGCTGCGTTCATTTTCGCTGCACCAGTTAAGTTGCGCTTTGGTGTAACCGGTGAGAATACTGTCTGCTTTATCGGGTAAGAATGTTTGTAATAAATGTATACGTTTTCCTTTTTCAACAAAACGTTCAATTAATGGTAAACGGTTGCTGCTGTCAGGGTACAAATCATCAATAATCAACGAAAAAACTTCAGCCGTCATATACTCTTTGCTAAAACGTTTACTGCGATATTGAGGTGCAACAGATGAGACATAACCAGGATCGTTGTAAATACTGAAATCACTGCCAAGGTAAAACTGCAAACCAACACCAATAAAATCGGTGCCAATGTAATTTGGTGTGAGTGTTTGATTGCTCATAGGTGCTAGTGCATCCATAGGACCAATCGTTGCTATTAACTGTGGAATTGAATAAGCAGGGTAATAAAATTTGAGATGGCGGAACCCATCTTCCATTTCTGCTTTGAATTGCTGAAGATTGCTATGTACAATCAATGAGGTATCGAATACTGTTTTATTAAGCTGCAAAAACTTTTTAATACCGGGATTGATGAGTTGATTTGAATCAACCATTGGCCCAAGCCCCACAACATTGCTCACAAACAAAGCAAGAAATTGCGGATACTGGGTTTTAAGCTGAGCAAGGCTTTGCTGCAGGTTGTTGGTATCCAGCTTAAAAAATGCTTCATCAAAGCGTTTGATTTCAAGGTTTACCTTGATGTGAGAAACATCAGGTCCGGGATCTGCTCCATTACAGGCAGTTAATAAAATCAGAAATGAAAAAACGATTACATTTTTCATGATGATGAAACGGCAGGGCGTTAAATTTGTTGTATGAAGATTTATCTGGCCCAGCAAAATTATCACATCGGCAATTTTGAAAGCAATACTTCTAAAATTATTTCAGCCATTGAAGAGGCAAAATCAAAAGGCGGTGATTTAATCCTCTTTAGTGAGTTAAGTGTGTGCGGCTATGCACCACGTGATTTTTTGGAATTCAATGATTTTATTGAAAAAAGTTATGCAGCTATCGATGTCATCAAACAACATGCAGATGGTATTGCTGTGATTGTGGGCGCACCTGACCGTAACAAACGGAAAGAAGGGAAGGATTTGCACAACGCTGCTTTCTTTTTATATGAAAAAGAAATTAAAGCAGTAGTTCATAAAACCTGTTTACCCAATTACGATGTGTTTGATGAGTACCGCTACTTTGAACCGGCTTACGACTGGAACATTGTTGAATATAAAGGCAAACGATTGGCAGTAACAGTTTGTGAAGATATTTGGAATTTGGGCGATAACCCGCTGTACCGTATTTGTCCGATGGATGAATTAATGAAGTATAAGCCTGATGTAATGCTGAATATTTCTGCATCACCTTTTGATTATACGCATGTTGAAGACCGCAAAGCAATTGTAAAACTCAATGTACAGAAATACAAACTTCCGATGCTGTATTGCAATAGTGTGGGCAGTCAAACAGAAATTGTATTTGACGGTGGTTCGCTGGTATTTGATAAAGATGCAAACATGGTTGAACATTTACCATTACTTAAAGAAGCATTGGTGAGTGTTGATTTAAAAGATGATGGAACCTTTGAACAGCCAGTTCAACAAAAGGCGGATGCTATACCCAATGAAGAGCTCAATCCTTTGCATCTGGATGAAACACTCAGCATCAAAGAAATTCATGATGCTATTGTTCTTGGCATTCAAGATTATTTTTCAAAGATGGGTTTTACAAAAGCTATCCTCGGCAGCAGCGGTGGTATTGACAGTGCAGTTACACTGGCGCTTGCATGCACAGCATTGGGAGAAGAAAATGTAAGAGCCATTTTAATGCCATCACAATATTCTACAGGCCATAGTGTGAGTGATGCAGAGCAATTAAGTAAAAACTTGGGTAATCCGTATGATATTGTTCCTATCAAAAACATTTATGA
>JBKCJY010000204.1:0-11104 GCA_046301455.1 Chitinophagaceae bacterium | reverse complement strand
GCTCCATAAAGTGCAATATTTGTTGTTGTCCAGTTTGCTTCACCTGAAGTTGCCCATGAAGAATAAGTTACATTGGTAACGCCTGCAGCACCTTGAGCACCAACTGGGCCAGTTGCACCAATGGGGCCTGTTGGGCCTTGTGGTCCTGTAGGACCTACTAAACCTACTGCACCGCTTGGACCCTGAGGTCCTGTTGCTCCACGGTCTCCTGTATCGCCTCTCCTTGAACAGGAAGATATGAAAATTGCAACTTGAAGAAGTATTATTAAGATTGATATTTTTTTCATAACTGATTTCATTGTAGATGTAAAAAATTGATAAGAGTGCAGCATTATTCGTTTGATCCGTTTTCAGGAATTTTAAAAGTTTTAATCACGTCAGTGTAGGACATACTTTTTAATTCATCCTTAGTGTAACCTGCTGCAGGTCCACTTATAAATCTTCCACCAGATGTTGATCCGGGAATAATCACATACCTGAATTCAGTCCCACCTAATGATACAAGTGTCCATGGATTTGAACTTGAATATAAAAATCTTAAAGTTCCTGGAGCAGGTATAACAAAATTATAATAGTCGTTATAAGTAGAAATCCATTCTGTATAAGGTAATTGTGATCCTATTGTTGGACCGTAAGTTGGTGTGTTACGAATGAAAGCCAAAACAACTCCTTGATTAATAATGGCTGATGTTATAGAAGGAACACTTCTGTCAAGCAATGCCCAAACACCAGGATAAGCACTGGCTCCTGTGGAAGTCCAAAGTGTTGTGCCCGGCCCGTTGTTAGAAGCCAGCCAATTTGAATAAATAATGTTTGAAACAGCACCTATTGGACCTGTGGGACCTGGAAGTCCTTGTGGTCCTTGTGGTCCTTGTGGCCCTGTTGCACCTACTGGTCCCTGGGCTCCAGATAAGCCGGCGATACCTTGCAAACCTTGAGGCCCGGTAGCGCCTGTTTCTTTTTTACAGGAACTTAGTACAAGCGCTCCGGTAAATAGTAATACTAAACTGAAAGTAAACCTTCTCATAGCGTTTTTGGTTTTTATTGATTAAGAATTATTCTGATAGCTCAGATATTAATTTAAATAAACAGTTAAGTGGTTAGCCAGGGAGGATGAGTGGAATTGATGGCAATATAAAAATGATTAACGAAACCAGCAAATACTATTTGTGATATTTAATGATGTTTATTTTGCTTACTGTGCCTAAATTGTGCATTCGGAAACTTTTTTAATTTCAACATTACTTGCTGTATGCGATTATTACCTTTTTTACTTTCACTTGTTTTCACTTGCGGGTTGGTCTATGTATTAAATACCAGGATTGGGCCTGCGCCTGCTTTTGGTAAGTTTTTAAGTCCGCAACATGGGTTTTGGCAAAATGCAGAACCTTCACTTGAAAACTTTAGCTCTGAGTTCAATCTCCCTCAATTAAAAAGTGATGTTCAGGTATATTTTGATGATCGCCTTGTTCCACATATAAATGCTCAAACAGATGCCGATGCTTATTTTGTTCAGGGGTTTATACATGCTAAATTCCGTTTATGGCAAATGGAGTTTTCTACTCATGCTGCTGCAGGGCGGCTTAGTGAAGTTGTAGGAGAGAAAGCAATCAACTTTGACAGGGAGCAACGGCGTATAGGGATGGTATATGCAGCTGAAAATATGTTGAAAGAAATGGAAGCAAATGAATTTACAAAACTTGCAGTTGATCAATATACAGCTGGGATTAATTCATATATCGCACAGTTGAGTGAAAGTGAATTACCAATTGAATATAAATTATTGGGGTATCAACCAGAAAAATGGTCGAACTTAAAAACTGCTCTCTTTATTAAGCAAATGACAAAAACGCTTGCTTATACAGCTGATGATCTTGCAAACACAGCTTTGAAAAATATATTTAGTGATGATCAAATGCAAATCCTGTTTCCTGAAACGCAGGATTCACTTTCACCTATCATTCCTTCAGCAACAAGTTTTGAAAAACCGGCTTTTGAACCATTAGCTCCTGCCAATGCAGATTCAGTTTATCTCCAAAAAAGAGATTCAACAATGATGATGGCTTATTTAGAACAACCATCAAAAGATAATGGCAGTAATAACTGGGCTGTGAGTGGCAGTAAAACAAAAAGCGGAGCTCCTATTCTATGTAATGATCCGCATCTGGATTTAACACTTCCAGCCATTTGGTACGAAATTCAGATGACTACAAATACTATGAATGCTTATGGTGTTTCTTTTCCCGGAATTCCGGGTGTGGTAATTGGGTTTAACGATAGTATTGCATTTGGATTTACCAATGCCGGTCGTGATGTACGTGACTTTTATGAAATCAGTTTTAAAGATGCCGACAAAAAGGAATATTGGTTTAATAAAGACTGGAAAAAAGCAGAGCAACGTATTGAAGAAATTAAAATAAAAGGAAAGCCAAGTATGTTTGATACGGTTGCATATACAGTGTTTGGTCCGGTTACTTATGATGCCTCATTTACTAATCCGCTCACAGGTGGTAAAGCTATTGCAACCAGATGGATGGCGCATTTCCCCAGCAATGAATTACTTATGTGGTATTATCTCGACCGTGCAAAAAACTACGATGATTATTACACTGCTCTTCAGAATTTCACAGTTCCATCGCAAAACATGGTGTTTGCAAGCAAGCATGGTGATATCGCACTAAGGCAACAAGGACATTTCCCCTTAAGATGGAACAGGCAGGGAGTTTATGTAATGCCCGGCACTGACAGCAGTTATTTATGGCAGGGTACCATACCGCTTACTGCTACACCCGCTTCATATAATCCTGAACGTGGATTTGTAAGCAGTGCTAATCAAAGGCCTGTTGATTCAACATATCCTTACTATATTCCAGGTGGGTACGATGTATACCGTGGTTTGGAAATAAACCGCAAGCTCAGCAGTATGAATAACATTACTCCACAGGATATGATGCGGATGCAAGGCGATAACTTTAATCCATTTGCTGAAGTGATGGTGAAGCTAATGAAGAAATATACAGATGTAACAAAACTCAACGCTCAGGAAAAACAATATTTTGATTTGTTGATTAACTGGAATTTGATGAACGATGTACAATCAAAAGCAGCAACTGTTTTTCAATTGTGGTATGATAAACTGAAGACGAAAGTTTGGAAAGATGAGTTTGCCCAAAAGGATTCAAACATTTATTTAATGCCCAATGATTATACATTGGCCGATGCGATCACTAAAGATTCTGCATTTTCTTTTATTGATGATATTAATACACCACAGAAAGAAAGTGTATATGATGTGTTTACTTCTTCATTTAAAGAAGCGGCGCCTGATATGACAAAAGCTGAAAAAGAAAATAAGTTAGAATGGGGTGTTTATAAAAATACCACTGTTTATCACATTCTCCGTACAGCAATGATGCCTTTCGCTAAATCGGGTTTGATGATTGGCGGTGGAAAACATATTGTAAATGCAACGCAGCACAGCCATGGCCCAAGCTGGCGCATGATTGTGCATCTTACTAATGAAACGGAGGCTTATGTTGTATATCCCGGCGGACAAAGCGGAAACCCAGGCAGCAAATACTATAGTAATTTTATTGATACCTGGGCAAAAGGGCAATATTACCGAGCATGGGTTATGAAGAAAGGAGATACTGAGAATCCAAAAATCCGCTGGACAATGAGTTTTAAAAAAGGGTAAGTTCAACAAACAATAACTATTTGTAAATGAAATGCCCATAAACAAAGCTTAGTAACAGAAAATGATTATGAGCATCCTATGTGGCAATAGTTTAAAACAAAACATAAACACATGAAATTTTTTGCAGCATTTATACTCACGGCATTATTAAGTTTTGCAGGTGGATTATATATGGATTGGTGGATTATTGCAGTGGCAGCATTTCTTGTTGCTGCATTTATTCCGCAAAAACCATTTTACTCTTTTCTTGCAGGTTTTCTTGCTTTGTTTTTTTTGTGGACCTTGATGGCTTCTTATATTGATGTTAAAAACAAACATCTACTCTCAACAAAAATTGCAGAAATACTTTTTAAAACACCTTCGCATTGGCTCATAATGATGGTTACAGGTCTTGTGGGTGCATTGGTTGGAGGCTTTGCTGCATTAACAGCAAGTTTTATCAGAAAGAAGCAGGCTTAATTATTTATCAAATTACTAACACGCATCTTTTTATTTTCGTGCAGTATGAAGACTGTTCTGCTTTTTATTTATTGTGCGATTACAATTCATTTCTCATTTGCAGGAAAAATCTCCGGAAAGGTTACTTCATCCACAGGTGAGCTACTTCCATTTTCAACCATTAGTGTAAAGGGAAAGAATATCAATACGAATGCAAATAGCCAGGCTTTTTATTTTTTAGAACTACCAGCAGGCACTTATACTATTGTGTGCCGCCATGTGGGATATGAGCGCATGGAACAGACCATTACCGTTACAAATGATACACAGGAATTTAATTTTGTACTGCTACCGCAGAAAGTAAACTTAAAGGAAGTTGTAGTTACTGCCGGCGCTGAAGATCCTGCCTATGCCATCATACGCAAAACCATTGCTAAGCGTAAAGAACACCTTGAAGAAAATGACGTGTTTCAATGTGAAGTATACAGCAAGGGTACTATGAACCTTCGTAGCTATCCCAAAAAATTTATGGGTGAAACGGTTGATTTTGAAGATGGTGATACCAGTAAAAAGAAAATGATTTATCTCTCTGAATCTGTTTCCAAGCTTTCTATGGATAATCCTAATAAAGTTAAAATTGATGTACTTAGTACAAGGGTAAGCGGTCAAAGTGATGGTTATGGTTTTGCGGGCGCTCGTTTCTTCAGCTTTTATGAAAACAATGTGCAGATAAGCAGTTCACTCAACCCAAGAGGATTTGTTTCGCCCATTGCAGAGAATGCATTAAGTATGTACAAATACAAATATGAAGGTGCCTTTAGTGAAGATGGTAAACTCATCAGTAAAATAAAAGTAATACCACGCAGAAAACTTGAACCTTGCTTCAGCGGTTATATCAATATTGTGGAAGATGAGTGGCGCATACACAGTTTGGAATTGCAATTGACCAAACAAAGCCAGATGGATCTTGCTGATACTCTCCGTATAGAGCAACTCTATCAAATGCTGGGTGTAAATGAATGGGTAGTGCAAAGCCAGGTTTTATTTCCATCAGTAAAAATTTTCGGATTTGATGCTTATGGCACATTTGCCAATGTGTACCGAAACTTTAATTTGAAACCGGCATTCGATAAAAAGTATTTCAATAACACCATACTTAAATACGAACAGGGCAGCAATAAAAAACCAATTGCTTATTGGGATAGTATCCGCCCATTACAATTAAGTGATGCAGAGATGAAAGATTATGTGAGGAAGGATAGTTTGGAGCAAAGAAGAAAAGACCCTGCTTATCTTGATTCTATCGATCGCATCAGTAACAAATATAAACCAATGAATTTTTTGGTTACCGGTAAGACTTTCAATCAACAAAAAAATAAAACATCTTTTTCCATTCCGTCTATATTAAACAGCATTCAATTCAATACTGTTGAAGGATGGGTGGGTGATATGGCCTTTACTTTTAATAAACAATATACCGATAGAAAAAGCCTCAGCATCACACCGCACGTACGTTATGGATTGAGCAGTGAACAGTTTTACGGTTGGGGAACTGTGCGTTATAATTTTGGTAATAAATATTTTTCAAACATTACAATCAGTGGCGGTAAGCGAATTTTTCAACTTAATAATGAAAATCCCATAGAGTCTTTTCAGAATACAATGTCTTCATTGTTATACAGAAACAATTTCATGAAGTTGTATGCGGCTGATTATTTCCGCATCAACTTTACAAAAGGAGTGGGCAAAGGCGTAACCATTTTTGGTAATTTTCAGTTTCAGGATCGCCAGCCATTAGAAAATACAACTGATTATGCGTTCATCAACAATAAAAACAGAAATTACCGTCCCAATTATCCAATTGAATTAACCAATAAAAACTTTGAAGCACATCAAGCTGCAATAATTACAATTGGCGCTTCATTTCAACCGGGAGCAAAATATATTGAGTTTCCTGACAGAACCATTAACATCGGTTCTAAGTGGCCTTCCTTTAATCTGCAATATGTAAAGGGTATAAAAGGATTGCTTAAGAGTGATGTTGACTTTGATCGCTGGCAATTCACAATGCGGGATAATTTAAATTTTAAACTGCTGGGACAGCTCAATTTCCGTGTACAAACAGGAGGTTTCCTCAATACAAACAGAGTTGAAATTCAGGATTTAAAACATTTTGCAGGGAACCGTTTATTTCAGGCTCAAGATTATTTAACTACTTTCCAGTTGCCGCAATACTATCAATTAAGTAATAATGCTGATTTTTATACGGCAGTTTTTGCTGAACATCACTTCAATGGATTTTTAACCAATAAAATTCCCGGGTTAAAAAAATTGAACTGGCATTTGGTGAGCGGGATTGCCTATTTAAAATTGCCCAATACCAATTACTTTGAATGGCATGTGGGATTAGAAAATATTTTCCGCATCTTCAGGTTTGATATCATTAATGCATGGCAAACAGGTCAGCCTTCACGTTTTGATTTTCGTTTTGGTTCTTCCATTAACATTAGCGCCAGTAACGATTGATTTGTTGCTGATACTTATCTTTGTGGCGCTTTAGAATTTTGCCTGGCCTGCAACCAGGATTCAGTAAGCATGAATTAAAATTCAAACACAATGGCACAACTTCACAACCGCATCTCCCGCAAGGAGCTGAAAGAACGTATTTTACAGGATATTACTCCACGCACCACCATTTCTTTTTACTGTTATTTTAAAATTGATGAGCCAGCGGCTTTTCGTGATACACTTTATAGGGATTTTAAAGAGTTGGGTGTATTGGGTCGTATTTATCTTGCCGAAGAAGGTATTAATGCACAAATGAGTGTACCCACACAAAATTTTGAAGCGTTTAAAACTTATTTGTATAGTTATGAAGCACTCAACGGACTACGCTTGAATATTGCAGTAGATGATGATGGCAAAAGTTTTTATGTGCTAGATCTAAAAGTGCGAAACAAAATTGTGGCTGATGGTATTAGCGATCCATCATTTGATATGGCAAATAAAGGACGTTATGTAAATGCTGAACAATTCAATGAACTCACAAATGATGCTGATACTGTAGTGATTGACATGCGTAATCATTATGAATATGAAGTGGGTCATTTTGAAAAAGCTATTGAAATTCCCAGTGATACATTTCGTGAGCAATTACCAATGGCTGCTGAAATGATGGAAGCTGATAAAAACAAAAACATAATTATGTACTGCACTGGTGGCATCCGTTGTGAAAAAGCGAGTGCATACATGCTGCATCGTGGTTTTAAAAATGTATTTCATTTGGAAGGCGGTATTATCAATTATGTAAACCAGGTAAAAGAAAAAGGGCTTGATAATAAATTTCATGGTAAAAATTTTGTGTTTGATCAACGATTGGGTGAGCGGGTTACAGATGAAATTATTTCACAATGCCATCAATGCGGCAAGCCTGCTGATACGCATGTGAACTGTGTAAACGATGCTTGTCATTTACTCTTTATTCAGTGTGATGAATGCAAACAAAAAATGGAAGGCACCTGCAGCAATGAGTGCCTTGATTTTATTCATTTGCCTGAAGAAGCACAGAAGCAATTAAAAAGCGGGATTGATAAAGGAAGGAATGTGTTTAATAAAAGCAAAAGCCTTTTGCAAAAAATACAACCTGCAAAGTAGCTTACAACCAACATTTATTTTGTAACTATCCATTTCAAACAAACAGGTCTGGGAATTTTAATTCTTTGGCCGGTATCAGTTAACAATCCGGTAGTTTGATTAATTGAGAAGATTACAACTTCATCACTATCCCTATTGGCAACCAATAAAAATTTCCCCGATGGGTCTATTGTAAAATTTCTTGGATGGATGCCCAATGTTGATTGAAAACCAGCTGGAGTGAGAATGCCTGTTTCTTCATTAATGGAAAAGATTGCTATTGAATTTGCATCCCCTCTGTTACTGCAATATAAAAACCTGCCATCTTTACTCACGTGAATATCAGCACTTCCTTTGTTGCCTTTGTAGTCAAATGGATGGGCAGAAATATTTTGAATCAGTTTTAGCTTACTTTCTTCATATTTAAAAACCGAAACTGCACCACTCATTTCTTCCATCAAAAATAAAAACTTGCCGTTTGGATGAAATTCAGCGTGTCTTGGGCCGGCTCCGGGATTTACGTCTTCATCAGGAGTTTCGGCCGAAGTAAGCTTTCCTGTTTTTGCTTCATATTTATAAATCACGACCTTATCCATTCCTAAATCAGGTACAAACAGAAATTGATAGTCAGGCGAAAAAAGGGTGGCGTGCACATGTGCTTTTTCTTGCCTTTGTCGGTTTACACTATTGCCGTTATGCTGAATGGTTTGTTGGGCATCTGTTAAACTTCCATCTTCTTTTATATCAAAGACTGATAAGTTGCCGCCACTATAATTGCCCACAACAATATGTTTTGCTTTTTTATCGATAGTGACATAACAAGGATGCGCTCCTTTGGTTTCAACTAAATTATTAAAATGTAAAATACCTGAATCTTTATTAAATGAAAATGAAGAAACGGTACCCGGATTATTTTCATTAACAGCGAAAACTGTTTTGCCATTTGGTGTTACTGCAATAAAAGATGGATTGGATGTGGCCGCTGTGCTAATCAAACTTGATGAAGCATCCTTTAAATTGAACTTGTACACATAAATGCCTTTACTCGTTGTGTTTGTATATGTGCCAATGAGTAAGTGAATATCTTGAGATACAACACATAAAGGTAGCAGCATTATACTTAGTAATAATAATTTCATGAACTAAAATTAGATGAATAAATTATAAGACAGTTGCATAATAGACTGAGTCTATTTCAAAACTTACAAAAGAGGTTGCCCTGCTAAAGCCTGCCAATATAAGAACATCACAAATAAAAACCATGCCAACGAAATTATAATAATTTGGCTTTTTGTTTTAGCAATAGAAAAACCTGCGATGGGTAATATTTGTAAAGAGTGCATTCCAAAGAAATGAGGTGCCCGTAAATCGCCGTACTGTTTACTCCAGTTCAAAACCGGTATTCCTTCTCCTCCGTCTGCAGCACCTATTGTATGTGCAAGGATAGCAGCCATGTGGCCGCCTTCAAATGCAAAAATCACAAACCAAAGAATACCCAATCTTATGCCCCAGATATATCCTTGAGGTAAAGAAGGTGGGAAATCTTTTTGCCTGAAAAAAAGAATACCGATGTAAAGCGTCCATATTGTAAATACTGTTATTGCAATACCCATAATACTGAATAACATTCCATATATGGGTGTGCTCACATTAAAATGTGATAATCGTCCATTTGCTGCTTGCCATACGATAATTACCAGCTCAATGAACATAGACGCAATCAATGCCCAGCTAAATACTTTTACTGCTTTTTGGTTTTTGAGATACACCATAAACCAACTCATAGTAAATGCAAGTGCAGCTATAGATAAGAAAAATTTAATGGGTTTAATAAAGGCATTAATGCCCAAAACCTCCTTTGTTGAAATAAAAGTCATCAATAAGCATCCAATTGCTCCTGCCATACAAACCATTCCGAACCAGTATAGCAGTTCATTCCTGTTTTTGAGTTCAGATAAAAAGGTGTTCATAAAAAAGAATTAATAATTGGCGGCAAAATATTGTTTGGTTTTAATGAGTCGTATAATTAAATACAACAACAAACCAACTGGTCCCAGCATAAACGTAAATAGCAGGCAAGGAATAATCAACCAATGACTAATGTTGTAATTCTGTGCATTCTTTTTAATCCAGATGCCCGTCATTAAATCAAATGCTAAGTAATGCACCCAGCCTGCTGTTACTGCCATTTTATTGGTGAACAAACTCATCACACCATCCAGCGTACTGAATTTTTCAAAATCACCTGATGAAAAACTCTGGCTGATGCACCATGCATACACAATAGCAAATAAAGTGATGACGATGCCGATTAGCAGTTTATCCGTATCAAACCAAAAAGGCGAAATTATTAAAAGAATGAGCCAGCCAACCATGGCAATGGTGCTGCAGATGCTGAAGATGGAATCAGGAGTCATAGAAGTTGTTTAATGATTCCGAAGCTACATTCAAATTTTCAATCAGGAAAGTTTTTGAAGAGAGGTGTTGATTTTTTCAAAGGTTTCATCATCGCTTAATAACTCTGGTTTGAACTTTTCTCCAATTACTTTTTCATACAATTCAATATATCTTTTTGAAATCGTATCAATCCATTCATCAGTCATTTCAGGAATCGTTTGCCCTTCTTTACCCATAAAATTATTAGCAATGAGCCATTCTCTCACAAACTCTTTACTTAATTGTTTTTGACGCTCGCCTGTTTGCTGACGTTCTTCAAAACCATCAGCATAAAAATATCGTGAAGAATCGGGTGTATGTATTTCATCCATCAACACTATTTCGCCATTAAGTTTGCCGAATTCATATTTGGTATCAGCGAGAATCAATCCTTGTTTTGCAGCAATTTCTTTACCACGGGCAAATAATTTCAATGCATAATCACTTAACACCTTCCATTCATCAGCCGTGCACAAACCTTGTTCAATTATTTCTTTGGGGCTGATGTCCTCGTCATGTCCGGCATCGGCTTTGGTGCTGGGGGTTATGATAGGAGTAGGGAAAAAATCATTTTCTTTCAAATCTTCCGCCATTGTAGCACCACACAATGCTCTTTTACCGCTTGAATACGTTCTCCATGCATGACCCACAAGGTTGCCACGAACCACCATCTCAATTTTAAATGGCTCACATTTTTTTCCGATGGAAACATTGGGTGCAGGTACATCCAGCAACCAGTTTGGACAAATATCATTTGTGGCGTTGAGCATATATGCAGCTATCTGGTTGAGAACCTGTCCTTTAAAAGGAATTGGGCGGGGGAGTATTACATCAAAAGCGCTGATGCGGTCGCTGGCTACCATTACTAAAAGAGATGGGCTTATAGTGTACACATCTCGT
>JBKCJY010000203.1:0-2660 GCA_046301455.1 Chitinophagaceae bacterium | reverse complement strand
ATATAATTCACACCAAGTACCAAACCCGCCAGTAAAATATTTAGAAATGCAGTGAGATTAAAACCGGGATTGAGTGAATGCAGCACTGCAAAAATGATGGCACTTAAACCCAATGCTGCATTCCTGTTCATGTTTTGCATGAGATTGTTGAGTAGATAACCACGAAACACCAGTTCTTCAATAAACGCAACAGCCATCATTAGCAATAATGCAGTAATTAAACCTGCAGCATCCATACCATCAGTAAACCATTGTACAATTTGCATCAACCATAAAACAATTGCAATGATGCCACATAAAATAACACCCGTCAAGAAACCAATGATGCGTTCTTTTGTAAAACCTTTCCATTGCAGCCCCAGGCTTTTAATACTTCTTCTATCAATAAAACGGCAGCACAAAAACACAACGACTAAACTTGCTACAAAACTGATGAAGATGCCATAATAAAAAACCGGTATTTCTGATGATACAGTTTGTTTTTGCAAAACAGCTAGTACAACGCCTGAAATAATACCTGATGTTACTAAAACAACTATGTACAATACAATAAAAAGAAGAACCCGAAGCAAGCTGTTTTGAATGATTGGTTTTGAAGTGTGCATGGATTGATTTTGGTGCAACAGGAAAATCAGTTTTCTTTACAAATCAAAAATAGGTTTATGGCTTCACTCTACAAATATGGAACTGCAGAAAGGCTGATGCGGTATGTACAAATAGATACACAAAGTAATCCTGAAAGCATTACTTATCCTTCCACAGAAAAGCAAAAGGATTTGGCTGCTTTGCTTGCCAAAGAGTTACATTCTTTAGGTATTGCTGATGCTCATATGGATGAATACGGTTATGTGTATGCTACCATACCTGCAACTTCTTTAAAAAATATCCCTGCGGTTTGTTTTTGCAGCCATGTAGATACAGCGCCAGATTGCAGCGGTACCAATGTAAAACCCATTTTACATAAAAATTATGATGGCAGTGATATAGTCTTACCTGATGATGCAACACAAATCATTTCAACTTCAAAATATCCATACCTCAAGCAACATATTGGAAAAGATATCATCACTGCCAGTGGTAAAACCTTGCTGGGTGCAGATGATAAAGCTGGTGTGAGCATTATTATGAGCATGGCGGATTATGTCATGCAGCATCCTGATATAAAACACGGCCCCATAAAAATTTTATTTACACCTGATGAAGAAGTGGGAAGAGGTACTGCCAAAGTGGATATGCAAAAATTAGGCGCAACCATTGGTTATACATTAGATGGAGCTGAGTTGGGTGATTTAGAAGATGAAACCTTTAGTGCAGATGGTGTTGAAATCATTATTCATGGCGTAATTGCTCACCCGGGCACAGCCAAAGGTATTATGGTAAATGCCATTAAACTTGCTGCAGAAATTGTGGAAGCATTGCCTAAGCAGGAGTGGAGTCCTGAAACAACAGAGAAGCGTGAAGGTTTTGTACATCCCACGTGTATCAGCGGTGGTGCTGAGTCAGCAAAGATTGAATTTATTGTTCGTGATTTTACATTGGAGGGATTACATGAGCATGAAGTGCGTTTGAAATCTATAGCTGAATCTGTAATGAAGCAATATTCTGATTGCAGCATGGAATTTCATGTGAAGGAGCAGTACAGAAATATGAAAGAAGTGTTAGATAAACATCCGCAAATTGTGGCTTATGCTGAGGAAGCATATCGTCGCTGCGGCCTTACTATTCGCAAAGAAGCAATACGTGGCGGCACTGATGGAAGCCGTTTCAGTTATATGGGTATGCCCTGTCCTAATATTTTTACAGGCGAAATGGCCATACACAGCAAACAGTAATACGTAAGCGTGCAGGATATGCAAAAAGACGTGGATGTTTGTGTGGAACTGGTGCAGGTGTGGGAAGAAAAATCGTAAACTTTCTTATTCTCTGATAAAATTGCTGGCAGGCTTAGGATCTTTTAAAATCCTTATAAACCAGTATACAGGATACGCAACAGTTCCCATAAAAATGAATAACAATATCCAAACAATCCGCTCTTCGGTACGTACCTGTTCATTGCTCACAGCATGAAATATAAAATAGATTTTAAGCCCCAGCATTAAGAGGCTACTTAAAATGGCGCCTATAATAAATGGCAGAAAGTGTGAGAAAAAGTAAAAGGCCTTTTCATCTTCATTTTCCAAATGGTCAATTTTGATCATTTGAGGAATGAAAGATGCAAATACATAAACCAGCAGCACAACAGTTAAAATGATTGGGAGAAAGGAAAGAAGACCCAAAAAGATTTTTTTGCCCTGTGTCATAGTTAAAGCGTTTTATCAAATTTACAATTTCGTTTTAAGAGTTTTATACCGTTTATCACGTGCTTTATACTACTTTTATAAAAAAACAATATGGCAGAACTATTGCTTTCAAATTGGTGGATTCTTCTGGTGGTTTTTATAGTTTTCAGCGGATTGGTTACCGTAAACCAGGGAACCATAGCTGTAATTACGATGTTTGGAAAATACCAACGAATCCTTCGCCCGGGATTGGGCTTTAAAATTCCGGTGCTGGAACAAATTTACAAACGTGTAAGTATTCAGAACAGGAGTGTGGAACTTGAGTTCCAGGCAGTAACACTTGATCAGGCCAATGTATATTTCAAAAGTATGCTCCTGTAC
>JBKCJY010000202.1:0-6678 GCA_046301455.1 Chitinophagaceae bacterium | reverse complement strand
CATTTGGTAAATATGGTGTGGGTGTTATTTTCTTTCCAAGAGAAATTAAATTGCGTGAAGAATGTCGTGACATTTTCAATCGTACTGCTGAAAGGCTGGGATTGGAAATTCTCACTTACAGAAAAGTTCCTGTAAATCCAGAAGGTATCGGCCCCACTGCATTAAGCGTAGAGCCAGAAATGGAACAGGTATTTGTTGCATGTCCTGACCATTGTAAAAATCAGGAAGAGTTTGAACGTAAGTTGTTTGTCTTACGCAATCATTCAACACACCTCATCAACAGCACGGTTAAGAAAGATGCCATTGGTTTTTACATTGCATCACTATCTTACAAAACAATTATTTATAAAGGACAATTAACCAGCGGACAGGTGCGTGGATATTTTCCTGATTTAAATAATAAACGTGTAGTAAGTGCATTTGGTTTGGTGCACAGCCGTTTTGCTACCAACACATTTCCTTCCTGGAAACTGGCACAACCTTTCCGTTACATTGCCCACAATGGAGAAATCAATACACTGCAGGGAAATCTCAATTGGCTGAAATCAAGTGAACATGGTTTTACATCGCCCAACTTCACAAAAGAAGAAATGGAGATGTTGTTGCCGATAGTTACTAGCGGTCAGAGTGATTCTGCCTGTCTGGATAATATGATTGAATTGTTAACAATGACAGGAAGAAGTTTGCCACATGTAATGATGATGCTCATTCCTGAAGCATGGGATGGTAACGACCAGATGGACCCTCTGCGTAAAGCATTTTACGAGTATCACGCATCTATCATGGAGCCTTGGGATGGACCAGCATCAATTTCATTTACTGATGGAAAAATCATTGGGGCTACACTGGATCGCAACGGTCTTCGTCCTTCACGTTATTGCATTACAAATGATGACAAAGTAATAATGGCAAGTGAAAGTGGTGTGTTGCCTGTTGATCCATCAACAATTATTAAACGTGGCCGCCT
This sequence comes from Chitinophagaceae bacterium, assembly GCA_046301455.1. Lineage (GTDB taxonomy): Bacteria > Bacteroidota > Bacteroidia > Chitinophagales > Chitinophagaceae > Lacibacter. The sequence continues at coordinate 5,711 of JBKCJY010000202.1, read as the reverse complement.
GCATCCGGGTAAAATGTTTGTAGTGGATATGGAGCAGGGAAGAATCATCAGTGATGAAGAGTTGAAAGAAACCATCTGTTCACAAAAGCCTTATGCAGATTGGTTGCATCAGAATAAAATCCGTTTGGAAGAATTGCCAGAGCCAAGAGTAGCGTTTACACATCTCAGTGATGAAAGTATTTTAAAATATCAGAAGGCGTTCGGCTATTCAACGGAAGATATTGATACGATTATCAAACCAATGGCCCTTGATGGGAAAGAGCCGATTGGTTCAATGGGTACGGATATTCCTTTAGCAGTATTAAGTGATCAACCGCAACATCTTTCCTCTTATTTCAAACAATTGTTTGCACAGGTAACCAATCCGCCAATTGACCCAATAAGAGAACGGATGGTGATGAGTTTGGCTGCATTCGTTGGTAACAACGGAAATCTCTTGCAGGAAGATCCTATGCATTGTCACACAGTAGCATTGAAACATCCGATTCTTACAAGCACTGAATTGGAAAAGATCAGGAGTATTGATACAGGGAAATTCCAGGCAAAAACATTACAAACTTATTTCCGTGCTGATGGTAAACCTGATTCATTAAAGAAAGGATTGGAGCGTTTGTGCCGTTATGCAGAAGATGCAGTACATGATGGCTTTGAAGTATTGATTCTTTGTGATAGAGCCGTTGATAGTGACCATGCAAACATTCCATCATTACTCGCCACTGCAGCCGTACATCATCATCTTATCAGAAAAGGATTGCGTGGTGAAGTAGGTATTGTTGTGGAAGCAGGTGATGTATGGGAAGTGCATCACTTCGCCTGTTTGATTGCATTTGGTGCTACTGCAATCAATCCTTACTTAGCGTTGGCTAGCATCCGCAATATGAAAGTAAATGGCAATCTGCAAACAGAGTTGAGTTGGGAAGAATTACGTTACAACTATATCAAAGCAGTATGCGATGGATTGCTGAAAGTGTTTTCAAAAATGGGGATTTCAACATTACAATCATACCAGGGTGCACAGATATTTGAAATACTGGGATTGAACCAGGAAGTAGTTGATAAATATTTCACTGGCGCCACAAGCCGCATACAGGGAATTGGTTTGGAAGAAATTGCTAAAGAAGCATTGGTAAAACATTGGTTTGCTTTCAGTAAAAAAGAAATTCCTGTAAACCGTTTGCCGGTTGGCGGTCTTTATCAATGGAAACGTAAAGGTGAGTTTCATTTGTTCAATCCCACTACGATTCATTTATTGCAGTATTCAACTAAGATGAATGATTATGCAACATTCAAAAAATATTCAAAACATGTAAATGACCAGAGTGAAAAGGCAGCTACACTAAGAAGTTTGTTTGAATTTAAACGTAATCGTCCTTCTTTACCACTTGATGAAGTAGAACCTGCAGAAAATATTTACAAGCGTTTTGCAACAGGTGCTATGAGTTTTGGTTCCATCAGCTGGGAAGCGCATATAACATTAGCTATTGCCATGAATCGTCTCGGTGGTAAAAGCAATACAGGTGAAGGCGGTGAAGATGAACGCCGTTATGAAAAAATGGAAAATGGTGACAGCATGCGCAGCGCTATCAAGCAAGTAGCATCTGCACGTTTTGGTGTAACAAGTTTGTATCTCACAGAAGCAGATGAGTTGCAAATTAAAATGGCACAAGGTGCAAAGCCCGGTGAAGGCGGACAATTGCCCGGGCATAAAGTAGATGAATGGATTGGTAAAACACGTCACTCAACACCTGGTGTTGGTTTGATCTCACCACCACCGCATCATGATATTTATTCTATTGAAGATTTGGCACAATTGATTTTTGATTTAAAGAATGCCAATCGTGCTGCACGCATCAACGTAAAACTTGTGAGTAAAGCAGGTGTTGGTACGATTGCTGCCGGTGTTACAAAAGCAAAAGCTGATGTGGTGTTGATTAGTGGCCATGATGGAGGTACGGGTGCATCGCCCGTTTCATCCATCAAACATGCAGGTTTGCCATGGGAATTGGGTTTGGCTGAGACACATCAAACATTGGTGAAAAATAAATTGAGAAGCAGGGTAGTAGTGCAGGCAGATGGGCAAATGAAAACAGGAAGAGATATTGCCATTGCTGCATTGCTTGGTGCCGAAGAGTGGGGCGTTGCAACTGCTGCAGTGGTTGTAGAAGGATGTATCATGATGCGTAAGTGTCATCTCAACACTTGCCCTGTTGGCGTGGCTACGCAAGACCCTGAATTAAGAAAACGCTTTACGGGTAATGCAGACCATGTAGTAAACTTTTTCAAATTTCTTATTGCTGAGTTGCGTGAGATAATGGCAGAGCTTGGTTTCAAAACCGTAAATGAAATGATTGGCCAGGTTGAGTGTTTGCAAGTGAGAGAAAATATCAAACACTGGAAATTAAGCAAGCTGGATCTATCGCCCATTCTTTATAAAGAACCTGCATCACCTTATACGCCATTTTATAACTGTGAAGAACAAGATCACGGTTTAGCTGATGTGCTGGATTGGAGATTATTAGAAGCTGCACAACCTGCATTAAGTAAAAGAGAAAGGGTCAAAAAAGAGTTTACTCTTAAAAATACTGACCGCACAACAGGTACAATTCTTTCGAATGAAATCACAAAGATTTATCGTGCAGAAGGATTACCTGATGATACCATTCATTTTAAATTTAAAGGTACAGCCGGACAAAGTTTTGCAGCATTCAACACAAAAGGTATTACGCATGAACTGGAAGGCGATGCTAATGATTATTTCGGTAAAGGGTTGAGTGGTGCGAAGCTCATCATCTATCCAGATAAATCTGCTACTTATAATCCTGAAGAAAATATCATCATCGGTAATGTTGCATTCTATGGTGCTACCAGTGGTGAAGCATTTATTCGAGGTAAGGCAGGAGAACGTTTTGCAGTACGTAACTCAGGTGCCAATGTAGTGGTTGAAAGTGTAGGCGATCATGGTTGTGAATATATGACAGGTGGAACAGTTGTGGTGCTGGGTGATACAGGAAGAAACTTTGCTGCAGGTATGAGCGGGGGTGTTGCATACGTATACGATGTAAAAGGAAAATTTGCAACAAACTGTAACAAAGAAATGGTTGATTTAGATCCTGTGAGTGATGAAGATTCAATTGTATTAAAACAAATGATTGAAAAACATTTGCAATACACAGGCAGTACTGTAGCAAAATTCGTATTGGATGATTTTGAGAATCAGTTGCAGCATTTTGTAAAAGTATTTCCGAGGGATTATAAAAAAGTATTACAAACAAAAGCAAAAACAGTTTCACACAAAGCAACAACAGAGACAAAGTAACAACGATATTATACTTTGCTTGCTTTGTGTTCTTTGTGCGATTGCGTGAAAAAATAAATTTTATGGGCAAACCAACTGGCTTTTTAGAATTTACAAGAGAACTTCCTGCAAAGCGAAGCGTGGAAGAACGGGTGAATGATTACAATGAATTTGTGCATCGCTACTCGGATGAAAAATTAAATCAACAGAGCGGACGTTGCATGAACTGCGGTGTTCCTTTTTGCCATAACGGTTGTCCGCTGGGCAATGTAATTCCTGAGTTTAACGATGCGGTGTATAATAAAGAATGGAAGGAAGCATATGAAATTCTTTCATCCACCAATAACTTTCCTGAGTTTACTGGAAGGATTTGTCCAGCACCATGTGAGACAGCTTGTGTGCTAGGTATTAATCAGCCTGCAATTGCCATTGAAGAAATTGAAAAGCATATTATTGAAATTGCTTTTGAAAAAGGATTGGTGCAGCCAAAGAAAATCAACAAGCGCACAGGAAAGAAAGTAGCAGTTGTTGGTAGCGGTCCGGCGGGATTGGCGGCTGCTGCACAATTGAATTATGCGGGTCATACTGTAACTGTCTTTGAACGTGATGAACAACCAGGCGGTTTATTGCGGTATGGAATACCCGATTTTAAATTGGAAAAATGGGTGGTTGACAGAAGAATTAAATTGATGGAAGACGAAGGGGTTACTTTCAAATGCCATGCAAATGTGGGTGTGAATGTTAATGTGAATGATTTGCTGAGGGAGTATCATGCCATTGTTTTAGCAGGTGGATCAACAGTGCCAAGAGATTTGAATATTCCGGGCAGAGATTTGAAAGGTGTGCATTTTGCAATGGAGTTTTTAAAACAGCAAAACAAACGTGTCGCTAACTCGAATCCATTAGCGAACGCAAACATTGAAAGCAATATTTACACTGAAGATATTTTCGCCACCAATAAAAATGTTGTGGTGATTGGCGGTGGTGATACAGGAAGTGATTGCGTGGGCACCAGCAACCGCCATAAAGCAGCAAGTGTAACACAGTTTGAATTATTGCCAACTCCACCAAAAGAGCGTACTCCTTTTATGCCCTGGCCTTCTTATCCCATGACATTGAAAACAACATCATCTCATGAAGAAGGTGCTGATAGAAAATGGGCGATTGCCACCAAAGAATTTATAGGTGATGATAGTGGAAATTTGAAAGCGTTGAAGATTGTAGATCTGGAATGGAAGAGCGGGGAAGATGGAAGGCCATCATCCTTTGTTGAAAGAGAAGGAAGTGAGTGCATTATTCCCTGTGAGCTTGCTTTATTGGCTATGGGCTTTACCAATCCGCAAGTGAATGGTTTGCTGGAGCAATTGAGTGTAGAATTGGATGAACGCAAAAATGTAAGGGCAACAGAAAAGGATTATATCACTTCTATCAATAAAATATTTACCGCAGGTGATATGCGCCGAGGGCAAAGCCTTGTGGTTTTGGCTATTAGTGAAGGAAGGGAGTGTGCAAGAAAAGTAGATGAGTTCCTAAACGGCTTCTCACTTCTTGAAACAAAGGAAGCAGCCACGCAGTTGGGCCTTCAGGAATTATAGAAGTATTTCATTTGTTATTTATCATTTCCAAAGTCAGTGATTTATTGTAAGTCACTGACTTTCTTGTTTTTATGTGGATTTTTCAATTATATTCAAATACATAAAAAAATATATAATGTGAAATAAAAGTGAATTAATTGAAAATTAATATTCATATTTTGATATTGATTAATTTATTATAAAAAAATTAATGTATTTGACCACTAAAACTTACCAACTATGATTAAAAAACTCACAGCGAGACAAATTGCGCCGTTTCTCATTTTGGCGGCCGTTGCTATTGCCGCTTTGTTTATTCCTGCGGCATCCAACTATGAAGACAAAGCAGGCGCCTATAACGCAGCCGATATTGCCTGGATTATTGTAGCTACAGCACTGGTGTTTTTAATGACACCTGGGCTGGCTTTCTTTTATGGGGGCATGGTACATCGCAAGAATGTAATTTCTACCATGATTAAAAGTGTGGTGGCAGCAGGTATTGTGGGAGTACTTTGGGTGGTTGTTGGTTTCAGCTTGGCTTTTGGTACATCTGTGGGCGGCTTTATTGGTGATCCAACTACGTTTTTGTTTTTCAAAGATGTTACTTCTGGTGCACCATGGAGTTTAGCTCCTTCTATTCCTTTGGCTTTATTTGCACTGTTTCAAATGATGTTTGCCATTATTACACCAGGATTGGTGGTGGGTGCAGTAGCAGAGCGTATTCGTTTCACCTCTTACATTTTATTCACTGTTTTATTCTCCTTATTGGTATATGCACCATTAGCACACTGGAGCTGGCATCCCGAAGGATTTTTATTCAAATGGGGTGTGCTTGATTTTGC
>JBKCJY010000201.1:0-16066 GCA_046301455.1 Chitinophagaceae bacterium | reverse complement strand
CAGGAAGGTATTTTCTACTCCAAACTTCTTTGTTCTACTGACAATGATACGGTAGAGATTGACAGCCGCACCAGCGATGCATTGGCTCTTGCAGTTCGTTTTGGTTGCCCCATTTATACTTACGAGCATATCCTTGAAAGTGCCGGTATTATGATGGAAGATGAAGAAGAAAAGAAAAAGAAAGAAGAAGTAACCGTAAGCAGCGGCAGTGATGATAAAAACGACCTCAAACAAATGAGCCTTGAAGAACTGCAGCAATTGCTCAATGATGTACTGGAACAGGAAGATTATATCCGTGCCATCGCCATCCGTGATGAAATAAGTCAGCGAAAAAAATAATGGAGTAGCATTTCACTTCATCATTTTTCATTTGTAATTTTTCATTCTTCATTTCTCAATGATAGCTTTCCCTAATTGCAAAATCAATCTCGGTCTTCGCATTCTCAATAAACGGGAAGATGGTTATCATAATTTGGAAACTATCTTTTATCCTGTTGGATGGAAAGATATTGTTGAAGTGGTGAGAAGGGACGACAGACCACAGACTACAGACCACAGTACTGAACTAAACTCACGACTAAAGACTGACGAAATTTTCTTTACCAGCACAGGATTAGAGGTTAAAGGTGATGCACAAAATAATCTCTGCATTAAAGCATATCACATCTTAAAAAATGATTTCCCTTCGCTACCATCAATTGAAATGCATCTGCATAAAACCATTCCCATGGGCGCAGGTTTGGGCGGTGGCAGTGCAGATGGTGCATTCACATTGAAATTACTGAGCGATAAATTTCAGTTGGGCTTAACACAACAACAGTTGATTGATTACGCACTACAGCTGGGTAGCGATTGCCCGTTCTTTATTTTGAACAAACCCTGTTATGCAACGGGCAGAGGAGAAATTTTAGAAGAAGTTCAGTTGGATTTAAGTGCTTATCACTTTGTATTGGTGAATCCGGGCATCCATGTTAATACGGGATGGGCATTTGCACAATTACAGTTGAATGATGCCCCAAGAATGGATTTGAGAAATATCATTCAACAACCCATCCACACCTGGAAAGAACAACTCATTAATGATTTTGAAGAACCAGTTTGCAAGACCCATCCTGAAATTGCAAAAATCAAAGATGAATTATACAATGCCGGTGCATTGTATGCAAGTATGACGGGCAGCGGGAGTACGGTATATGGAATTTTTGAAAAAGAAATCATTTCAAAGATTTCTTTGAATCACAATTATTTATTGAAATATATCTAATTATTCAGCTTCTCTCAACAACCCCTCCACATCTAACCGCTCCGTCACCATCATCAAATTTCCATCAGCATCTATCGGCCATTGTTCTTTTGGTTTATCCCAATACAATTCAACTCCATTCCGATCAGGATCGTTTAGGTAAATAGCTTCACTCACACCATGATCGCTGGCGCCAGTTAATGGATAATTGGCATCCATCAACCGTTTTAAAATCACTGCTAAATCTTTTCTTGTGGCATATAAAATGGCATTATGATATAACCCTGATGTATTTACCGGCGCAGGTCCTGCTCCTTTACTATGCCATGTATTTAATGCAATATGATGATGATAACCACCTGCAGAAAGAAACACCGCACTATCCCCATAACGTTGTGTGATTTCAAAGCCAAGTAAATCACGATAAAATTTCAGTGAGCGTTCAATATCACTGACTTTTAAATGGATATGACCGATTCGGATTTGAGGAGGAATGCTATAAGTCATAATTTTATATAGATAGAATATTCTTGTTAAAATACTTTCTTTTTATAGTCTGACTGCCTGCAGCCGTACCAACCAAACTGCTTCACATTTTGCCATCTCAATTTAAGCAACTATTTTTGCCCTGAATGAAAATCGGAACGCATTTCCTCCACTTTAACTTAGATTTCCTCAATCATCGAGGATAACATTCTTCATCTCCATCCTGAAGGATGGAGCAAGTCATTGTTACTTTTACATTTCTAATTTTTCATTCCTTATTTCGCATTTTTATGCATTCTACTATTGCCGTTTCGGCTAATACACAATCTTATATTGATCGTGAAGAACAATTTGGTGCTCACAATTATCATCCATTACCTGTTGTTCTTAAAAGAGGTGAAGGCGTTTTTATGTGGGATGTGGATGATAAATGCTATTATGATTTTCTCAGCGGTTACTCGGCTGTAAACCAGGGCCATTGTCATCCAAAAATTATTGAGGCGTTGGTGCAGCAGGCACATCAACTTACACTTACTTCAAGAGCTTTTCATAATAATCTGCTGGGAGAATATGAAGAATATATCACCCGCTATTTTGGTTATGATAAAGTGTTACCCATGAACACGGGTGTGGAAGCGGTGGAAACAGCCATCAAGCTTTCACGCCGATGGGGTTATACTGTAAAAGGTATTCAAGACAATAAAGCTAAAATTATCGTATGCGCCCATAACTTTCATGGACGCACCAGCACGGTCGTTTCTTTCAGTACAGACCCAAGTTCCTATACCAGATTCGGTCCTTATATGCCTGGTTTTGTTGTAATTCCTTATAACAACCTGGAAGCACTTCATGAAGCATTAGCTGATAAAAATGTTTGTGCATTTCTGGTTGAACCTATACAAGGTGAAGCAGGTGTTGTAGTACCTGATGCAGGTTATTTGTCAACTGCCAAGCAATATTGTGAAGATGCCAATGTGTTGTTTATTGGCGATGAAATACAAACCGGTCTTTGCCGTACAGGTAAAATGCTGGCTTGCGACCATGAGAATGTTCGTCCAGATATTTTAATACTGGGTAAAGCATTAAGTGGCGGCACAATTCCCGTAAGCGCTGTACTGGCTGATGATGAAATTATGATGACTATTAAACCCGGTGAACACGGAAGTACGTATGGTGGCAATCCATTAGCTTGTGCTGTTGCAATGGCTTCACTGCAAATATTGAAAGATGAAAACCTTGCAGAGCGTGCAGAAAAGATGGGGCAATTGCTCAGAGATGAATTGGCAGCTTTGAACTCACCCTATATAAGTTTGATTCGTGGTAAAGGATTGTTGAATGCAATTGTAATTAAACATTCAAACCCAGAGGCAGCATGGGAGTTATGTATGGAAATGAAAGAAAATGGATTGCTTGCCAAACCTACGCATGGCGATAAAATCCGCTTTGCACCTCCGCTGGTGATTACTGAGGAACAGATTCATGAATGTGTGGGGATTATTAAGAAAAGTTTGGAAGTATTGGGTTAATAATTTATACAAAGTCGCAAAGGAGCAAAGAAAAAAATATAGACGAATAGCATAAAGCAAAATTTCTTTGTGCGTTATATTCTTTGCGTCTTTGCATTAAACCACATTTCTTTGTAACGTGCAATCTAGAAATATTACTTCATCAGTCATCATCGGTTTAATTGATGGTATCCGCAGTCCATTGATACTGGCAGCTACCATGACCTTCCTGCATATAACCCAGCAACGGTTTCAATGGGTGTTTGCAATTTATTTAATGGCGAGTGCATTCATACTGGGTTTGGGACATTGGTTTACGTTAAGAAGTGAAAATAAATCGGCCACAGGTGAAGCATTGCAAAAAGAAAAAGAAATACACCAAAACATTGGGCTTGGAAAACAAAACGATGATACTCTGCAGCGCAAGACTGAGTTTGTTTCAAATACAATATCACCCGCACTTCGTGTAAGTTTCTTTTTTTTGGCAGGAGGCATTTTTGTTTACCTGCCTTACCTATTTCTGCAGCCGATGGAAAAAGCATTGCTTGTTTCATTGCTTATCTCCTTACCCGTTTTACTCTTTTGCGCCGTTGCCAAAGCCCGATATTACAAAGTGCCCGCAGCTATGGAAATTGTAAGAACAATGCTATTAACAGTTGTTGCCATCGGGCTCATTTACGCTATCATCAAATTCTTAGCCTGAGGGAAGAGAACCATTCGTCTTTGTGTGATACCACCCCGAACCCTTAAATTTGCAGCCAATCATCAAGCACCATGAGCGAAGAGAAAAGTTTAAACTTTATTGAAGAAATTATTGAAGAAGATTTAAAGAGTGGCAAACATCAATCCATTCTCACCCGTTTCCCTCCGGAGCCGAACGGGTATTTGCATATCGGTCACAGTAAAAGCATTTGCTTAAACTTTGGCCTTGGTATTAAGTATGGCGGCAAAACCAATTTGCGTTTTGATGATACCAATCCAGTTACTGAAGAAACAGAATATGTAGAGAGTATTAAGGATGACATTCGATGGCTGGGTTTTGAATGGGCAAATGAATTTTATGCATCTGATTATTTTGAGCAGTTATATGAATTTGCAGTAACTCTCATCAAAAAAGGATTGGCTTATGTGGATGACAGCAGCAGTGAAGAAATTGCAAAGCAAAAAGGAAGCCCTACTGTTCCCGGTGTAAGAAATCGATTTTCTGAAAGAAGTATTGAAGAAAACCTGCAAATCTTTGCTGATATGCGTGCAGGCAAATATAAAGACGGCGAAAAAGTATTGCGTGCAAAAATCGATATGAGCAGCCCCAATATGCACCTGCGTGACCCATTGCTCTACCGCATTAAACATGCACATCATCACCGCACGGGAGATGCATGGTGTATTTATCCGATGTATGATTTTGCACATGGCCAAAGTGATTCCATTGAAAAAATTACACACTCCATTTGCACACTGGAGTTTATTCCACATCGTCCATTGTATGATTGGTGTATTGAAAAGTTAGAAATATTTCCTTCCAAACAATATGAGTTTGCACGTTTGAATCTCAATTACACGGTAATGAGCAAACGCAAACTGCTGCAACTGGTAAATGAGAAATATGTTACCGGTTGGGATGACCCACGTATGCCCACCATCAGTGGTTTGAGAAGAAGAGGTTACACACCTGAAAGTATCCGTGATTTTGCAGAACGTGTAGGTGTGGCCAAAAGGGAAAACTTAATTGAGTTCAGCCTGCTTGAGTTTTGTGTACGTGAACATCTCAATAAAATTTCATTGAGAAGAATGGTGGTATTCAATCCCATTAAAGTTGTGATTACAAACTATCCTGACGGTCAAACAGAACAGCTTAGTTCTGAGAATAATCCTGAAGATGTCAATGGTGGCGTTCGCAACTTACCCTTTAGCAAGGAAATTTTAATTGAGGCTGATGATTTCATGGAAAACCCGCCCAAGAAATTTTTCCGTTTGGCACCTGGTGGCAAAGTTCGTTTGAAGAGTGCATATATTATTCAATGCGATGCAGTAGTAAAAAATGTTAATGGAAGCATTAAAGAATTGCATTGTACTTATATTCCTGAAAGTAAAAGCGGTAGCGATACCAGCGGTTTAAAAGTACAAGGCACATTGCATTGGGTAAATGCGGCTGATGCGTTGGAAGTGGAAGTGAGAGAATATGACCGTCTGTTCCGTGTAGAAAATCCGGCAAGTGAAGAAGGTGATTTTAAAGATTATATCAATCCTGATAGTTTAACAGTGGTAACAGGTTACGCAGAACCATCCATCAAAGATGCAAAACAAGAAGACCGTTTTCAGTTTTTAAGAAAAGGTTATTACTGTTTGGATAAAGACACAACAACTGAGAAATTGATATTCAACAGAACAGTAACGCTGAAGGATGGGTGGAGTAAAGGAAAGTAAAAACTAAGTTCTAAATAAAAGGTTTTAAATAAACATAAAAGGTTCTAAGTTGTTGGTTACAGCTTGGAACTTTTTATTTTCATCTCCGGCAGTACCGTCATTACCAGCACTATAAACGCTGCAAGTACGTATATGTACAACCACCAGATTCTTTCAGGGCATTCACCATTACGGCAGGTTGAAAGTAAAAACAGATTTCGCAAAGCCCATGCAAAATTGATAGCCCCTAAAAATGGGTTGATGCGTTTAGCCCATGTAATCCGCAACAAAAAGAATAATGTGATAGGAACCATTAAATAAGCATTCATCAAAGCAGGTTTACCGAATAATTTTTGTGTTTCAGAACCGAAGCCAGTAACAGTTGCCTGCACGCTTGGTATATAAATCCAGGGCATAAATGCTACAGCGAGCATTACAGCTCCTGCCAGAATACCTATATAGTTGGAATACTTCATTGATGAATAGAATTAAGAATGTACAAGAGTGCGACGCAACAGAAGCCAAATACATGCACCTCGGCTGGTAACACTAAAATTAAAAAAGGATTACAACGTAATCCCTTTTCTTTTGAGGTCCCGAGCGGATTCGAACCGCTGTAGGAGCTTTTGCAGAGCTCTGCCTAGCCACTCGGCCACAGGACCTTTTGTGCCGTGCAAATGTAGTATATTCGGGCAAAATGACCCAATCCTTATGCAACGAATTGCTGAAAGTGAGTTAATCATTAACGGCCGTGGCGCTGTTTATCATCTAGATGTTCGGCCAGAAGAACTGGCTCCCACCATTATAACCGTGGGCGACCCAGATAGAGTTGAAAAAGTGAGCAAATACTTTGATACCATTGAATATAAAAACAAACACAGGGAGTTTATTACATATACCGGTTATATCGGCAAAAAAAGAATCAGTTGCGTATCTACAGGCATTGGGCCGGATAATATTGACATTGTAATGAATGAACTGGATGCGCTGGTGAATATTGATTTTGAATCACGCACTATTAAACCACAACTCACAGCATTGCAAATTATGCGGCTGGGTACAAGTGGTGCATTACAAGCATCTATAAATGTTGATGATTTTGTTGTATCAACGCATGGGCTGGGCATTGATAACCTGCTGCATTTTTACCGTCATCAAAACAATGAAGAAGAAAAACAATTGCTTCATGCATTTGTAACACATACACAAACACACGACAGCTTATCAAAACCATATATTGTTGGTGGTGGCTCCCAATTGCTCAAGCATTTTGTGGATGGTTATCATCATGGCATTACAGTAACCTGTCCGGGTTTTTATGGTCCGCAAGGAAGAGTTCTGCGTTTAGGATTAATGCACCCGGGTTTTGTTGACAGGCTCACCACCTTTTCATTTGGTAACCACCGCATCACCAATTTTGAAATGGAAACCAGTGCTATTTATGGATTGGGTAAATTATTGGGGCATCAATGCCTTTCCATGAATGTAATTGTGGCCAACAGGGTTAAAAAAGAATTCAGCAAGGATGGTAATGCGGCTGTGGAAGCTCTAATTAAAAAATCATTGGGAATTATTGAAGGGATATGAAACTAACATTTTCAAAATATCAAGGCACGGGAAATGATTTTGTTATTTTAGATAACAGAGATGGTCGTTATTCATCTTTTACTAAAGAACAAGTGGCCTTTATTTGCAACCGTCATTTTGGAATTGGTGCAGATGGAATGATGATGCTTCAACTAAAAGATGGTTATGATTTTGAAATGATTTATTACAATGCTGATGGTGCTGAAGGAAGCATGTGTGGTAATGGCGGCCGATGCCTTGTGGCTTTTGCAAAAGCGTTAGGATTAATTACGAATAAAGCACAGTTTATTGCAACGGATGGCCCACATGAAGCAACTATAGATGAAACCAATGTAGTAGAGTTGAAAATGAAAGATGTAAGTACAATTGAAAAACATGAAGACCATGTTATTTTAAATACCGGTTCTCCGCACTATATAAAATGGGTGAAAACCACAAAGGAAATAAACGTGTTTGATGAAGGTAGAGCTATACGATATAATGAAAAATTTGGTAATGCTGGCATCAATGTTAACTTTGTTGCTGTTCAACCCGGCGCTATTGAAGTAAGAACTTATGAAAGAGGGGTTGAAGATGAAACCTTATCATGCGGCACCGGTGTTACTGCTTCTGCCATTGCAGCCTTTGCTGACGCAACAGAACCTCAGAACATTTCTGTTAAAACATCTGGTGGAACCTTATCAGTAAAATTTAACCCGGTTGGAAATTCAAAATTTGAGGATGTGTGGCTATGTGGTCCTGCAAGTTTTGTTTTTCAAGGAACAATTAATCTGTAATACTGAAACCAACACCCAATTATGCCCGCAAAAAACTACCATCTTGATAAGTTTCACATAATCAGCAGCACAGAAGCAATTGTTGAAGACATTGTAAAACTGTGCAGAAATATGAACAATGAAACTTTTTTTCATTCAAATGAAAAATGGTCTGCTGCTGAACATCTGGAACATCTGCGTCTTTCATTCCACAAAAGCTGGCAAGGTTTGTTTATTCCGAAATTTATTTCAAGAATGATGTTTAAAAAGCCACAAGAAGCACCACTCCCCTATGAAGAACTACAGGAAAAATATGAACTGCTGCTGGCAAGAGGTGCTAAAGCCACAAAAGAATATATTCCCAATCTTAATAATAAACGGTCTAAAGACGAGATAATTGAGCGGTTTAAACATACTGCAAACCGCTATCTCAACCAGGTACGGTATTACTGGGAAGAAGAAAATATTGATCAGTTTCAATTCCCCCATCCTATTCTTGGAAATATTACAGCAAGAGAGTTGATGTACTTTAATATTTTTCACAGTTGGCATCATTACCGCAGTATGAAGCAACGAAACGGCGAGTCAATTGAACTTTAATGCGGTTTGAATGTTGATGCGCTTTACCTTTGCGCCGCAATGATCCAGTTTTTTAAGAATGAAAATGGCCAAACACTGGCAATTGACAAGCCCGAAAACGGTGCCTGGGTTAATATTGTACCTCCTCTTAAACAGGAAGAGTTTCATGAAATTTCTGAAGAACTTGATATACCGCTTGACTTTTTAAGTGACTCACTGGATATTGATGAACGCAGCCGTTACGAACTGGATGACAATGTAAAACTCATTGTAATTAAAACACCTACTGAAAATAATTCGTTTAACGACAGTGATGCTTTCTTTATTACCATCCCTATCTGCATTATACTTACACACAATCAGGTGGTAACAGTAAACTCATTTGATAATGGCGCTATTAAAAAATTTCTGAGCACATTTCAAAACCGCCATCCAGATAAGAAGAATATGATGGTGCTGAAAATTTTTGAAAAGATCGTTCAGACTTATATTGAATTTCTGAAAGAAATCAATCACCGTCGTAATGTGCTGGAGCAAAAATTATATGATGCCAACCGAAATGAAGAGTTACTTGATTTGATGCGCATCCAAAAAAGCCTGGTGTATTTTGTAACGGCCCTGCGCAGTAATGAAATGCTGCTTATGAAACTTCAACGAACTAACTTTTTGGGATTAACTGAGGAGGAAGATGAATTTTTGCAGGATTTGATTGTTGATACCAGCCAGGCTCTTGAAATGGCGAATATTTATACCAACATCCTCAGCTCTACCATGGATGCATTTGCCAGCATCATCAGCAATAATCAAAACCAGGTGATGAAACGTTTAACATCCATCACTATTATGCTCATGCTGCCCACATTGGTAGCAAGCATTTACGGAATGAATGTCCCACTTCCCGGCCAGCACTCGCCTGTTGCATTTTATTTTCCAATTCTGTTATCTCTTATACTTTCATTAGTGATTGGTTTGTATTTTATGCGTAAAAAATTATTCTGATGTTTAACTTAAGGGTTTATGGAATATTGATTACTGATGATAAACAGGTAGTAGTGAGTGATGAATTTATTCGTGGAGGTTATTATACAAAATTCCCGGGCGGAGGATTGGAATTTGGCGAAGGCACAAGAGATTGTTTAAAGCGAGAGTTTAAAGAAGAGATGAATTTGGAAGTTGAAATTGGTGAACATATTTACACAACGGATTATTTTCAGATGAGCGCTTTTAATCCATCTCACCAAATCATATCCATTTACTATTTTGCAAAAGCACTGGAACCATTTTCAATTGAGTTTAAAAACAAGCCTTTTGATTTCGCACCGCATCAGATAGCCGACCCTAACGGTGAATCAGAAGTTTTTCGTTTGATTCAATGGGATGAGTTTAATGAAGACATTGTTAACCTGCCTATTGATAAAATTGTAGTTCGAACAGTACGTTCACTCATCAGTAAATAAAAAATTCATCTATTCCAGAGCAGCTTTTTTCATCTCTGCCGCTTTCTCCTTTCCTAAATATTTTTCAATCCACGCATGTACAAGGTAAACCAAAGGTGTAGCCAAAATTGCAATAATAAATTTATAGCTGTAACCAACTATGGCTATTCCTGTAACTCTTGCGAATGGAAATCCCTGTGAAAAATAGAGATAGATATAACTTACCACTATGGTATCAATAAACTGAGAGAACAAAGTTGATATTGTAGCACGCATCCAAATACGGTTTTCGCCTGTAATCTTTTTAATACGTTTAAATACCGTAGCATCAGCTAACTGCCCAATTAAAAAAGCTGTGAGCGAAGCAACAATAATATTCATGCCCTGCCCCAGCACCTGTGTATAAGCTGCCTGCATATCAGGAACCCCATTAGTTGACTGAGAGCTTACCCACCAGCCGGCAGGAACGGTATGAATGCCAATATAAAAAATAAGAAAAGCAATACAGATTAACCCGGCTGTTAGAAAAGAAAGGAACCGCACTCCTTTTACACCATAATATTCATTAATAATGTCCGTCATAATAAACACAACAGGCCATGGTAAAATACCAACTGATAAATCCATTGATAACCCCGACTCGCCAAACAAAGTGAAATTGAACTTTTCAATACCCAGCGTTGGTTCCAGTGAAAATATTTTAACACCAATCACTTCAGCAATAATTGCATTGGCAATAAAAAATCCGCCGAGTATCAGAAAAAGTCGTGTGGGCCTGTCTTTAATTATTTGATTGATCATAAAAGAAAATAGAATAACAATTGAAACACTAACAATATATGATTAAAAATAATAACACCCTTTAACCGGTCTGGCTTTTGTCTTATCTGCAATAAAATAACCCACCAGATACTTAAAATCGTATTTAAAATGACAGATAAAAACATCCCTGTAATAACCAATGTACCAACGATTAATTGAGGGAAAAGTTCATTAGCGGATGGCACAACCCGCAATACCAGACATAAAATAAATAACAAGTTCAATATAAACCCCACCCTTGTGAGAAAAAGAAAAGCCTTCATAACCGTTAAAAATGCTGATGATAGCCCAAAATACCATTATTTTGCTCAACTGAAAATTGAAAAATCAAGTTTATGAAATTTGACTATAAAAAGTTAATGCCTCATGTAATTGCATTAGTTGTTTTTCTTGCAGCTTCTGCTTTTTTTGGACGTCCTGCTTTACAGGGTAATGTACTGAGTCAGCATGATGTACTTGGTTGGAAAGGGATGGCACAAAATACCTTTGAATACAAAGAAAAAAATGGCCATTTCCCTTTGTGGAATACCAACCTCTTTGCAGGTATGCCCAATTACCAGGTGACTATGGACAGCAAATCTGTTTTGCCCGATCTCAATAAAATTTTTACGTTGGGTCTTCCCAAACCCATCAGCTTTTTCTTTTTAGCATGTATCAGTTTTTACATATTGGGCATTGTGTTGCGTGTAAATCCATACATCAGCATGGCATCATCACTTGCATTTGCATTCAGCACTTACAATCCAATAATTATTGGAGCCGGGCATGAAACAAAAATGTATGCAATTGCCTATATGCCCGTATTGCTTGCAGGTATCTTATTGATTTTTCAAAAGCAGTATCTCAAAGGTTTGTGTATTGCATCTGTTGCTGCGGTAATGGAAGTAGGTGTAAACCACCCACAAATAACTTATTATTTTTTATTGACTGCAGTAGCGGTTTCAATTGCTTATGCCGTTGACTGGATTCGTAAAAAAGAATGGAAGCACATGCCCATTGCATTTTCACTTGCAGCAGCTGCAGGAGGCATAGGTGTTGCAGGCAGTGCAGTTATTTTATTGCCTACTTATGAATATGCAAAAGCAACCATGCGTGGTGGCAAACAGGTAGAAATAAAAGACAATAAAATTGTAAATACTAAAACTAAAGGACTTGATGCTGACTACGCTTTTAGTTACAGCAATGGATTAACTGAACCATTAACAACTCTAATGCCCAATGCTTTTGGCGGAGGCAGCGGAACACCATTACCTGAAGATTCAAAAGTTATTGAGAAATTGGTTGATAAAGGAATTCCTGAAGCAAGTGCAGCACAGGTAGTATCACAGTTACCTGCTTACTGGGGAGGTATTGTTGAAGGCACCAGTGGCCCTGTATATTTTGGAGCCATCATCGTATTACTTGCTTTGCTGAGTATTGTATTTGTAAAGTCCCCTTTACGCTGGGCTTTGCTAGCTGCAACCGCTTTAGGCATTGCATTAAGCTGGGGTAAATATTTTGAAGGTTTCAATACGTTTGTATTTAATACACTTCCGCTTTACAATAAATTCAGGGCGCCATCAATGGCAATGGTTATGGCTGAGTTTGCAGTACCGGTGCTGGCCATGCTTTCTTTACAAGCCATGCTTTTTGGTGAAGAAAAAAATGAATTGATAAAAAAGAACTTTAAAAAGATATTGTTTGTTGTGGGTGGTGTAGTTGCAGTTTGTGGTCTTGTATATTTGATGCAGAGCTATAGCAGCGGTAGCGACAAAAATATTATTGATGCTTATACTGATAAAGATGGCAACAATGAATTTGGAAAAGCAATTGTTAATGGTTTGAAGGAAGACCGAAAGGCAATGTTCTTTTCTCAACTGTTGCGCTTGATTGGTTTTGCAGTATTACTTGTAGGTCTGTTATTTTTATACAGTAAAAAAATCGCAAATGCCCTTGTCATTACTGTTGTACTTGCATTAGTTACAACAATTGATTTGTTTGCAACCGGAAGTCCTTATCTCAATGAAAATTTCTACCGCTCCGCTGATGAACTGGCGGCAGAAAATTTTACAGCCAGTGATATTGACAATCAGATAAAGCTCGATAAAGACCCACACTTCCGTGTGTTTAATACAGCAGGCGATCGATTCAGCGAATCAAGAACATCCTATTTTCATCGTTCTGTTGGTGGTTATCATCCAGCAAAGCTTCGTATTTACCAGGATGTGATTGAATCTTATTTATCTGAAGCACCTAATTCAGATGTGATCAATGCATTGGATACACGATATATATTATTACAGGACCCACAATCAGGAAAAACCGCAGTGCAACAAAATCCATTGGCTTATGGAGCCGCATGGTTGACAAAAGGAATAAAATTTGTTGATGGCCCGGCAAATGAATTAACAGCCATCGGCACAACAAGCTTAAGAGATACGGTAGTACTTGATAAAAGTTTGAAGAACACAATTCAACAACCGGCATATGATTCAACTGCATTTATTAAACTGGTGAAGTATGATAACGATGCTGTTGAATACAGCAGCAATGCCACCGCTTCGCAATTTGCAGTTTTGAGTGAAGTGTATTATCCGTTTGGATGGAATGCTTATGTTGATGGAAAGAAAGTGGATTATGTAAAAGCAGATTACTTTTTGAGAGGCATTGCAATACCTGCGGGTTCGCATAAAATTGAATTTAAGTTTGAACCTTCCAGTTATTATACAGGAAGAAACATTTCATTTATTGTTTCAATTATTATTTCATTGCTGGTAGCAGGTACTGTGTTTCTGGAGTGGAAAAACAGCAGAGCCAAAGTCTGATGAAATATCCACTTAAATTATCAAGCTAATTTAAAATATCAGCGATGATAATTTTAGTAGATATCCTATTTGGCTCAAACACAACGGACTTGAACACATGAAAAAAATTGCAGCCATTGTACCATATAAGTTTCTGCCGGGCCAATCTGGTGGGCAGAAACTTATTAGTGGATTTTATAATGCATTGGGGGAAATCACAACACTTCATGTTTTGGGAACACCTGAAAACAATGCTTCTCTTCCTGCACTCTACAACTTTAAACCAATGTTGCGAAGCAGCCAGTTTCGCTATGCAGATATATTTTCGTTTTTTCGAATAAAGAGTTTTTTAAAACAGCATGAAACAGAATGGTTGATTATTGAACATCCTTATTTGGGATGGTTAGCATGGTTGTTAAAGCAGGCAACTGGCGTAAAATTGATTGTTCATACGCATAACATTGAATACCAACGATTCCGTTCTATCGGTAAATGGTGGTGGCTTTTGTTGAAAGTATATGAAAAATGGGTAATACAAAAGAGTGATCTTGTTTTTTGTATTACAGAAGAAGACCGAAAAGGATTTATTGATAAACTCCATATTGCCGAAAGCAAATGCGTTGTAATACCTTATGGCATTCCCCAACAAACCCCACCTACAGATAAACAAGAAACAAAAGAAGCAGTTTGCAAAGAATTAAACATTAGCACTGAAACCAAGTTGCTATTCTTTAATGGTGTATTGAATTATCAACCCAATGTAGAAGCACTAAACAATATCATTCATCACATTAATCCCCTGCTTCTTTCATCAGACATAAACTACAAAATTTTAATTGCAGGCAAGGATCTCCCAGCTTCCTATAATGAACTGAAGCAGTGGAAGCATGAACATGTTCACTATCTTGGTTTTGTAAATGATATTGACCGATATACCAAAGCAGCAGATATACTTCTCAATCCTGTAAAAAGCGGTGGCGGTGTAAAAACCAAAATGATTGAAGCACTGGGAATGAATACAACAGTTGTATCAACTGCAACCGGTGCAGCAGGAGTAAACCAAGAACTCTGTGGCGAAAAATTAGTTGTGGTTGCAGATGATGACTGGAACGCATTTGCGAGTGCGGTTGTAAAATCGTTTGAGCAAACAGCAACGATACCGGGAGCGTTTTATAAAACATTCAGTTGGGAATATATTGCAGAGAAAGTTGCGAACTTGCTTTAAACTAAAAATAACACTTTGCCGGTAATTTTTTGAACAATCAATTTTATGTAATACCGGATATTTTCTTTTGCCAGGTAAATCATCTTCAAAAAGAATAAATTAATAACTGAGTTGCTTGCATACTTCATTATCTCAACCTCATGCCTCATCATTACCCGCTTTAGCTGAAGTTGCTTTTTCACATCAGTGCTTCCGCTATTAATATGTACAATTTCCGTTTCGCTTAAAAATTGATGTTGGTAGCCCAATTGTTTTATTTGCATACACCACAAATGGTCTTCACCATACATAAAAAAACGGTCATCCAGTTTGTTTTGAGGGAGTTCATTCAATATATTTTTCCTGAACATATAGAAAGCGCCATTTAGCCAATCACAAGACGTATTAAAATCTGCTTTAAAATACCTGCCCAGCATTAATGCAGCTCTTTTTTTATACGGCAGCAGGTATAAAACAAATCGGAAAAGATCAAGCAACTCCCATTGTATCGTTCTGAATTTCCTGGCGGTATGTTGCACTCTTCCATCCGGATAAATCATTTTACATCCAACCACACCTACCTTGTTATTGTTAGAAATCGCTTCGGCACATATTGAAACAGCATCTTCTTTCAGATAAGTATCACTATTAAGCAACAATATAATATCTCCTTTAGCATGGGCTATACCAAGGTTGTTACCCCCTGCAAATCCGGTATTGGTTTTACTTTTAATTAAAACAATTGAAGGAAACATTTTTTTGAACTCATCAGGATCACACGCTGTTGAAGCATTATCAACTAGAATGATTTCATACGCTGTATTCTTTGTAAACTTTATTACAGACGTAATGCATGCTGCTGTGAGCTGAAACGTATTATAATTTATGATGATAATGGATACCATTATTTCACTTTTGCCTGCTCACAAGATTAATAAAAAATGAAAGGGCCATTGTTAATTTTGAAAAAACTCCAATTTTCAACAACTTAATTCCAAAAAATGATTGCATTGCCAGCATTCGCTTAATAGCAGGAATTGTACAGACTGCGCCCAAATACTTTTCAAACTCATCAATAGCAATCACATTGATATTACGGTACAACCGCCAGAAAAAATCATAAACATAAATATTCTTAAGAATACCAGCTCCGTGCTTCTCAAGCAATCCAATACTTTCAGGAATTTCAACACTTGCATTTCTGAACACAAAAGCAGTAACCTGACCGGAGTGCATACCCACATCAACTACAGCCTCATC
>JBKCJY010000200.1:0-8264 GCA_046301455.1 Chitinophagaceae bacterium | reverse complement strand
TATTTGTCCGCCGCTCAGTTCATTAGATTTGTGGTGAGAGCGGTCAGCAAGATTTACTTTATCAAGCATTTCCAATGCAAGTTCATTCCGTTCTTTTTTTGGAACGCCTGCATAAATAAGTGGAAGTGCAACATTTTCAAGCGCTGATAAACGGGGCAGCAAATTAAACTGTTGAAATACGAAGCCAATTTCCTGGTTACGTATTTCGGCAAGTTCATTATCATCTAAAGCACTCACATCTTTTCCGTTGAGGATGTATTTGCCGCTGGTGAGTGTATCCAAACATCCAAGAATATTCATGAGTGTGCTTTTGCCACTGCCGCTCGGTCCCATTAACGCTACAAATTCGTTGGTTTGAATTTCCAGGTCAATGCCTTTTAATACCGGCAATTCCTGCTTGCCCAGGTAATAACTTTTTCTCAACTCTCTTAACTGTATTACGGCGCTCATGTGTTTTGTTTTTTTATAACCTTGGGCACAAGGAAAAATTGTTCGTCTTTTAGCTGGGCATTTTGCAATGCTTCAGTATGGCTAATGGGATGATGAATTTCATCAGCACGCAGCTTGTTGATTTCTGTGGTCATGTGCATGAGCGGTTCTATACCGGTGGTGTCCAGCTCCTGCAGTTTCTCAATAAAACCGATGAGTTGCTGCATATCGCTCCGCAGACTTTCTTTTTGCGCAGGCTCAATTTTTAGCCGGGCAAGGGTGCTTAGTTTATCAATCAGCTCATTGGTTACTTCCATTGGGCAAATATAAATGTTTCGCTGTTTGGGAAGGTGCTTTCTTGGTAAAGGGCAGTAGGGCGTGAGAAATGGTTTTGCAAAGCAGGGAAACTATTATCTTCGCCGCCTCACAATACCGGATTTATGAGTAAGGAAAGGGAAATAGTAATGAGCGGCATCAGGCCCACAGGGTATTTGCATTTGGGTAATTACTTTGGTGCCATGCGCAACTACGTAAAGATGCAGGATGCATATGAATGCTATTTTATGGTGGCCGATCTGCATAGCCTCACCACACATCCTGATACAAAAGAGTTGAAAGAAAATGTAAAGCGGGTATTTGCTGAAAACATTGCCTGCGGTTTGGATCCGGACAAAGTAGCTTTTTATTGCCAAAGTCATGTACATGAAACAGCGGAGTTGTACTTGATGTTAAATATGATGGCATATAAAGGAGAGCTGGAAAAAACTACTACGTTTAAAGATAAGGTTCGTCAGCAGCCTGATAATGTAAATGCAGGTTTGCTTACCTACCCGGTGTTGCAAACCGCTGATATTATTATTCACCGTGCTAAGTATGTACCTGTGGGCAAAGACCAGGAGCAGCATTTGGAAATGGCCAGGACATTTGCCAACCGTTTTAATCATCGTTATGGTGAAGTGTTTCCTGAACCATTTGCGTTTAATTTTGGGGGTGAGCTCGTAAAAGTTCCTTCTCTTGATGGCACAGGCAAAATGAGCAAGAGTGAAAACCAGAATGCAACCATTTATCTGGCAGATACTGATGAGCTGATCAAAAAGAAAATATTAACAGCAAAAACGGATCAGGGCCCAACAGAACCCAACACGGCTAAACCTGATTACATTGAAAACCTGTTTCAACTCATGCGGCTGGTGAGTGATGCTGCAACGGTTGAGAAATTTGAAACAGATTACAATAATTGTGTGATTCGTTATGGCGATATGAAAAAACAGTTGGGTGTAGATATGGCCCGTTTTGTAGCACCCATCCGTGAAAAAGCAGCAGCTATTCAAAACGATGAGGCTTACCTGCAAAAGCTGATGAAACAGGGAGCTGATAAAGCAAATGAAAGCGCTTCAAAAACCATGAAACTGGTGCGGGAGGCAATCGGGTTGAATTATTTCTAAAAAAATCAAGTTGTAAATCCCAAAATCCAAAAAGAATATTTACATTGAACGTCCTAGAATTTTTTGATTTGTATTTTGGAATTTCTATCAAATTATGGCAAAGAGTAAAAAACCAAAACATGTGGCAATTGCCGGTAACATTGGTGCCGGTAAAACAACCTTAACGGAAATGCTGAGCAAGCATTACAAATGGATTCCACAGTTTGAAGATGTGGATCATAATCCTTATCTCAATGATTTCTATGAGGATATGCCCCGCTGGAGTTTTAACCTGCAGATTTATTTTTTGAATAATCGTTTAAACCAGGTATTGGAAATACAACGTGGCACAGAAACAGTGATTCAGGATCGTACTATTTTCGAAGACGCTCACATCTTTGCACCCAACCTTTATGATATGGGTTTGATGGGCAAGCGTGATTTTGATAATTACTTCTCTTTCTTCGCCACCTTAAAAACAATGGTAAGTCCGCCCGATTTGTTGATCTATCTCAAAGCATCAGTACCCACATTGGTTGCACAAATTCAAAAACGGGGAAGGGATTATGAAGAAAATATTCGTCTGGATTATTTGAAGAAGCTGAATGAATATTATAACAAGTGGATTGATCAGTACAAAGAAGGTAGTTTATTGATTATTGATGTTGACAATAACAAGTTTGCTGAAAACGAAGAACACTTTGGCGAAATCATCAGTAAGATTGATTCGCAGTTGTACGGATTGTTTTAATTTTCATCTGGTTAAAAATATTCCAACCCCTCATTGAAGGGGTTTTTTGTTGCAATTGATAAAGTAATGCAAATAAAGTGATGACAAAATAAACTACAACAAATTCAAAGCGGGGATAAAAATGCGTGGCAAATAATACCGCAGGTAATAGTATGAGTGTAAATGAACTGAAGAAATAAAAAAATCTGAGTTTCTGAATATTTAATTTCCATCCGCAATAAAAATAAACAAAGCAGAACAGCCAAAGCCATGCAAAAGAATCCTCAATGAAATCTGGCGTTTTTTTTATGTAAAAATAAAAAACAGCGTAATGTATGAGGTTATTCAGCATTTTTATAAAATTAAAACCGAGTGCTGTTGTTTTTGAGTCATTGTATTTTAAAAACGGCCAGTGATCAATACTAGTAAAAAACCGAAACTCACCTGCATAGTAAAGATTGTGATAAAGCGGCAAGAGCAAAATAACTAAAAATAAAATTGTAAGCTTGAGCTTATGCTTGCTATCCCACAAATAAAAAAGAAGAAAGAATAAAACAGGGGGCAATATGTTTTGACGGATAAAAGGTACCAGCGCCAATAAGACAATGGCTGTAGTCATTTTTTTTCTGCATACAAAAAAATACAAACTCAGCATCAGCAGCATTACGGTAAGCCACTCAGGCATACCCATCAATATGTTTTTTGTTGTAAAGGGAACAGTAAGTACAAACAGCAGTGAGAGCAGTGCCATTATTTTATTTGATACTGTTAACTGCTGTAAAGCTTTGAAAAAAAGAAAAAGAGAACCTATAAATACAAGGATGTGTAATACACTCACAAACCTGTAAAGTTTTCCAAATGCCAATAGCTCACCCGCAATAAGGTATCTTAAGCCAGGCTGTGTAATAAATGAAAGCCCCTGGTCTTTGTAGAAAAGTTGGTCACCTCCGGCAAGCGTTTTGTTGGCAATCATGTATTCAGCATACTGGAAATTACGGTCAAAATCTTCACCGGGATTTGGAGCAATTTCTTGAAACAGCAGATCCCCCAAAGGCGCTATTTGTAAAATAAAAAGCAATAGTGATTTTAATAAAAGCCTTTTGCTGAATTCATTTTTATTACCAATTATGGAAAAATAAATGACGGTAAGAAATGGCGGGATAAATAAACCCAAAGCTTTTTCGCCCGACTGATAAGGTAATGATGCAAGAGCCTGGCGAAGAAGTATACTGCATATAATGCCTGTTACAGCTATTGAAACAAATAAAATCGTATCAAAATTGCTGTGCCTGCCCGCACTCTTAAACATGTTGCTTATCTTATCAAGCATGCTTACTGTAAGTTGATCAATTATAAATAATAGCCCCCTTTGCGAAATTAATGGGTATGGGTTAACGATCTTGCTTTACCTGTAAAAAGGCTTTTCCAAAAATCAGGCAGTCTTACCATGCCATTCTGTTTAAATTGATATAGAAAAAGAAATACAATTATAACAAGATAAACATTTACAAATTCAAATCTTGGATAGTAATCAGTGGCCAGAAACAATTGTGGGATAATGATTAAAAACAGCGAAGTCGCAAAATATAAAAGCCTAAGGAACCTGTACTGCAACAAACGACCGAAATAAAAAAACAAAAAACAAAATATCCAAAAAAACAAAAATGCTTCTTCAATAAGTATGGGTTTATGAAACCGCAGCCAGTCAAAACCTAAATAATGAAAAGCGTTATTTGCAATCCGCTCAGGATAAAAACCCGTGGGTACTCTGGAGTGCCAGCTTTCATAAGTTAAGAAAGGCCATTTAAACATACTGGTGAAAAACCGAAACTCGCCTGCATAATATAGATTGTGATAAACCGGTAGCAGCAAAACAAAAGTAAATAAAACAAGATACCTCCATTTGTTTTTTTGATTCATTATATAAAACACAAGCAACAGCAGTACGGCCGGTAAAATATTTTGCCGCATAAAAGGCACAAGAGCCAGTAATACAATTGTAAGCCATTTGGTATTCCTTGAAAAATAAAAATATACACTTGCCATAAGCAGCGATACTGTAAACCATTCAGGAATTCCAATGAGTATATTTTTTGCGGCATAGGGTACCGATAAAACAAAGAGCAGAAACAATAATACCTGTATCGTTTTGTTAGAGATCTGTTCTTTTATTGTTTTAAATAATAGAAAAAGACAGGAAGTAAAAAGCAGGATGTTAAGTATGCTTATAAAACGATAGAGTTTGCCAAAAATCAACAACTCCAAAGCAATTACATAGCGTAAGCCCGGTTGCGTAATATATGAAAGTCCTTCATTCTTAAAATGTAATTGATCGCCGCCCCATAAAGTATGATTGACAATCATATTTTGCGCATAATGAATATAGCGTGCAAAATCTTCTTTAGGTGCAGCCTCTACCACTTTTGTAAGTGCTTCTCCAAATGGTAAACATTGAAGAATAAATAACAGCAGTGTTGAAAGAAATAGTTTTTTTGTAAATCCATTTTTAAAACCACATACTGCAAAAAATACGGATGAAAGAAATGGAGGCGCAAGTAAACCCATGGCTTCTTTACCCGATTGCAGCGGGTGATTAACTAACATGTTTTTTGAAAGAAAAGCGCAGGTAGCTCCGGTAATCGCCAAAAACAAAAAAAGAAAACTGCTGAAATTGCGGTGTTGAAATATGTTGAAACTTGATTTCAATATTTTATGGATGATGCTTTGCTAAGTTAAAGGATTTGTATGGCAACAATGGCAATGACTGTTGAAAGTTGTTGTTGAGCAAATGCCTGAAAATATTAACTGTCGAAATAGTATCTGTATATTCCCTGTAATCATTATTCGGGGTATAAATGGCAAAAAAGTTATTGAAATCTGATTCTTTAGTTTTGTTTTTTCTGAACCTGTTCCCATGATCGCTGGTTAAAATAATTACCGCATTTTTTGAGGCGGATTGGATGCTGTTGATCATTTTCAGCAATTCGTTGTTAACATGCTCCATATATTCCACATAATTCTTTTTATAGTCTTTTAATCCTTCTGTATAAATCACA
The DNA here is from genome assembly GCA_046301455.1 of Chitinophagaceae bacterium. Classification (GTDB taxonomy): domain Bacteria; phylum Bacteroidota; class Bacteroidia; order Chitinophagales; family Chitinophagaceae; genus Lacibacter. The sequence goes on along the minus strand of JBKCJY010000200.1, from coordinate 2,625 downwards.
TGATAAGGTCTTTCAATACCTGTTTTCGTTTTTATGTAAGGATCATGCGGCATTAATAAATGGGTATACATAAATACAGGACCACGCTCACTCTTCAACTGCTTTAGCACATTAGTTACAGCCTGTTCGTTGTAACTGTTAAAATTAGCAATACGGGTATTGAGAAATTTTTGAATCGTATTGGATGGTAGGTGGTTCAAAGCCGTTTTCTGTAAATAATTACCCATTGTTTTATTGGTAATCAATTTTTCTTCAAGCGGTACCACCATAAACCAAGGGTCATCTTCTGGTGCAAGTTTGTAAAATGTATTGTTGATTATCTGATAGCCATTGGATTTAAAGAAGTGAATGGTATTTGTTTCCTGTATGGCCTGCGCTGCTTTGAGATAAGCATCGCTCTTTTGCAATTCTTCAATACTTTGATTATTTGCATAATTCATTTGAAGAAGGGCGAGACAGGAAAAAAAAGTGAAATTGTAATTACATTTTGGCTGGGCCGCTACAAAAAAACTCTTTGCAAGCAGACTGTCTCTGAAAGCTCTATTTGAAAAATTAAAATGTTCTTCTAAGGATGCAAAACCGGCATATTCATCCATAATAAATAAATACACATTCGGTCTGTTCATATTGGGCACAGAAATAAATTCTGTTTTTTCAGCTTTAACCTGCTTTTCTCTTTTTTGCAATGTTGGAACAATCAGTTTTACCAGCTCAATACTTACCAGTACTGCAAAAACAATCACAATAAAATTGTAACGTTTTCTCAGTTTGCCGGTATCCGTGATAATACAATTCCATAAATAGAGAATAGACAGTAAAATTAAAACAGAAAGATTGTAGGGCGCTTCTTCAAGAAGAAACAAAGGTTTAAAAGAAATTACAGCATTAATAATGGCACGGTAAAAGAGATAGATAATAATGAGCCAGGCAGAAATATGGATACTTCTTAATACGCCCGTTTTTAGTCTTATTACTGCTGCCAGCAAAAGGGAAGCTATACTTACTTTAAAAAAAAGCAACAATGCAGTTTTGCTTGATATATAATCAGGGTACTTATTAAAGCCATCTAAAACATAAAATGCCGTAATCAGAATCAAAACAGCATAGTGTTTCAGTTCATCTTTTATAAAACGTGTTAATTTCATGCTGAAGGAAGTTGCTACTGCTTGCTTTGTGAGAGCTAAATACTTAAAGTAAGCTGCAAATATAACCGTGATTGTTTTAACTCCCCGTTTCGGCTCGAAACAGGCGGTGTAATAAATAAACCCCTTTAAGAATAAAGGGGTTTGTTCTTGTTCTTAGCAAACAATCGATTACGACCACTTACACTTACGTGTAGCTATTTTTAGGGTGTTCTTTTAATTATGTTGATGCAATCCGTAATGAGTGAATAAAAAGTAAGCCTTCTTATTTCTAAACCAGTGTTTAATAAACCGTTGCAATTCAAAAATAAAGGTTGAACAGACATCCGCAAAAATCAGCCTTCCTTTTTTGGTAGATAATATTCAAAAAATTCACTAATTATTAAAATTTATACACTAAAATAGATCTAGGCTATATAATTGTACATTAAAATTGAAATTTAATGAATATTTTATAAATATATAATAATAACTGTTAGTTTTTCGCAATTCACAACCTGCAAAAACTAAATTGGGCAGGGCAGTGCCATCATCTTATTTTGCAGCATAAAGTTTTTACAATGAAATACCATCCGCTCAATCCTCAAATATTCATCAACAACCGGCAGCGTTTTGTAAAAGCAATGCTTCCTAATTCTATCGCCATTTTTGTGAGCAATGATGAATGGCCTTCTAACGGAGATGCTTTACATTCCTTTAAACAAAACAGTGATTTGTTCTGGCTTAGCGGAGTAACACAGGAAGATAGCATGGTGATTTTATTTCCTGATAACCCAGACCCCAAGTACCGTGAAGTATTGGTGCTTGTCCGCCCCAATGAACTCAAAGAAAAATGGGATGGCAAACGCCTGCGTGCCAATGAAGCCAAACAAATGAACGGAATGGCAACTGTGGTGTGGCTGGATAGTATTGATGCACTTCTGCAAACATGGATTCATCTGGCTGATCATATTTACTTAGACAGTAACGAGAACGATCGCAAAGCTTCGCTCATCCGTTCAAGAGAATATCGTTTTATTGATGAAATGAAAAGCCGCTACCCATTACATAGCTATCAACGTGCTGCTAAAATCATGAAAGAACTTCGTGGTATTAAAACGGCCGAAGAAGTAGAAGTAATGCAGCAGGCCATTGATATAACTGATAACACCTTTCGCCGTTTGCTGCAGTTCATCAAACCCGGTGTGATGGAGTATGAAATTGAAGCGGAAATCTATCATTCATTTCTTTCGCAACGTGCTACAGGCCCGGCTTATGGAAGCATTATCGCCAGTGGCGATCGTGCCAGAACATTACACTACGTAAGCAATAATCAGGAATGTAAAGCTGGTGAATTAATTCTTATGGATTTTGGTGCAGAGTATGGCGGCTATTGTGCTGACTTAACCAGAACTGTTCCGGTGAGCGGCAAATTCACCCGTCGTCAAAAAACAGTGTACAATGCATGCTTGCATCTACATGATTATGCCAAGAGTTTATTAAA
>JBKCJY010000199.1:0-2560 GCA_046301455.1 Chitinophagaceae bacterium | reverse complement strand
CCATCACCCAGCTTACCAATATACATACCGGGGCGCAGGCGAATATGCTCCTGCCAGTCCAGCGTTCTGATGGAATCTTCATCGTAGTTAAAAAGGTTCTTTTTTTCTTCAGCCATTTTTAATTTATGGTTTGTATTTTTTGTTACCGGCATTTGTTTTTCATAGCTGCGCTTTTGCGTCGCACTCGTGTACATTTCGTTCTCTGTGGCAACAGCCCAGCTTCATTGCCAAATTCTCTTTATGATAGGTTTGGTGATGCTGGCAAATATAACGCAACGCCCCGCCCCATCGTCCCCATTAATTGTTCACACCTATGTGAATAATTTTATAAAGCAAAATGCTTTAGATTTTGGCTTAAAACATAATCCTTTTTCATCTTTCAAAAATCCGAATAAACTGAAAACCTATAAAACTGTTTTGGGGTAATTGCTTTTTCTATAAAATCGCCCTCTTTCAACACTTGTATCAAACGAAAGCATAAAAAAAGTGCCGCCAAAAGGCAGCACTTTGATTGTTTTAAGGAAGATTAGTTATTAATACAAATAATTCAAAGCAGTAATGTCATTTGCGTTAAACGGACGGTTAACCCCGTTACCAATACAAGCCAGCATCCAGCTATTAGGATCGGGTCCTGTTGGAGTACCAGGAATGTGAATTGCACCAACAGTTGAGGCCCCTTCATTAAATTTGCGGCCACCACAGCTATATTGACGACTCATATAATCTGTATGACGGAAACCGATACAATGACCAATTTCGTGAGCAAGAATAGATACTACTGTATTTGTATTCCAGGTATCTAAATAAGATCTGTTAACCAAAATAGAGTTATGTGGGTTACCTGTTGATGTAGGAAAACCTGCTGAAGCCAGGTAACCGGCGCCACTTGGAGCAGCAGAAATAACAATATTTCCATTAGATGTAACACGTTGAAAAGTAAGTGTTGTTCCCAATGCATTATAACGTGCAATAGCTGCATCTGTATTGGTAACATATGCCGCAGGTAATGTACTACTCACCTGAACAGTTATGGTTCTTGGCAAACCGGTAATTAAGTTAGTGGTTCGGTATTGTTCTTCATTTGCAACAACCAAACCATTACTATTTAATTTTTTTCCAAGATCTGTTCTCGGAATGAAAATATCGCCTTCAACAATAAAGCCATCGGCTTCCTCAAAAATACCATCAGTAGAAAAACCCATAGCTGCAATAGCATTGATTTCATCCTGAGATAATTCATTGGAAGATTCTGCTTTTTTACTACAAGAAGTAATAATCAAAGAAATTGACAAAACAAGAGCAGAGATGAATTTTAATTGTTTCATACTTTTTATTGGTTTAGATTATAGAAAAAGAATTAATAAACATAAGTCAAAGCAGTTTGATCTGCAGATGTAAATGGACGGTCAAAACTTGAAGCTGTGCTTCCACAGGAAAGCATCCAACTATTTGCACTTGGGCCAGTAGGTGTACCAGGTATATAAACAGCACCAACTCCTGCACTTCCTTCATTAACTGCTGAACCACCACAACTGTAAGAACGATCCATAAAATCTGTGTGACGGAAACCGATACAATGTCCCATTTCATGAGCAATTGTTGTTGCCAGTGCATTTACCGCAATACTTGGGGTGTACCAATACAGGTTCATATTGATGGTACCATAAGGTCTTCCGTTTCTTGATGGGAAACCCGCAGATCCCAGTGTATTACTAACCTGGTAGAAAGTTTTTACATTGATATTTGCTGTGCCACTTACAATTTGAAACTTAACCTGAAGATTAAGTGCATTATAACGGTTAACCGCTTCCTGTAATGCTGCAACAAAATTTGCCTGGGTGGTATTAACACTTATTGTAATGGTACGTGGCAAACCCGTTACCAAATTTGTGGTACGGTAATGTTCGGCATTAGCATATACAATTTCGTTAGAAGTGGGCATACCGGAAAGGTTTTCTTCTGTAAGAATAATATCACCTTCAACCAAATATCCATCTTCATGCTTAACAGCTCCCTGAGTGGAAAAACCGAGTACTTCAATTTGATTTAATACATCTATAGAAATTTCCTGCGAATTGGATTCTGATTTTTTACAGGAGTTAAATAAAAAAATTGATAGAAGTGCTGTTGCAAGCACAAATGAAATTTTTCTCATGCTAATTGTTTGAGGTTTAAAGAATAGTTTGATTTCGAAGCTTCAAAATATTTATTTTTACTCATAATCTTAAAATTATTTTTGCACTTCTGTTACAAATAATCTCAATATCTGTCCCCGCTCGTGAAAACCCACGTAGAACTACGAATACTTTTGTTCGGGCATCCTATTATTTGATACTCCTTTTTATACCACTTACTTTTTTTTCAGTTTCTTCTTTTGCTCAACCGACTTCTAAACAAGTTGCACAAAAAACAGCACCCGGTTTTTTTCAAAGGATAGAAAGGATGAGCAATGATTCATTAGTTTCGGTTACAATCCAGCTACAATCAACCGATGCATGGAAAAATTGTGCATGCGATGATAAAAACTATTCCATCATCAACCGTTTTGATCCATTGCATA
>JBKCJY010000198.1:0-14541 GCA_046301455.1 Chitinophagaceae bacterium | reverse complement strand
GCCAAAACGATCCTGCAGTTCTGTATGAAATGCATGGAGCTCTTCTTCACTTTCTGAATTATCCAGTCTTGTATATAAGCTCAAACGTTCTGCAATACTTTCAACATATGCATCAGGAATGAGTATTTCCAGATCTGTATCAATCACACAATCTTTCACATAATCTTCCTGCTGCTGAATTTCTTCTTTAAACAGTTCACGGAACTTGGTGCGTTTGAGTTCACGAATGGCTTCATCCAGAATCTTTTGATACATTTCAAAACCGATCTCTGCCATAAATCCACTTTGCTCACCGCCCAGCATATTACCTGCACCACGTATATCCAAATCACGCATGGCAATTTGAAAACCGCTGCCGAGTTCGCTGTGTTGTTCTAATGTTTGTAAACGCTTTCTTGAATCATTGGGCAATGTACTCATTGGTGGCGCCAACAAATAGCAAAATGCTTTTTTGTTACTGCGGCCCGCACGTCCACGCAATTGATGCAAATCACTTAAGCCAAACTGATGGGCATTGTTTACGATGATAGTGTTTACGTTGGCAATGTCAACTCCACTTTCTACAATGTTTGTACAAACAAGCACATCATATTTATGATCAATAAAGTCAAGGATTTTTTCTTCCAGTTCATGACCTTCTAACTGACCATGTGCAAAGCCAATACTTAAATCGGGGCACAATCGCTGAATAATGGCAGCCATTTCTGCAAGACCTGCAACTCTATTATGAATAAAAAACACCTGTCCGCCACGTTCTGTTTCAAAATAAATGGCATCACGAATAAAATCTTCTTCAAATACACGCACTTCCGTTTGAATGGGTTGACGGTTGGGCGGTGGTGTGTTGATGATGCTTAAATCCCTTGCACCCATCAAACTGAATTGTAATGTTCTTGGGATGGGTGTAGCCGTTAGTGTGAGTGAATCAACATTGGTTTTTAGTGTTTTGATTTTTTCTTTATGACCTACACCAAACTTTTGTTCTTCATCGACAACCAATAAACCCAGTTCTTTAAACTGCACTTCTTTTCCCAGGAGCGCATGCGTACCAACAATAATATCAACCTTGCCTTCTTTGAGTTTTTCGTATGTTTCCTTTTTTTCTTTTGCACTTTTAAAACGATTGACATAGTCAACAGTAACAGGAAAATCTTTTAACCTGTCACTAAATGTTTTGTAATGCTGAAAGGCAAGAATAGTTGTTGGAACCATGATAGCAGCCTGCTTTCCATCACACACTGTTTTGAATGCAGCACGGATGGCGATTTCAGTTTTACCGAATCCAACATCACCACACACAAGCCTGTCCATAGGCGATGGTGATTCCATATCTTTTTTTACATCGGCTGTTGCTTTGCTTTGATCTGGTGTGTCTTCATACATGAAAGAAGCTTCCAGTTCTGTTTGTAAATAACTGTCGGGTGTGTGAGCAAAACCTTCCTGTGCTTTACGTTGAGCATACAATTGAATTAAATCAAAAGCAATTTCTTTAACCTTGGTTTTGGTTTTTTCTTTTAACCTGTTCCAAACATCACTACCCAGTTTATTGATTTTAGGAACACTGCCTTCTTTGCCTGTGTATTTGGAAATTTTATGAAGTGAGTTGATGTTTACATATAAAATATCACTGTCTTTATAAATCAAACGCACTGCCTCCTGCATTACACCATTCACTTCAATCTTCTGCAAGCCACTATAAGTCCCAACGCCATGATCAATATGTGTTACATAATCACCAGGCTGTAATTCTTTGAGTGCACGGACGGTAAGGGCTTTACTTTTATTATACGCCTGTTTGACTTTGTATTTATGGTAGCGTTGGAAAATTTCATGATCTGTATAACATAAAACTTTCAAATCCTCATTAATAAATCCTTCATGTATAGCAAGGTTGATGGGTGTGAATTGTATCTCAGCTTTTAAATCAGTAAAGATGCTGTATAAACGTTCGAGCTGTTTGGGATTTTCTGCAAAAATGTAAGCTTCAAATCCTTTAGCCTCCCATCTTTTCAAATCTTTAATGAGCATTTCAAACTGACGATTGAATGCAGGTTGATTTTTTGTTTGATATGCAATTTCAAATTGATTGCTTTCTTCAACAGTTGCCATCAAATGCGGCTGATAGCCGAATTCTACTGTATGGCAACTTTGTATTTGTTCTTCAACAACAGTTGCTGTAATAAAATCCTCAGCACTTATATCGGCTTTTTCCAAGCGGTCTTCATCATCGTATTGATTTCTTGAAGGTGTTGCAGCAATTTTTAAAAACTGCTCCAATTCTTCTTCCATAGTGAGCAACCGTTCTTTGATTACATCAAAATCCTTTGTCCAAATCACAAGATTCTCAGGGAGAAAATCAAATAAAGAAACTTTTTCACCACTTTCAAATTGTGTTTCCACATTGGGAATAATACTCACTTGTGCCAATCTTCTTTCACTCAACTGTGTTTCCGGATCAAAAATGCGGATGCTGTCTACATCGTTGCCAAACAGTTCAATACGATAAGGTTTTTCATTTCCAAAAGAATAAATATCCAAAATGCCGCCACGTAATGCAAACTGTCCGGGTTCGTATACAAAATCGGTTCGCTTAAAACCAAGATCCACCAAAAAACTTAAGATGCCATCTACATCCAAAGCATCATTGGTTTTAATGAGGAGCATATTACCCTGCAATTTTTTGGGCAAAACCACTTTTTCAAACAATGCATCAGCATAAGTAACAATTGCTCCAACACGTTCACCTGTAGGCATGGAGAATTTCGTAAGTGCTTCCGTACGCAACATGACATGAGATGCGTTGAGCAGTCTGAAGTTTTTGGGGTGTTTGAATGATGAAGGAAAATAAAACAGGTTGAGTTCTTTGGTAATACTTTCTAAAGAATTGTGGAAGTAAGCAGCCTCTTCTGCATCATTAAGTATAAACAAATGATTGGTTTGCTCCTGTGTGGGATGATTAAAAACCGATGCCGCAACAAATTGCGAAGCGCTTCCGTGAATGTTTTTGAGAAAGATTCTTTGTTTTTGAGCAAAAGAAAGCCTGTCCGCCAGGTGAAATAGGCGGGGATCATCATTAAATTTCTTCAGCAGCGTTTCAAAATTCACAGACTGTAAAGATAAGCACATATGCTCTTTTACTACTTATCTACTCAACTAAACCTTTGTGAAAGCGTTAAAATATAGCAACATTTATTACATTTGACTTGATGCCAATCCTCAGTGAAACCCATTCTGCTATGAATTGTAATGTTAACCTACTTTTTATTATACGATATAAATCCTTCGTATACTTTTTATCTGCTTTTATCATTGCATTTTTTTGCATTTTATCTTTTGATGCATCAGCTCAAAAATTTACCGGAACGCTTCACTTAAAGTCGGGTGATGTAATCGTAAAAGAAAATATTTCTGATGATGGAATTAAAGCTGAACTGAACAAGGGTAAATGGAACAATCAAACATTTGCTGTTTTGGTTTTTGATCAAAAACCTACCTTACAGCAATTGCAAAGAATTGCAAACAGCGGGGTTGAATTTCTGCACTATTTACCAGACAATGCATACCAGGTTCGTTTCCGCTATACAGCGTCATCATTAATTTTAAAAGATGCCGGTGTACAAAGTGTTGTGCAGTTAACAGGGCCAATGAAATTTGGAAAAAACCTTCAGCAGGAAGTTGCAGGCTTTCAACCATCCTCTGCAGTTGTAACAATAAGTCTTCAATTATTACCGGGGATTTCATTTCAGTCAGTCTCATCTCAATTAACTCAACAGGGTTTTGTGCTTACAAAAAATCAATTTATAAATGGTGGGTTATTAATAGGCGATATCTCCGTTGGAAAATTGAATGAACTGGCTGCATTGCCTTTTGTAAGTTTTGTTAATCTTGCAGATTTTACGCCTCAGCCTTTAAATCACATTGAACGTTCATTCTATGGTTTAACAGCGCTTTCAAGTTCACAGGTAGCATCAAGGCAATTGAGCGGTACAGGTGTTTCAATTGGTGTTGGAGATGATGCAGATCCTACTTCTCATCTTGATAATAAAGTAAATCTTATAAACCGAAGCCCTAATATTATATCAGGTTCAACACATGGTACTATTGTTACGAGCAATGTTGGCGGTGATGGTATTATTCGTGAACGATTTGTGGGAACTGCTCCATTTGCTTTAATTGTTACAGATTATTTTGATTATATCGTTTCCAAAACGCCAACATACATTTCCGATTATGGGATGACGGTTGCAAATAATTCTTATTACAACGGCGTATCAGGTTGTGCAGGCGATGGTGATTATAATGAATTGAGCGCTTATATTGATGATTTGATTTACAACAATCAGCAATTCCAGCACATCTTTGCAGTAGGTAATGATGGAACATTAACCTGCGCTCCTTATCCTGCAGGTTTTGGCACAGTTAAAAGTGGATATCAATCTGCTAAAAATGTACTTAGTGTAGGCGGATGGAATATTGGCGGCAATACATTGGGCAGTTACTCCAGTGCAGGACCCGTTCTTGACGGAAGAATAAAACCGGAAATTGTAGCATCGGGCAGTACAGTGGAAGGAACAGGTTTAAATAATACTTATACTTTGAGCTCAGGTACAAGTTTTGCCGCTCCCGGAGTTACAGGGATTTGGGCATTGCTTACCGAGCGTTATAAACAAATCAATGGTGTTAATCCAAAATCAGCGTTACTAAAAAATGTACTATGCAACACTGCAACTGACAGGGGTAATGCCGGACCCGATTACAGGACTGGTTTTGGTTCGGTTAATGCACAACGTGCCATCAATTTACTTGAAGAAAGCAGGTATTACAGCAATACGGTTGTTATGAGTGCAACTCATTCACAAGCTATTGCTGTGCCTGCAGGTGTAAAACAATTAAAAGTAATGTTGTATTGGCATGATAAACCGGGATCGCCCAATAACCCCAATGCATTAGAAAATGATTTAGACCTTACTGTTACAGATGGAGTTACTACCTACACACCAATGGTTCTTAATGCTGCACCCGCATCAGTTAATGCACCTGCAGTTCAGGGTATTGATCATATCAATAATATAGAACAGGTAGTTATAAGTAACCCGGGTCTTGCATATACTGTTAATGTTAATGGATTTAATGTAACAGGATCCCAAGAGTTTTTTGTAAGCTATGAATATATTTTACCTGAATTAAAACTTTTATATCCATACGGAGGCGAACGTTTTTTAACTATTGCTACAGAAGGAAGAAGTGAAATTATTACCTGGGAAGCAAACGATAACAGCAACGATACATACAGAATCGAATATTCACTTGATGATGGGTCTACATGGCAATTGATTGCTGATGGTGTTTCTTCTGCTGCACTCCGCTATGTATGGAGTGTACCTTCCATCAATAGTAATAAAGCTAAAGTTCGGATTAAACGATCATCTGGTTCTGTATTTTCAACAACACCGGGAAATTTTGTTATTTCTGATCTTGCTTCTGTAACTCCTACCGTTCCATGTGAAGGTTATGTTGATTTAAACTGGATAGCAGTGCCCGGCGCAACAGATTACCAGGTAATGCAATTAATGAATGGCGCATTTTCCGTTATTGGAAATACAAATTCAACAAGCTATCGTGTAAGCGGGCTCGATAGAAATTTAACCTATTGGTTTTCGATACGTCCACGTCTTGGCGATTCATTGGCACGAAGAGCCAATGCAAAAAGTATTGTACCCTCATTCAGCTCACCATGTACCAATACAGCATTTGATAATGATTTAAAAATTGATACACTCTTAACATCGGTTACAGCTAGAAAATTTACAAGTACCCAATACACGGCATCTCAAAATATTTCAGTAAGAATAAAAAATCTTGATAATGCTGCTTCCTCAACAGGCTATACTATTTCTTACCAGGTAAATGGCGGTCCCATTGTAAATGAAAACCCGGGCATCAGCATTGCAGCAGGTGGCATATTAGATTATACGTTTACTGCAACTTATAATTTTTCTGCAGCAGGTAATTATACACTTCGTGTTTTTGTAACACAGGCTGGCGATTTGCAGAATGCAAACAATGAACAGATTTATAACCTAAGACATCTTGCAAATACAGCCATTATATTACCTGTTGTTGAGGATTTTGAATCAACAGGCAGTAATGATCTTTATACATCTGCATTCACAGGTTTAATTAATGTTGACCGTTTTGATTTTCAACCATCATCTGCAAACGGCCGTCTACGTACGTATGTCAATTCAGGAATGCAGATTAACGGCAACCGTTCTTTGTATATGGATGCAGCTCAATTTACAGGGACAGCCAATACAAATACCATAATTGCCACTTATAATATGAGTGATGTTGCATCCAACCCCGGATTACGTTTTGATTTTAAAGTACGCAATCAGGGACAATTAAACAGCAGCACAACCAATTACGTGTGGATGCGTGGCCAGGATAATTTATCCTGGGTGCAGGTTTATAATTTAACAGCAAACCAAGGTGAACTGGGTGAAGTAAAACGTGTAACCATTAACATCAATGATATAATGACGAATACGGGCCAACCCATCACTTCAAGTTTCCAGGTTAAGTTTGATCAGTCAGGTTCCGGCACTGCAAATAATGGCTCATATACTGTTGATGGTGATTTGGATGATGGTTTTGCATTTGATGATATTCGTATTGCTGCTGCAACGAACGATGTTACAGTAACTCAATTAGTAGCGCCAACTACATTTAATTGCGGAGCAGGCGCTTCATCGCCTGTAACTATCAGGGTTAGAAATACAACAACATCTCCATTGCTGAATGTACCGGTGTTTTACAGGGTAGATAATGGAACACCTGTTGCGGGCAATATTCCATCAATTGCAGGGAATAGTACACTTGATTATACTTTTCCTACCCCTGCTGATTTAAGTGTTTTTAAACAATATGACATTGAAACATGGGTTCAATTGCCAGGCGATGATTATCCACTCAATGACAGTGTTACAAATCAACTGGTACATAACAGTCCGGTTGTAACATCTTATCCTTATCTGGAACGTTTTGAAACAACCAATGGTAATTTTTTTACAACAGGTAATTACAGTTCATGGAAATGGGGCAGTACAGATCCATCAAGAATATTTGTTAAGAAAGCAGCCAACGGAACAAAAGCGTGGTTTACGAATTTGACGGGCGGTTATAAGAACAATGAAAATTCATATCTGTATTCACCTTGTTATAACCTCAGCAGTTTAACCACACCCATGCTCAGTTTTGCACATATATCACAGCAGGAAGACAATTTTGATTATCACACTGTAGAATATACAACAGATAATGGAGTTACATGGCAGCGATTGGGATTGCAAAACGGAGGCACGAACTGGTTTTCATCTTCTACACTTACATGGCGTTTCAGTATTTCAAGATGGCATGTATCCAGTGTGGTGATACCTACCAATGCTTCAAGTGTACGTTTTCGTTTTTTATTAAACAGCGATGTGTTTACACAGGGTGAAGGAATTGGTATTGATGATATAAGAATTGGTGAAGCTCAAACAATTTACTCCGGCGCCAATGTTACAGGTATTACACAAAATATAACCGGCGGCAGTAACTGGATCAATTTTACCAGCGGCGGAAACCTTGTAGCATCTATAAACCCGATGGGTCAAAATATGGGTAACACAACTGTGAGTGCTTATTTTAATTTAACAGGTGTTGTTCGGTTTGATCAGAATCAATATTATCTCGACCGAAACATTGTTATCAACCCCACCAATACATTAACTGACAGTGTGCTTGTGCGTTTTTATTATACTGATCAGGAAGCAACAGCAATGGTTAATGCAACCAATTGCCCTACCTGTACAAATATTACGGATGCATTTGTGCCTGGCGTTACAAAATTCAGCGGTAATTCATCAATTGAAAACGGAACATTGGCTGATAATAAAAGTGGAGGTTATCAGTTCATAATTCCAGCCAATGTTGATGTGGTTCCGTTTGGAAATGGTTATTATGCAGAATTTAAAGTGAAGAATTTTTCTGAATTCTGGATTAATGGCGGAGGTGCAGGCTTTAATATGCCCTTACCACTTACATTACTCAACTTTAGCGGCAATAAAAAATATCCGGATGTTGACTTGCAATGGCAAACTGAAAATGAAAGCAATACCAGTCATTTTGAAATAGAGAGGAAGATTGATGATGAACGTCAGTTTCAGTTTGCTGTAAAAGTAAATGCGGCTGGTAATTCTGCTCAAACCATTAATTATGCGTTTAAGGATGCGCTTGCTTTAACCAAAGGAAGAAAATTTCAATACCGCCTGAAGATGGTGGATGCAGATGGGAAGTACACATATTCAAACACTATTACACTTGTACACAGTGAAAATGATGTGTTTATTCAAAATGTTTATGCTAACAATTCTGCATTGCTTCAGGTAATTGCCGGTAACAAATCCGGAATTAAAAGTTTAAACATCCGCATTACTAATACACTTGGCCAAACGATGATGCTCATGCAAAACAACTACAGCGATCAGCGTGTGGATGTTTCAAAACTTCCATCAGGTATTTATTTCATTGAAATAAAATCAGATGCGGGTGACAGTTTTATTCAGAAGTTTATGAGATAAAATATCGAATAAGAAAATTTAGATGGCTGTCTTTAATTAAGGACAGCCATTTTTTATGGCCACATCACGTATACCATTTATTAAAAGTTCAAGAGCTTAGGATAACGGATTGGAAAGGTAAAAAAGAAACCCGCCTTAAACAGGCGGGTTTTAATTTTTTAACCAATCTTTCCAAGAGGAATAGAGCGCATTTTTTCTTCCTCTTCTTTATGTTTGATAATGGACGGAATGGGAATTTTTGCTTTTTCCAGTGCTTCTGCCAGTTGTTTATTTTCTTCGGCATAACGAAGCACTTCTTTATTAGCATGGAGCATCTCTTCTTCTACCTCCAATATTCGTTTGTTGAGGGAAACCTGTTTACGTTTTGCAAGAATAAAACCAAGAACTGCAGCAATTAGCAACATCACAATAAACAATATCAGGTGCATTTCAATATTCAAATTTGCAATTTTGGGCATACAATGATTTTTTTTGGTTTAGCTTTCTATGGCCGGGTTCAAAAACCACAGCAATTGATGCAAAGTAATACGAGAACGTTCAATTATGCAATTTTATCGAGCACAAATTGTTTAACATTTTGTGCCGAAATCCTAATTTGCTCTAAAGTATCCCTGTTTCGGATGGTTACGGTGCCATCTTCTTTGCTTTGATGATCAACAGTTACACAAAAGGGGGTTCCAATAGCATCCTGCCTGCGGTAACGTTTACCAATTGCGTCTTTTTCCTCGTAAAAGCACGAAAAATGCGGGCGACAGTCTTTAATAATGGCCTCAGCAAGTTCTGGCAAACCATCTTTTTTGGTGAGCGGGAATACCGCCAGTTTAATAGGTGCAATCTTTGCCGGAAGTCTTAAAACCACTCTTGTATCAGTTTTTCCCTCTTCAGCAGTGGGAACTACTTCTTCATGATAAGCATAGCTGAGAATCGTAAGAAACAAACGATCCAGACCTACCGATGTTTCCACTACATAAGGAATATAATTGCCATAAGGCTTACCATCAGCATTCATATCATTGTCAAAATACTGCAGTTTCTTTTTACTGAACTCCTGGTGGCGGCGTAAATCATAATCAGTTCTTGAGTGAATGCCTTCCAGTTCTTTCCAGCCAAACGGAAATTCAAATTCAATATCTACGGCAGCATTGGCATAATGCGCCAGCTTAATATGATCATGAAAACGAAGTTTCTCTGCGGGTAAACCTAAATCAATATGCCATTGCATTCTGGTTTCTTTCCACTTGGCATACCAATCCAACTCAGTGCCGGGGCGTACAAAGAATTGCATTTCCATTTGCTCAAACTCACGCATGCGAAAGATGAACTGTCGTGCTACAATTTCATTACGGAATGCTTTTCCTGTTTGTGCAATACCAAACGGTATTTTCATACGACCGGTCTTTTGCACATTGAGGAAGTTTACAAAAATGCCCTGCGCTGTTTCAGGACGCAGGTACACAATATTATCTTCAGGGTTATCGCTGCTCACCGCACCAAACTCTGTTGAGAACATGAGGTTGAACTGGCGCACATCGGTCCAGTTAGCAGTGCCGCTTACTGAACATTTGATTTTCCAATCTTCTATCAGTTTTTTCAAACCTGCAAAATCATCTTTTGCAAGTAAAGCATCCATTTCGTCTAATAACTCTTTTGCTTTTGCGGCTTCACCTTTTTCTTCCAGTTCGGCAGCATGTGCTTCAATCAAATGATCTACACGGTAACGTTTTTTGCTGTCCTTGTTGTCAATCATCGGATCGCTGAAATTATCAACATGGCCGCTGGCTTTCCATGTAGTGGGGTGCATAAAGATAGCTGCATCAATGCCAACGATGTTGTCCTGAAGTTGCGTCATGCTTTTCCACCAAGCATCACGAATATTTTTTTTGAGCTGGGCTCCGTATTGACCATAATCATATACAGCACTAAGCCCATCATAAATTTCAGACGATTGAAAAATATAGCCATACTCTTTGGCGTGAGAAATAATATTTGCAAAAAGTTTTTCGCTTGCCATGAATGATTGTTTAAGAAGTGGGACTGCTTGAATGTTTCATCAAAACAGGCGGGCAAAGATAAGCGATTGAGGGGAGAAGGGGAAAGATGAAACGAAACCGAAAACCTTATTTCAACTTCTCATTATTCTGATGTCTTTCTTTATCCCTACTCATCTTTTTTTCAAAGTTTTTTTGCAGTGCTTCAGTTAAATCAACATTGGTTTGATTGGCGAGGCAAATCAACACCCACAGCACATCAGCCATCTCATCACTTAACTCTTTTCCTTTATCACTCTCTTTAAAACTTTGCTCGCCATAATTACGCACCATGAGGCGTGAAAGTTCACCCACTTCCTCCATCAATATTCCCAGGTTGGTGAGTTCATTAAAATAGCGTACACCAACAGTTTTAATCCATTCATCTACCTGCTGTTGTGCTTGTTTTATTGTTAAATCAGTATGCATACAATTATCATTTATCAATTACTCTTTATTTTTTGTATCAATCACAATCGTCACAGGTCCATCGTTCAGTAATTCCACTTTCATATCAGCTCCAAAAATGCCTGCTTCAACTTTTCTGCCCAAATCAACTTCCAGTTGTGCCAAGGTTTGTTCATACATAGGGATAGCAATCTCTGGCTTACTTGCACGAATGTAAGAAGGACGATTCCCTTTTTTTGTAGATGCATGCAATGTAAATTGGCTTACAAGTAAAATACTTCCGCTCACATCTTTTACTGAAAGATTCATTACTCCCTGTTCATCATCAAAAATGCGGAGGTTACAAATTTTACTGCTCAACCATTCAATATCTTCTTTGGTATCTGCATCTTCAATACCCAATAAAACCAAAAGGCCTTTTTCAATTTGCCCGGTAATATTATTATACACTTTTACGGATGCTTTGCTTACTCTTTGAATTACTGCACGCATGTTGACAATCTTTCCTTGTAATTTTATGCACTAAAATTAAGGTTTCGGCACAATGAATATCAATATCAGCAACGAAATACAATTTACAACTGCAAGGAGCGGAGGCAGCGGCGGACAAAATGTAAACAAAGTAGAAACCATGGTCATGGGCTATTGGAACATTGCAGCATCTGCACTGGTTACTGCTGAACAAAAAGAATTACTGCTGCATAAACTCAATAACCGGATAACGAAAGAGGGTTTGCTGCAGGTAAAAAGCCAGGTACATCGTACCCAGCAAAGCAATAAGGAAGAAGTGATTGCAAAAATGAATTATTTGGTAAGCCAGGCACTTACACCCAAAAAAGCACGCATTGCCACCAAACCCGGCAAAGCAGCTAAAGAAAAAAGAATAGAGTCTAAAAAGAAACACGGCGAGCACAAAGCAAACCGAAAAAAAATAAAACACGGTCAATTTTAATTGAGCAAACCAAACACCATATTACTAGTTCTGAGTATTTGTACACTTGTTTTTGCAATTGATGCATGCCGGAAGTTTGACTATAAAGGCGGAACTGTTATTACCATTGTAAACCCGCCGGGTTTTCCTGTGCAGACTCAATTTTCAAATACATCATTAACAAAAGAGCGGATTGAATTGGGCCGTCGTTTATTTTATGATGGCAATCTCTCTGCCGATGGTTCAATAAGTTGTGGCAGTTGTCATCAGCAAATTGCTGCGTTTGGTACGTATGATCATGATTTAAGTCATGGGTTGAATGGCGCACACAGCAATCGTAATGCTCCGCCAATTTTTAATTTATTGTGGCGAACATCCTTTGGGTGGGATGGCCGTTATAACAGAATTGAAGATGTTATAGAAGCACATCTCAACAGTCATATTGATATGGGCAGTAACTCCAGTCATTTGCAGCATAAGTTGGAGCAGTTGAACAGATATCAACCTTATTTCAAAGCTGCTTATGGAAGTAATGACATTACCAAAGAACGATTATTGAATGCATTGGCACAATTCACTGCAACAATGGTAAGCGCTGCTACAAAATATGATTCAATAAAACAAAACCTCACCACATTTACTTCAGCAGAACAAACAGGTTATACCATCTTTCAAAATAAATGCAGCAGTTGCCATAAAGAACCGTTGTTTGGCAGCGATGATTTCAGAAATATTGGATTGCCGCTCAATACATCATTAAACGATAACGGAAGAATGGATGTAACAGGAAAAAGAGAAGACTCATTAAAATTCCGTGTACCATCACTCCGCAATTTGTTTTACAGTTATCCTTTTATGCACGATGGAAGATTTGTTGCGTTCAGTCAGGTGTTTGAGCATTACAGCAATGGTGTACAGGTGAGTGCAACAACTGATGCATTGGTTAAAAATGGTGTTCCGCTTACTGTATCAGAACAAACTGCATTGATTGCATTCTTAAAAACATTATCGGATGAGAAGTTTTTGAAGGATGAACGTTTTTGGAAGCAGCAATAGATAATATTAAAACTAGTAGTGTAAATGAAAGAACCGAGCACAATATTTGTTATAAAAAAACTGCTATCTTTTTATTTGTTGTGTGGAAGTGTATTCTATCTATGCATGATATTATATTCATATGGTGTTTTAGGATTTTTGACTTATTTGTTCCCATTATTCTTTTTAATGTCTTTGTTGATGTTTTTTATTTATAGCGGTTATAAAGGATTGATAGCACGGCAAGGATATTCATTTAAACTGGTGCAATGGTCATTTTTCATTCAGGCGATTCATATAAAATTGTTGGGGTTTAAATTTGAAAATTTTTTTGGTCCATATTGGGGAGTGGGCTTTTCAGATGAACCTACAATTAGGTTCTATAGTAGTTTTAAAATTTTCTGGTATTATTTTCTAAACGGTTATAACAAGGATAGCTCAGAAATTAGCATTACGATCAATCTTATTGCACTTTCTATTGGGTTTGTATTGGGTATAAAAGAAAAGAAAATCGAACCCGAGATATTTCAATAAAAAAATCCGCTCTTTAAAGCGGATTTTCTATCATCAAACAATTTCATTCTTAATAATCACCCAAACTGGTTTCGCCCAATTGTGCCAATGCTTTTGCCAATTGCTCATCATTTGGTGCAATGCCATGCCACTCATGACTTCCTTCCATAAAATCAATTCCTTTGCCCATGGCTGTTTTCATCAAAATAACAATGGGTTTGCCTTTGCCCACAAATGTTTTGGCTTTTTCCAAACCTGCAATCATTTCATCCATATCGTTTCCATCTTCTACATGCACCACTTCCCAGCCAAACGCTGAAAATTTTGCACCTAAATCACCAAGGTTCATCACTTTGTTGGTTGGTCCGTCAATTTGCTGCCCATTCCAGTCAACAGTTGAAATCAAATTATCTACTTTATGATGTGCTGCTGCAATAACCGCTTCCCAAATTTGGCCTTCCTGCAACTCACCATCACCATGCAATGAATAAACAATGTTATTTTCCTTGTTGAGTTTTTTGGTAAGTGCTGCTCCAATGGCCACACTCATTCCCTGACCTAATGAACCCGAAGCTATCCGCACACCCGGCAAATGCTCATGTGTAGTGGGGTGGCCCTGCAACCGGGAATTTAACCGGCGGAAGGTTTTCAGCTCTTCTACAGGAAAATAACCGCTTCTTGCCAGGGCAGGGTAATAAATAGGAGTGATGTGCCCGTTGCTCAAAAAGAACAAATCCTCGTTGCGGCCATTCATATCAAAAGCCGGGTTGTGATTCATTACTTTAAAATAAAGGGCGGTAAAATACTCGGTACAACCAAGGGAACCGCCTGGGTGACCGCTCTGGCATCCGTGCACCATTCTTACGATATCACGGCGCAATTGGGTGGCTATTTCTTTTAATTCGGGCATATTTTTTAAAATTGCCGCAAATCTATAGGAAAAAAATGGCGGCCTCAGGAAACTTTTTCAACAAAAGCGGAATCTAAAGATTGAAATTGTGCG
>JBKCJY010000197.1:0-5138 GCA_046301455.1 Chitinophagaceae bacterium | reverse complement strand
GCGGCAATATCCATCAGCCGTTTGCCAAAACCAAGATAAAGCCTGTTAATGAAGGTTCGGTTTTTCATGAATATTGCTTTGATGTTAGCAGTGTTTTATATTCTTGCAGTAAATGATTCCACACCTCACTGCGGTTATAATTCTGCATAATTTTTTTGCGGCTTGCAGTAGCAAAGGAATCACGCAGCTCACGCTGTTGCCGCAACTGCAACATCTTTTCCAATAACAATTCTTTGTTTTTGGCTGGCACCAGCAAACCGTCGGTTCCGTCTGTAACAAGTTCATTACAGCCATTGATATCGCTTAAGATCATGGCACATTCCATGGCACCTGCCTGCATAGGCACATTCGGCATCCCTTCCCTGTAACTGGGAAACACCAATACATCTGCCGCTGCTAAGAAAGGGCGCACATCGTTTTGAAATCCCCAGGCATGAATATGTGAATGCGCCTGCATCAGTTCAATGGCCCACCCTTCCAGCGGATCACGTTCGGGCTCTTCGTTCCCCAATAACCACAACTGGTCATCAGGGTATTGTTCCTGCACCTTGGTAAAGGCATACAACAATTCATGAATACCTTTCTCTCGTACCAGCCTGCCAGCAAAAATCCACACCCATCCGCCTTCTTTTAATTTACTTTGTGTCCGTAATACTTGCACAGCAGTAGCAGCAACGGCATCTTTTGAAAAATACGTACAGTCAATACCGTTAGAAGATCCCTTGCCCAGTAATTTCATTTTTCCGTTACAACTGATCTTTTCTTCATTTAAAAAATCATAGAGCCCGCTCGAGTTCGGATACACATAATGTGCACAGGCAGCCGTTAGTCGTTCCATTTGTTTTAAGATCATTCTTCTGAGACCTTTGCTCTCCATCCACGGCAAGCCCGCAATGGTGTGCAAGCGCGCAGGCACTTGGGCAAAATAAGCAGCCAGCATACCCAGCAAACCCGCCTTGGGTGTATGCGTATGTACAATATCCGGTTCCAGGTTTTTTAAAATGCGGGTTAAACGTATAAGCGCCTGTACATCTTTAAACAAACTCACTTTCCGTTCCATCGGCAACACAATCATCTCACATTCTTCTTCACGCTCCACCAGCTCCGCTTCTTTTCCGGGTGAGCTGATCATGATCACTTCAAACCCCTGCTCTTTCATAAACTTCATTTGTCCTTTCAGTAATAAATGAAGCGAAACGGGAACAGTGGTAATTCGTACTAGTTTGGGTTTAACAGGCCGCATCATAATTGTAAGGAGCACAATACTTCCTTGGTTTCATACATGGTATAACTGTTGAAACCGTATTGCTGATGGTATTGCTGATAGGCTTTTAAAATAATTTCCAACTCGTTTAAACATTCCTCGGGATGAAAGCCGAAATTATGCGGGTGCCACCACAAATGATAATAACGTGCATTCATAGCCGCATCTTTTAATTCTCCCAGTATACGTTGCATCTTCAGCTGGTTCAGCAGCTTACTTTTATCTGTCCATGCTCGGTACAAACGGCTGGTGGGTAATTGCAACGGACGATTATCAAGTGCAATGCCTTTCAAAGCAACCGTTTTGTTGCCAAGCAAGGAAGTATAGGCATCTCCTGTTCTGAATATTTTTTTACGGAGCGATTCTTTTCGGTTCGCATCCCAGTACCATACATCCGGATTGATACGAACCGTTTCAATCCCCAGTTCTTTACACACTGTTAAATATGCTTCATTAAATTGATTGCGTGGAAACACCAATGATTTGAACGTATGATTTCTGGAAATAGCCATTTCTTTGGCTTTCATAAGATCGGCACGGAACTGGGCAATGGTTTGTCCTTCTTCCTTGCAATAATAATGACTGTAGGTATGCGTGGCCATCTCAAACTGCGGCACCTGTTCTATTAATGAGATCAAATCAGGGGCAAAATGATAAGGGTCTTCCGGTTCGGTCAAACCATTTGCTTTCACCCATTCATAGGATGAATAATTTGATTGCGCATAAGTGGGTAATACGCTTGGTTTATGATTGTTCCATTCGGTTGCAGTACGGTTATACAACATACCTACAATGGCCCATGTTACATGCACATCATATTGTATAAACAATTCCACCATACGGGGAAACATCGTCCTCGTATTTTCAAAATACTTCTTGCCGGTTGCATCTAATGGCACTTTATCAAACCTTCCCCAGTGCAGCTCAAAGTCTAAGGATACATTCAAAATACCTCCGTGTTGCATCATCTAAGGTTTATAAGCAGCTGCATTAACTGGTATGCGTTTTCGTTCGCCATCAAGTGCCATTGTTTTACAGTAAACAATAAAGAACAGCGGCATAATCTGTGCTTTCTGGCGCATGGCAATACCAAGATTTCCTGCGATCTGCGCCAGTGAAACAGCGCCGTAAAAAAATATAAAGAAACCAATACGAATAAATCCGCTAAAGTCACGCCATCGGGGAATACCCTTTCGTATAAATTGTACGGTAAAGATCAAATAGAGTAAATTCTCAAAACTCACAATAATTCCCAGCACACCGGGTGCATCTAAAAATAATGGACGGTACAAAAGCGTAAAAAGCTTTTGTACTTGGTTGTAGTTACTGATGTTAACACCGCTATTAGCCTTAATAGAAAGATCATTGGCGCGTTTGGAAATTCCTTTAGACTCAAAGATATTCAGGTTTTCACTGCCTGTGTATTCTACAAGATTATCGGAGATAACATAAATAACCCCCAGTGAAAGTACAATAAGGATAACTTTTACATACAGTTTCACCTTGGTAAAAGAAAAGAACATGGCTGTTCCGGTACCCAGTAAGAGTACGAACAGAATATGCGGTCGAAGCATATATACAAAAAAAGCACCTGCAGTGATCAGTAGTTTACGGCTTGCACGATTATAACGGCTGATGCCGTAAATAACAACACCTAATGCCAGAATCATCGTACTACCCTTACCGATCGAACTCGACCAGAAATGGATATTGGGCAATAAAAAGATCACTTCAGTAAGGGTAAACCGGCCAAAAATAGGTTTCGTACCAAACACATGCTCTCGGGCGGTTAAATAAAACAACAACACACCCTGAAAACCTAAGAATGCAAAAATCATCATACAGGCTGTATAGGAAAGGCCGAGCGCATTCGAAAAGGGATAGGTCAAAAACGCAACAAATTGAGAATCGGAGCCCCAGGTACTCAACCAGCTGAGTGCCTCCGAAGAAACCTTATAATACTCTACCGAATCAGATTCACGTAAAACAGCATATGTAAAATACGTAGCGAATAAAAGAAAATGCAACGTCATCAGCACATCGATATAACCAATACCGATGCGCTGCATGTTAATGCGGTCTAGTTTTTCAAGCCTTGGTATCAAAACTTGACGCTGCAGCAAATAAATGCCTACGATCACAACAAGGGTAAATACAATATCCATACGAAGTTTAAAACTTAAAGGTGAGGCTGTTCACAGTGCCAATATTCAACACAAAACAACGAATAAAGGAGCTTTGACCGCCGGTCGGCAGAAAAATTGGCGGTGTTATTCCATAGTTGCTCAAGCATGTTGTAGGGTATCAAATCATGAATGATCCCTTTCTGTTGCTTCCCCAGAATATAAGCCGCCATAAGATCCTTTAGTTCATCGTCTACCAATTTCACCAGCGGCGCTTCAAAACCACGCTTGGGCAATCGATCCATACCCTTCGGCAATAATTGCCCGGCAAGCAAACGCAACAGTAATTTAGTGGTGCCGCCGTGTACTAATAATGAAGCAGGTAAGGAGGCCGCCAGTTGCAAGATCTCGGGTGTAAAAAATACAGTTCTTGATTCCAGCGAATGCTGCATTGTACTAATGTCTACTTTCTTCAGCAACACATTGGGCAACAATCCCGTAAAGTCAGTGGCAATAAAGGCTTTGAGCTCTTCGGTTTCATAGCCTTCAAACTGCTCCCGTATCCATGTTTTGGATCTTAGCACCTCAGGCTGCCTGGCAGCCACAAACATCCCCTCTTCATAAAACAGATCCGTAGTGGCAGCCAGGTATTTATCCGGGTATTGCAGGGAAGATAGATGAGCTAACCGGTACGCATAGTTGTAAAGCGAGATTTTTTTCTTTGGCGTTGGCAATAAAGATCTGCCCCATCCGCTTACAGCAGCAATACTTTTCTTCACTGCTTCCGGCCATTGCAAAGGCACATACCGTCGGTACCCGCCAAACAACTCATCACCACCATCTCCGTTGATGATTACGGTATTATATTTCTTTGCTTCCTGTGCAATGTAATAGGAAGGAATGGCACTGTCATCACAGAACGGCTCCCCATAACTCAGTAAGATCTTACCAATGTCATCCTGTATATGTGAATAATTTACAGATAGCTCCTTATGCTCAGTACGAATTTGTTTGGCAAGTATTGCAGCACGGGGCCCTTCATTGAACTCATCATCAAACACAAACGTATAAGTGGGCAGGGGTGCTTTTATAAAGCTGGCAAGCGTCGCTACAATACTGCTGTCCAGTCCGCCGCTTAAAAAACAGCCCACCGGCAAATCACTGCTGTCCACTCTTCGTTGAATGGAGGTCTTCAGTAAGGCAAACAATTCTTCTTTCAGCACCTCTTGATTTACTCTTGCAGCAGGTTGTCGCATACCATCCGCATACCGCCACCAGGTATGTGTGGTGGAGAGCCATCGGTTGTTTTGCAGTTCAAGGGTCATGTATTCACCGGGCAGTAAATGATAGATATTTTGGTAAACCGTTTCTTTCGGTCCCGTCCAGCCGTTCACCAGGAACTGCACCAGCCCTTCAGTTCGTCTTTCTGTATGATGGAGTCCTGCAATGGTATTTAGTTCAGAAGCAAAACACCAATGCGTTTCATGCTGCTTATAATACAAAGGCTTTTCACCTGCACGGTCACGTGCCAGTAAAACAGAAGAAGTTTCTTTGTTAATGATCGCAAAGGCAAACATTCCATCCAGGTATTGCAGCATCTCCGCTCCTTTCAGTTCATACAATCGTAAAAGGGTTTCTGTATCAGAGCGGGTATGGCATTTTAAACCAAAACGAATGCGCAGCTCCAGGTGGTTATAGATCTCACCGTTAAAAACGATGGCATAGCGTTCCGTCTCCATCGGTTGTGCTCC
>JBKCJY010000196.1:0-2527 GCA_046301455.1 Chitinophagaceae bacterium | reverse complement strand
TCTCACCTCAAAAACAAACTGTTTGTATTCACGGTTGGTAATTTCAGTAACATCCATCCAAAATCCGCTGATGGACATTTGACGGTTACGGGCCGTAAATGAATAATTGATATCCTCATCACTTGGACCCATGTGAAAGGTTCCCTGCGGGATATGCACCATTCCAAGATGTGTGTTATTATTGATTTTTGAGGAGTAGGTAGCACCAACCATCTGGCCGTTGCTTGCGGTTGTTTTAGCCGATTTAGACTTGCCGCAGCCAACAAGTAGTACAGACAGGGTTGCGAAGGCCAGGTAACTAATGAGTTGGTTCTTCATTATTAAGAAATTTTTCTTATTGATATTGGTATCAGCAAAAAATGCCGTTCCGGAACTTGCTGCCAGATACCGCAATGCTACTATTAATTTTTTAATATACAAAATCACAGATTTATACCTAGGTTTAACGAAGACCAAAAGGATTTATTGTATAAATTTTATTGGCCAGCTAAAATACTAATGAATTCGGGTATTTCAGCAATTGGAGCCCTACAAGTATAATTTTTACAGAGGAAAAAATTAGGGGTTTTCATGGATGTAGTTTTCCCAGCTAGCATGGGGAATTCATCATCTGAAACTAAGGATGCCTGGATGATTTTGTTAGGATGATATAAAGAATTGACCCTGTCCCGGCCATTTTCAAAGCCATCCCCAAGTATAGCAATTTCCATATACCCTTTTAAAAAGTTATATAAATGCCCGGCCCATACGCCAAAAGATACAGGGTAACGGATGATGGCCTGCTGCAAAGCGCCGGTTATTCGCACACTTTGTTGCTGCCACTCTTTTTTATTAAAAATCACACCCAGATAATACAAATTAGCCGCCATTACAGCGTTGCCCGATGGAGTTGCCCCATCATAAACTTCCTTTTTCCGCACTATGATATCCTTTTCACCATCAGCCGTGTAAAAAAAGAAACCCGTTTCTGGTTCCGAAAAGAGTTTCTGAACTGTTTGAGTGTAAGTTGCTGCAAGTTTAAGATAGTTGAAATCTGATGTAATTTCTTGTAATTGTATCAATGCCTGAATCAGGAAAGCGTAATCATCCAAAAAAGCATTGATATGGGCTTTATCATTTTTGAAGGAATGATAAAGCAATCCGCCTTTTGTAGAAAAGGTATTCACTAAAAAATTCATATTAGCAATAGCCATTGAGCGGTACGCCTCTATTCCTGTTGCTGCAAAAGCCTTGCTGTATGCGGTGTTCATCAAAGCATTCCAGCTCAGCAATTGTTTATCATCCAGCAAAGGGCGAATACGCTTATTTCTTGCCCCTAAAAGTTTGGATTTGCAGTTGAAAACAAAGCTGTTCAATTCATCAGCCAACATATTTTTTGCTGTTGCAAACGCATCAACATTGTTAAGTAACCTTGGAATATTTACATGTTCCCAATTGCCCTGTTCTGTAATATCATAAAGTTCACAAAACAAAGGGGCATCTTCTTTTAAGAGCTCATCAATTTCTAATTTGCTCCATGTATAAAATTTACCTTCTACGCCTTCGCTGTCTGCATCCAATGCCGAGTAAAATCCATGGTTGCTGCTCATCATTTCCCTTTCTATAAACTCCAGCGTTTCAATAATTACCTGTTTATAGGTTTCGTTTTTTGTGATTTGATACGCCTCGCTCAAAGCCATTATCAGCAAAGCGTTATCATACAGCATTTTTTCAAAATGTGGTGCCAGCCATTCAGCATCTGTACTGTAACGTGCAAATCCACCTCCAATATGATCATAAATACCACCCATACACATTTTGTCCAAACTCAAACAAGCCTGCTCCAATGCATCCTTATTACCGGTAAAATGATAATGCTGTAATAAAAAACGAATGGTGAATGTTTGCGGAAACTTAGGGGCTTTTCCAAAACCACCCCACGCTGTATCAGCATTTTTTAAAATCGCTTCACAAATTGAATGAGCACTGTAAGAAGCAAATAATTCTTCAGCAGGCACATCTACTTGCAATACCTTTTCTAAACCAAAGGCATTGGCATTTTGTAAATGTGCAGTAAGTTGCATGGCTTGTTTTTCAATTTCATCTCTTCGTTTTGTAAAAGCATCAGCTACGGCATATAAAATTTCTTTCCATGATGCCCTGTTGTATACACGAACAGGTGGAAAATAAGTACCGCCGTAAAAAGGTTTTAAATCTGGCGTAAGAAAAACATTAAGCGGCCATCCGCCACTACCTGTCATTGCCTGAAGGGCATCCATATATATATGATCCAGATCGGGACGTTCTTCACGGTCAATTTTTATATTGATGAAATGGCGGTTCATTATTTGGGCCGTTGCTTCATCTTCAAAACTTTCACGTTCCATTACATGGCACCAATGACAAGATGAATAACCAATGCTCACAAGTATAGGCTTATCTTCTGCTTTTGCTTTTTGCAATGCTTCTTCACTCCAGGGAAACCAATCAACCGGATTGAACTGGTGTTGCAGTAAATAGGGACTTGTTTCTTTGGCAAGTTTATTGG
>JBKCJY010000195.1:0-3299 GCA_046301455.1 Chitinophagaceae bacterium | reverse complement strand
ATGCATTAGAGAAAGCAGGAATTACTGCATCAACCAAATTAGTTGGCGGCGATGTGTTTGTACAAAATGGTAAACCCACGGGTGTGTTAATTGATAATGCCATTGACCTAGTTGGAAAAATTATTCCCAACGCTAATGCAGCACAGGCAAAAGAAGCATTACTTAAAGCACAGCAAAATTGTTTTGCAGCAGGATTAACAACCATTGATGATTGCGGGTTGGATTTTGAGCAGGTAGAACATATTGAAAAGGCCTACAAAAGCGGTGACCTGAAAATGCGTTTGTATGTAATGCTCAGTGATGCAAAGAAAAACTATGATTACATTTTTAAAAGAGGAATGATTAAAACGTAACGACTCAATGTTCGCAGTTTTAAAGTGTATGCTGATGGTGCATTGGGTTCACGTGGTGCCTGTTTGCTGCAACCGTACAGCGACAGAGCCAATCATCATGTTTTTTTATTAAGCGATCCGGCACACTTTGATTCGGTAGCGGCTGTATTGTATGCAAACAAGTATCAGATGTGTACACATGCCATTGGTGATAGCGGCAACAGAACCATCTTAAATATCTATGGTAAGTATTTAAAAGAAAAGAATGATTTACGTTGGCGTATAGAACATGCACAGGTGGTGAATGTCAAGGATTTTAACTTGTTTGGTATGTACAGCATAGTGCCGAGTGTACAACCCACACATGCCACAAGCGATATGTACTGGGCTGAGCAACGTTTGGGTAAAGAGCGTGTGAAAGGTGCTTATGCTTTTAATGATTTATTAAAGCAAAATGGATGGATACCGCTGGGCACTGATTTCCCGGTTGAAGATATTGATCCCATTAAAACATTTTATGCGGCTGTGTTTCGTAAAGATGCAAAAGGATGGCCTGCACAGGGCTACCAAATGGAAAATGCATTGAACAGACAGGATGCGATTCGTGGTATGACCATCTGGGCAGCACGTTCTAATTTTGAAGAAACAGAAAAGGGAAGTATTGAAAAAGGAAAGCTGGCAGATTTTGTGTTGATGGATACGGATTTGATGAATGCTTCATTTGAAGAAATACTCAGGGCAAAAGTGCTCAAGACGTTTTGTGGCGGGGAAGTGGTGTATTCCGGCAAATAGGCTACTAAGCAGCCGGGTTGCACAATAGTATGGTTCAGATAGCTATGAAACAGTGGTCAGACAGGGAAGTCCAACGCTTTATGGTGGAAGCAACTACGGCTTAAAGTGGAAGGGACCAGCTAGGGAATACCTTTCATTTAGGGAACAAAATGAGTGGTTACCGATACGGGTTTAATGTACAGTAAACTTTCAGGTGCACAGATATCTTTACGCCGCTTCGCTTCTAAAGGCACTTGGTGTACTGTTTTTCTTTTTTGTAAATACACGGTTGAAATACGATACAGAATCAAAGCCAGCATTGCGGGCAATGGATGCAATGGGCTTGTCTGTTTCTAATAACTGATAGCAAGCATAACCAATTCGTATTTCATTGAGGTAATCAGAAAAAGTTTTACCTGTAGTGCGTTTAAAGAATTTACAAAAACCACTCTTGGAGATGTTGATGATTTTGGCAGCCTCATCTATACCAATAGGTTTTGAAAAATGTTGTTCTAAATAATTACACACCTTGTTAATGCGTTGTTCACGGCCAATGGCTTGTGAAATTTCATAGTCTGCAGATGCCAGCTTTCTTCCTTTCTGTCTTGAAAGTTGTTCCAGTATCCAGATGAGATCGGTAATTTTTTCTACTCCCTGTTTTTCGGGAAGTGCTAAAATTTTTTCTTTTAACGGCTTACTGTTTTTAAAATGCAATCCGTGTTTGCTGTTTTGTAAAAGACGTTTGATGCGGTCAAATTCATTGAGATGAGAAAAACTGTTAAACAACGAATTGGAGAATTGAATCACTACAAAGTCACAGTTCTTGTTTTTTTCTTTTCTATTTGTAACCCATGTATGGGGTAAGTTAGGACCAATCAGAACAAGATCCCCGGGTTGAAAATCTTCATAGCTATCACCCACAATGCGCTTGCCATTAATATTTATTTTAAACGTGAGTTCATACTCCGGGTGGTGGTGCCAATAATATTCAAGATAGGGCAGGTTCATACGATAAGCCACCAGTATGGTTTTGCCTTCGCCCGGAACAATTTTTTCCAATTCTGCTTTCATAACAGCCATCATTTTATGCGTTGCTAATTTAGACAATAATGGAAATATAGTGCAAGAAATTGGAATTATTGTTCAACTTGAGGCCAGTAGTGTTTATTAGCTTTGTCTCCCCATCTGTTCAGCCCATAAGTATTTATTTGTCAGAAAATTAAACAATTGCAAACGTTGTAAATTTTGCTGCGGATATTTGGAAGCTGAATGAAAAAATTGATTATGAAAAAGCATTGCGGTATGAAGAAAAATTTACTTCTTGTTCTTAGCATTTTTTTATGCACTATTACGAGTGCTCAGTTATTAACCACCAGTCCTGCTTTTCCTATTGACGGAAATGGTGCTCCCTTAACCATAACAATGGATGCAGGAAAAGGTAATTTGGGTTTACAGGGTTTTACAGGATCGGTAATTATACACATTGGCATTATTACAACTGCTAATCCGCAACCAACTCCCTGGTCTAACGTACAAACTACCTGGCCAGCGGTAGCACCAGGTTCTACATGTACTCCTGCAGGTACAGACAAATGGAGTTTTACAATCAACAACATCCGAACATATTTTGGGCTTGATGCTACTCCCTCAACCCGCATTTTAAAAATTGCTGTTTTGTTCAGAAATGCTGATGGCAGCCGTGTGCAGCGTAATGCTGATGGTTCTGATATGTATATTTCTGTTGCACAACCAGGTGTTTTAAGTGGCCGTATAACTGCACCACCTACGCAGCCAACTTTTGTACCTCAAGCGGAGCCTGTGGGTTTTACACAGGGTGCAAATATTCCGGTAAGTGCTGTTACCTCTTCAAATGCATCAAGCATTATTCTCCGATTAAACGGAACTCAAATTGCAACGGCATCCAATACAACAACCATCAATGCCAATGTTAACTCAAGCTGTCAACAACAATTAACATTAGAAGCTACAGACGGAACTACAACAGTTCGTGATACAGTAAACTTTCTCATTTATCCATCATCATACCCTACAGCAGCAAGACCAGCGGGCAGAAAAGATGGAATTACTTATGAAAATAATGGAACAGAGGCGGTGTTGATTTTATATGCACCGTTAAAAAGCAGAGTAGCCATTGCAGGTGATTTTAATAACTGGTTGCCTACCTGTTCAAATATT
>JBKCJY010000194.1:0-3100 GCA_046301455.1 Chitinophagaceae bacterium | reverse complement strand
ACGGTTGATGAATAAAACATTGTTCGATGCAAAGTTCGCTGTTACATTATCAAGTGAAAATTTGCGAACGTATTTAAACAGCCGCATTTTATTAAGCACTTCATCACGTGGAGGTGCAACTGAGCCCATTAATTTAGTTATTGCTGTGGCGCTGTCAGTTTTAAATTCAGTTTCAAAAAAATCAGAAGGAGGGTTTACAGGTTTACTGATGACACTGTCCTGCATATCAGTTCGCTCCTGTGTGTTTTCATTCATTGTTTTTTCAAGACGTGAACTTCGCTTGATAAATTCAGTGGGTCGTGCAGTTACATTACGTTTACGCAAAGTGTTTTCATCAACCTTGAGTTTGTATAAAAATTTAAACTCACCCTGACGGTTTACTTCTGTTACCTGCCCATTATCACCAGCAATTCTTGTTTCCAATATACCACTTTGATAATTGGTAATAGGGAAGGTATAAGTACTGTCGGTAGTAATGCGGAAGTAGCCAATAGAATCAGGTTCCGATTTATTCCATGCTTTGAGTGTTGAATCTAATTCTTTACGCTCGGGGTTGCGTAAAATATCTTCACCAATGCGGTACATGGTATCAATACCTGCAGCTTGTGTGCGGAAGAAACCTGCCCAGCGGTTACCTATTCCATTTTCATCACTAATAAATGTAAAGTGATTGGTATTGTACTGGCTGGGAAAGTGGGCATTCCCATATTTAATATTGGTGAGCTGTGAAATTTGTTTGAATTCTGATTTATTCCAGTTATCAATTAAAAAGATATTATAACGGCTGCGTGGCAACACAGTATCGCCAGTTGGTGCATTGGGTGCTGGCCTGTTGCTGGAAAAGATGATGCCTGTTTTGCCGGGGAAGGCCACAAAGCTGGCATCACGGTCGTCATACACATCATTGGTTATCTGTTCCAGTTTTTGATTATCAATTTTATAAACATAGACATCACTTTGCCCGGCTTTTGCACCACAAATAATTAATGTGTTGGGATCAAGCATGTACTGCATATCAGTTACCTGTTCAAAAGGAAGCTCAGCGCTTTTAATTGTTTTGGTTCTGCGGAATGCATCATAAACACTCAATAAAAGTTTTCCTTTTTCCCAAACAATCATTGCAATGCGTGTGCCTTTGGGATCCCATGCAAGCATTGGATAGTTGGGATCGGGCCTGTCTTCTAAATTTCTTACACCACTTTTCCATAATACTTTCTCTTCAATAAAATTCTCATTGAGAATTACTTTTGTTAAACCACGTTTATATTCAACTACTGCGTAAGTAAAACTTTTGGGATTTGGATTTGCCTGGAAACGGAAATAATCAGTTTTGCCAATTTCTTTGGGCACTGTTAAACGGCCGCTGGGTACATTGCGTCTTGCTCGGATGTCTTTAAAATATTTATCACGGTTGTACTGCATAAAATCCTTGAGTACAATTTTCATTTTCTTTTTAGCGATTGTTTCACAGGCACGGTTTACATTTTTATAAATACGGCTGAGGTATAACAGATAGGTTACATTCTCTTTGCGGTAGCGTTCTTCAATATAATACCAAAAAGCATGGCCTGCGAGCTTGGGTTGTTCAAATGCAAACTGATAAAAGTTATTATACTTAAAACCAAGCATGGCGCTTTTTAATTCGTTATCAAGTTTTGTACTCCATGGTTCAGCTGCATACGAAATATATCCATCGGTCATCCATTTGGGTAAATCCAGCAAAGCCTGGTTTTGTGCAAACTCACCCAAATCATCACCAAATAAAAGTGTTTCAACTAATACCCTGGCAATACCTTCACGCAACTGGCGACGTAAATCATTATGATCTCCGTTATAATAAATCACCAGTTTGTTGTTTACCAGTTTTGTTACACCTCCTGCATTGGGCCAATCCAAACCAATACCAATGTTTGACTGTTTGTAATCATTATAGCTGTTATACATAACAACGTTTAAACGGCGCTGGATACCATACTCAATAAAATCTTCAAGAGATGGAAGCTCTTCTTCAGCCACCTGTGTTACAAACTTTGCGAGCTCCAAACCATTTTGGGTGTAATGCACATTAAAATTGGGGCTTTGATAAAATTGCCATGTAAACTTTGTATGCTGAACACGGTTTTTGCCAAACTCTACCATGTTTACCTGTGCGGATACTTGTACTGCCGCAAACAGGGTAACTATTAACCAAACTGAAGTTTTAAAAGGGCTCATCTTTTCAATTCGCATATTTTCGTGTTGAGAAAGTGTAATGCAAGGTTTCTTTGTTATTTAAAAGTACAAAATTCAATTCATGTTCACCGTTAAAGCTTTTACATTTAGTCCGGTTCAGGAAAATACCTATGTTTTGTTTAACGAAACAGGTGTGGCAATTGTTATTGACCCCGGTTGTTATTTTGAAGAAGAGAGAGATCTTTTGCAAAATTTTATTACACAAAACAAGCTGGAGCCAAAGCTGTTACTCAACACCCACTGTCATCTGGATCATGTATTTGGCAATAAATGGATTCATGAAAACTGGGATTTGCTGCTTCACATTCATCCCAATGAAAAACAAGTGCTCGATTTTGCACCCGCCTCCGGTTTAATGTGGAATTTGCCTTTTGATAATTACAATGCAGAGCTTGTGTATTTGCAGGAAGGCCAAAAAGTGCAACTTGGTACAGATGAACTGGAATTGATTTTTGCCCCCGGCCATTCACCAGGGCATCTTTGTTTTTATTGCCGCAAGCAAGGATTTTTAATTGGGGGTGATGTATTGTTTCGTGAAAGTATAGGCAGAACTGATTTGCCTGGAGGCAACCATGCTACACTCATCAGCAATATCAAAACAAAATTATTTACATTGCCCGATGAAACGGTTGTGTACAGTGGCCACGGGCCTGCAACTACAATTGGGTATGAAAAGAAACACAATCCGTTTCTTGTTGATTAAATGTATTTGCCGATGAAGGGAAGGTTTTGAAATTCTTTTTTCTCGATTCTAAAAACAAATAGCGCAAAAGAGAAAATCAGCAATAATCCAAGTACGTGACTGAACCATCCCGAAGCAAACCAATGTATTGCCAGTTGATGTATGCCAAACAACAATACACAAATT
>JBKCJY010000193.1:0-5390 GCA_046301455.1 Chitinophagaceae bacterium | reverse complement strand
TTGGAAGAAAAAGGAATTTCAGTTGAAGTGATCAATATACACACCATCAAACCACTTGATGAAGCTGCAGTGCTGGCATCTATCCGTAAAACTAAATGTGCGGTTACGGCAGAAGAACATAATGTTATTGGTGGTTTGGGCGACAGCATTGCACAGGTGGCAGCTAAAAACTTCCCCGTGCCGATTGAATATGTTGGCACAAAAGACACATTTGGCGAAAGCGGTAAACCAATGGAATTGCTCAAAAAATATGGATTGGATGTAAGCGATATTGTGGCTGCAGCAGAAAAAGTGATAGCAAGAAAATAACTCCATTAAACTTTCAACAGAAAAACCCGTCTTTGAGATTGGTTTTTTATTTTTAGACCGTATCCAAGAATCCTGAAGAAGTAAATCTTCAGGAAAAACCTTAAACTGCTATTCGCATGACGCATACTGAAGACAAAGAACTGTTGCTCCAGTTTCGTGACGCTACTACCAAGGAGCGGGCCTTCACACACATCATAAAGAAATACCAGGAAAAATTATACTGGCATATCCGCCGTATGGTTGTTGAGCATGAAGATGCCAATGATGTGCTGCAAAACATGTTTATCAAAGTGTGGAATGGATTGGAAAATTTCAGGGAAGACAGTCAGCTTTACACCTGGCTTTACCGCATCGCCACTAATGAAAGCCTTACTTTTTTAGAACAACGCAAAAAACGTATGGCCATCTCCATTGATGGTACAGAGGAAAGCGGGCTTACAAACAGTATAAAAGCAGATAAACATTTTGACCCCAATAAACTGGAATGGAAATTACAGGTTGCAATCCAGCACTTGCCTGAAAAGCAAAGGGTTGTCTTTAGTTTGCGCTATTACGATGAGATGCCTTACGAAGAAATGAGCCGTGTGCTGGAAACAAGCGAGGGAGCCCTTAAAGCCAGTTACCACCATGCAGTGAAAAAAATCGAAGATTTTATCCTCAACCATTAAACCTATAGCCATTTTTAACATCTATTAAACGTAATGACCCGGAATCTTGAAATATCAAATGAGTTATTGGCTATCAGCCAGGCCGTTGCTAACCTCAACGCTGCCATGCCTTACCAGGTTCCTGAAGGGTATTTTGAAACCCTGAGTGATGTAATACTGGCAAGAGTACATGCGGGAAGCGGGGAGGAGAGTGCGGTTGTGAGTGTGGCAGGTAAATCCACCCCTTTTGAAGTACCTGAAGGGTATTTCAATAGCCTGAGTGAGTCCATTCTTTCAAAAATAAAAACTCGGCAGGAGCTAAGTGCTGCAGATGAAATAAAAGAGCTTTCGCCTGTACTTGCATCTATAAGCAGGGCCAATGTGTACTCAGTGCCACAGGGTTATTTTGATACAGTTGCAAATGAACTGGCGGGGAAAGTAACTCAGCGCAGTAAAGCAAAGGTTGTGACAATGTTTACTCAACGCAGATGGATGCAAATGGCTGCTGCCGCTGCTGTTATGTTGATGGTTGCTTTTGGAGTGAACAGATTGGTTGGTACCAAACAACAAGTGGATGGTTATGTAAAAGTGGGTTTGAAACAATACAACACAGAGCAAAAGATAAATGAAGATTTACAAAACATTAGTGAAGCAGAGTTGATTACTTATTTGGAAAACACATCCAATACCGGTGATGTAGCAACGCTTTCAGGCATCACTGAAGGATTGGAATTGAATGAAGAAACACCTGCTGAAAATGATGAACTGCTGGAAAGTTTTATGAAGCAGCTTGACCAGCCTGAACAAACAACAACAAATTAATTTTAGAAAGGAGGATATGCCATGAAATAGCCATAAAAATTTTTAATTTATACAAATGAGAGATGAAATTTTTATGGCGTATCCTATATGGCAACTATATAAAATAAAAAATCACACATGAAACAGATTTTTACACTTGTAACAGTTTTTATAATCACCCTTACTGCAAAGGCACAGGATCAGATACAGCCCGATCCAAAAACTGAAGAAAAAATACAGGCAATGGAAGTGGGCTACATCAGCCAAAAACTCAATTTAACTTCAGAAGAAGCACAGAAATTCTGGCCGGTTTTCAATGAATATAAACGTGATATCAACCAGGTGTTACGCAGCTTTAAAAAGATGCCGGATGGTGATGTTCTTGACAGGGATCAAAAAATTCTTGATGTCCGTAAAAGATACCGTGACCGTTTTGCAGGGGTTATCGGTCAGCCAAGAGTACGTACATTCTTTGAAGCTGAAGTTGCTTTTAGACGGGCACTTGTAAATCGGATAAAAAATAACCCGCAAAGGCCCATGATGCAACGACGAAATAGAAATTAATTGGAGTTTATTAATTGAATTCCTTAATTTGCGAATAGGTGTTTTTCATAAGTTAGCAACGGCCGACTCTTTTTAGGGACGGCCTTTTTGTTTGTATATGTTTGAATGAATTTGTTAATCAGGATATAATAAAAAACCGCTAAACAAAGCTTAGCGGTTTTGCGGAGACGAAGGAACTTCATTTTGCTCCTTTCAGTGATTTTTATAAATACATGAAAACTAGGTAAAAATCGGCTGAAATTCAATACAGGTAATGGTTTTAGCGATTGACACAAACTTGAATGGAATTGAAATATATTGAATAAGGTGGGCTAAAATGGGCTAAATGTGGGCTAGAATTCCGTAATTTCATTTTATGGCCACTATTAATTTTCTGATTCAAGGCAATAATAATCCTTCCGGTATTTACATCCGGCTGAAGGATGGGAAGCATGTTGATATAAAAGCCAAAACCCTGTATTCCATTGACCCGGAGAATTGGAGCAAGACAAAGGGGCAGCCCAAAAACCTTAAGGAAGCCAATATGAAATATTTGCAGGGGAAATTAACAAGTTTGAGCTCTGAACTTCTTAATCATTATAATAATTCTGTCAGTAATCAAACGATCAATACGCAATGGCTAAAGCATTTCATCAATCCGCCTGTTGAAGAAAATAATATCCCCAACCGGTTGATTGATTATTTTGATTATTATGAATTGCACAAGAAAACCAGCCTGAAAAAATCTACTTTGACCAAGCTTTTAGTCAATAAGCACCTGGTTCAAAGGTTTCAACAGTGGGCAAAAATCGATTTTATGATTCGGGATGTAAATGCAGATTTCAAGCAGAAATTCGAGAAGTATTGTCAAATTGAGAATTATGCACCCAACACCATTGCACGTGCTTTAAAATTCATAAAAACTATTTGTTACCATGCGGCCAGCCATGGTGTAGATACACATTATCAACTGAAAAGTATCATCACTAAAACTGTGAAAGTGGAAAAGATCTACCTGTCTCAAGATGAGATTGTACAGATAAGCCAGACTGAATTGGAGCATGATTATCTTGTTAATGCACGGGACTGGCTTATTATCAGTTGCGAAACAGGACAACGTGTTTCAGATTTCATGCGCTTCAAAAGTCAAATGATTCGATACGAAGGGAAGGTACCCTTGATTGAATTCACGCAGGTGAAAACAGGTAAAATAATGGCAATTCCCTTAAGTAAACGTGTAAGGGCTATTCTGGAAAAAAGAGGAGGAGAATTTCCCAGAAAAATTACAGACCAGCGGTATAATGAATACATTAAAGAAGTTTGTAAACTTTCCGGAATAATCCGAAAGATTCAAGGAAGTAAGATCAATCCGAAAACCCTCCGTAAGGAAACAGGGCATTTTCCAAAATATGAACTAGTTACATCGCATATTGGCCGAAGATCTTTCGCAACAAATAATTATGGACATATACCCACTTCGCTGCTTATTAATGTTACCGGACATGCTACCGAATCGATGTTTCTGGAATATATCGGAAAAACGGTTACTGAAAAAGCCATTCAATTAGCTGAATATTTTGAATCATGAAAGCATCAATCTATTCTTACGCAAACTGGCTGGCAGGTACAATTTGTCCTGAACCTTCATTTATACCATCGAACAGCAATCTGGGGCATCATAGTTTTCTATGGGAGAATTTTCCTGAAAATGAATTGAAAAAAATCAGAAGCAAGCAAAATGAAATATTTGAATTCAAGGTTAATGATTTATTCAAAAAGCTGAAAGATAAATTTGATAAGGAGTATGCCTCTTCAAAGGAGAAGAAACATTTATTAAATAATAGCATCCGTAAGTGGGAAGAGATATTGTTTTATGTTGCTCCTGATAGTTTACCATTTGTTTCACTCCGGTATAGTAATATGGTGTTTGAATATAATCAGATTCTGGAAATCAGAAACTATATCAAGTTTGTATACGAACTGGGTAATCCGGTTGATGTTAGTTTTATTCATAGCTCCTCATGCCAATTCCATAATCGGAAAAAGTTGGAAGTTCAGATAGAAGCTGAGGCATACTATCGCTTGCTTTCATATATAAAACAGCACTTAAAAAAGGGTTCTTCCCCAATCGATGGTGAATTTTACGGAAAACTCCGGGCTGATTTTTTTATAAATGACGAGGCAGCATATTTATTTTATAAGTTGGTCATGCAAACTGTGAAGGAAAAAACAAAGGCTGCTGATTATTCTTATATATTTTATAAAATGACAGACTCTCAATACAATTTGATACACAAGGATACTCCCCATAGTTTTGTATTTAGATACATAAATAAGCTTTTTCCTATCAAGCTTGATATCCCTCAATTCAGCAAAACAAATGCTGCCAGTAAACTCCCCATTTTTCAAGAAGCTTACAAGGAATATTTAGCGGCAACAGCCTTGAAGAAGTCATCGGCCTAAAAATAGGCTGATAACGGCCTGAAAATAGGGTGATAATTTTGCTAACCAATTTCTGCTTATTTAGAACTTTGGAGTATGGCAAACAATTTTTACAGTTGCAGCTCTATAATGCTTCATAATATGAGTTCTGAGCAGCTTTCAGCTTGTTTTAACTCCCTTCGCAATGAAATTGCAATTATCAAGGCAGAATTCAAACGGGATGAAAGTGACATCTACCTTACCCGGCAGGAAGTAGCGGACAAGTTTAAATGTGACCTATCCACCGTACACAACTGGACTAAATCCGGGAAATTAAAGTCTTATGGGATTGGGAATCGGGTGTATTACAAGTTATCAGAAGTTGATGGAGCATTGGTGCCCTTACGCTAAAATCATAAAATTTGTTACGAATGGAAAAGTTTAATCATGGCAACCGCCTGCGGCCTAAAGATGAGGCCTACGAGGTAAAAAAGGCCCGCTCCCGCAGGGTGTATGCAGAACTTCAAATGAAGGTAAATCCCTGGTGGCTAAATGAAAAATTGCTACGGGAACAATATAATTTATATGGAAAAGAATTTGAAGAGGATCCAATGGTTATATATAAGAAAGGATTTATTCCTAAAACTTACACATCGGAGTCTTTAATTG
>JBKCJY010000192.1:0-4944 GCA_046301455.1 Chitinophagaceae bacterium | reverse complement strand
GTTGCACATTTTCCTCAACAAAGGAATTAAAGATGATATATATTATTGGAGTGAGCTGAGTAAGATTGTAAACCTATATTGCCAGCTCCGCAAAATTTGCCCTGAACTTGATTCTATCAATATCGGTGGTGGTTTCCCCATTAAGCATTCACTGGGTTTTGAATATGATTACCAGTTTATGATAAATGAAATTGTGGGCACCATTAAAAAGCAATGTAAAAAAGCCGGCGTGCCCATGCCGAATATTTATACAGAGTTCGGCAGTTTTACAGTAGGGGAGAGTATGGCACATATTTACAGCGTGCTTGGTCAAAAAGAACAGAACGACCGTGAGAACTGGTACATGATAGATTCATCATTCATTACTACTTTGCCAGATACTTGGGGTATTGGTGAAAAATTTTTAATGCTGCCCATTAATAAGTGGGATAATGAATACCAGCGTGTGGTTCTTGGAGGTATAACATGTGACAGTCATGATTATTATGATTCCGAAGAACACATCAATGAAG
The DNA here is from genome assembly GCA_046301455.1 of Chitinophagaceae bacterium. GTDB lineage: Bacteria > Bacteroidota > Bacteroidia > Chitinophagales > Chitinophagaceae > Lacibacter. The sequence continues at coordinate 4,432 of JBKCJY010000192.1, read as the reverse complement.
TGTTTCTACCAAAGTTGAATGGAAGCCTTGAACCTTTATACGTTGGTTTTTTCCACACAGGTGCTTATCAAGACCAGATAAGCGGTTATGGTGGTATTAAACACTGTATGATTCCATCGCCCAAGCATATTATTGTGGGACATGATAAAAACGGAAAGCTTACGGATTGGGTGTATGCAAAAGAACAAACTGCACAAAGTATGTTGAAAATACTTGGTTATTAAAAATCATCCCGCTCAAAAGGCGGGATTTTTATTGCCGTTCATAAAGTTTCAAAGAAATCTGCATTTTAATCTTTTACATTTAGTCTTCTTAAACCAATTCAAATGCAAAAGTTACTTTTCATTTTAGTTACATTCATTGGTGTTCAATACGGCTCTGCACAGTCAACTGAAGATTCAGTAAAAGCAGCAGTGAATAATATGTTTGCTGCTATGAAAAATGCAGATAGTGCAGCTTTGCAAAATTCATTTTCGCCTACGGCGGTATTGCAAACAATTGCAAGAAACAAAGAAGGACAAACTATAGTAAGAACTGATAATGTTTCTGCTTTTGCGTCAAGTATTGGCAAGCTTCCAAAAGGCGAAGCTGATGAGCGCATTAGTTTTGGCGCTGTTCATATTGATGGGCCAATGGCTAGTGTGTGGACGCCTTATGAATTTTATTTCAAAGGAAATTTTTCACACTGCGGAGTTAATTCATTCCAGCTTGTTCGGATAAATGGTGAATGGAAAATTCAATACATCATTGATACGAGAAGAAAGGATGGATGTAAGTAATTGATGAGCCCCTAGTTTAATTTTTTACTTTTTCCGCACTCTGTATTTCTTATTTACTTTGGGATCTTCAAAGTATTTATCAGCTTCTTCTGCACTCACCACATCCAGTTCTTCCATCGGGACATCAATCAACTGAATTTGTATTTGCTTGAGTTCATTCCTCAATCGTGTGGTTTTTGAAACAATGTCAGGATCTTTTTCTCCAATGAGAATATTATCTGATAACAAATAATCCAATCTTCTGATGCTGCTGCGTACTAAGGAAGCAGAGTTTTGATCAAACTGTTTATTGGAAGTAACGGCTTCTTTAACAGGTACCAACGTAACACCAATACTGGGCAAAATTCTTCCTGCATTTGTTACGTTTTCTTTAGATGATGTACTTAATACTGCCCCCGCCATTGCAGTACTTGCTGAAGTCATATCAAAACCAAGGCGGGTATTGCGGGTGCGTTTTACTTTTTTATCAATACTCCGGAACGTGAGTTTCAGTTGCTGAATGTATCTGTTATAATCTGCAATCACTTTATCGTATTCCTGTTTTTTGAGCGGATAGTTTAAAGCGTCACGCACAATTACACGAATAGTTACAGTGTCTTTATTCCTGAATTTATCAGCACCAGTAAAACGAAGCGCTACAATTTTTACTTTGCCGCTGTCATTATCTTTTACAAAATCAAAAGGAATGGGCCAGTTAAACACATCACCACATTGATGAACAGATGAAGTGATTTTTACCGGAACATTACTTTCAAAATTTAGAAACTCCAATGGAAAATTGGCTGTTTCGCAATTTAGTTCAAAACGAAGTGTATCTCCTTCGTCAATATTCAGAGTGTTAGATACTGAAGGTCGAATTTTAGAAGTGATGACTTCAGTATTAAAAAAAACAATAGTGAAAGAGGTGTCCACCCGTTCCAGAGGATTATACAAATTTTGCACACCAATCACTACTTTATACTCCACATCATACTTTAATTTTCCACTTTGAAAAAATGCTTTATCAGCTTTGAACGTAAGTAGTCCGTTGTCTTTATTAATGCGTAAACCCAGCGGAGAATTTTTTAACAGCCAATAATACCTGCTTGTTTCTTTATTGATTTCAAGTTTATAGCTTAATACGCTATCTACATGCAATGTAAAATAAGGATTAAGATTGATGATGCGAAGTGATGTGTCCTGTTCAACTAAAGGAATACTGTCAGTATTGCTTTGTGCACTTGTTAAAATGAAAGTTACTAATAGGCTGGTAAGGATAACTATCTGTTTCATTGGTGCAGTAAAAATAGTTGAATTGTTTAAAACAATTGTATGTAACGATTGAGATGAGTGCTATATGATATTAGGCTTGTTAAAGAGTTTACGAATTCCGCATAAAACAAAAACCCCATTGTAAAAACAACGGGGGTTAAACCAAAACCAACTGCTATAAACAAGCGAGTTTAAATTCTTACTGAATGCTGATGCTTTTTGCAGGTTGTGTTACATCCGCTTTTTTAGGAAGTAACAATTTCAAAATACCGTTTTCGTATTTTGCCTGTATGCCATCAGCATTAATTTTTTCATCCAGTTTAAAACTGCGTTTAAAACTTTGCAGGCTGAATTCTTTGCGAACAGATTTTAAGCCTTCAGCTTTTACTTCTTCCTTTGCGGTGTAACTGATGGTGAGCAAATCTTTTTCAACTGCTACAGCAAAATCTTCTTTGTTACGGCCCGGGGCCATAAGTTCAAGATGATATGCTTCATTGTTTTCTACAATGTTTACTGAAGGAGAAAACAGGTTGTTGATGTTTCTTCCAAAGGCGGGCAACTCATTAAACAATTCATCAAAAATAGAATTGATGTTGCGCTGAACGGGGTTGTTTACTTTTATCATTGTCATAGTTTTAAATTTTTTGAGTTTGGTATAAAGTCATCAAACGGTATTCCATCACAATTTTTACGTCATACGTTCTGAATCACAATAGGTTTGTCTGTAATAAAGTCAGAAAACAGTTGGATTGTACGACAAAATTTCTGACAAATGATTGTTTAAAGCTCAATACATCAGTTATCCACCTGCCTTAATACTTCAAAAGCAGGAAACTGATGCATGCAGCACTGTTTTAAACTACTTTTGCAGTTGATTGTAAATTTTAATAAAACAAACAACTATGTATCCAGCAGAAATAGTAATGCCCATGAAGGCAGAGATGACGGACGGCGGCTTTGAAGAGTTAGTAAGTGCAGAAGCCGTTGATACCGCATTAACTCAAAAAGGAACCAGTCTTGTATTTATCAACTCTGTGTGCGGATGTGCCGCTGGTAGTGCACGCCCCGGCGTTTTGATGGCTGTAAACAACAGCACCAAGCGTCCTGACCATTTGCTCACCAGTTTTGCAGGCTTTGATGCAGATGCAGTAAAAAAGATTCGTGAACATTTGCTTCCTTATCCTCCAAGCTCACCTGCAATTGCATTGTTTAAGGATGGTCAGTTGGTTCATTTTATTGAGCGTCATAATATTGAAGGACGCCCTGCGCAAATGATTGCACAGAATCTGATTGGTGCGTTTGAAGAGCATTGTAATTAATTCAAAAAAAGAATCATTTAAAATCCCCCTTCTTTTAAGGGGGATTTTTATTATGCTTACTGTAACATAAAGAATAAAATTTTAAACTAACATTGCAGCATAAACAATTTACATGTATCCCAACCTGTATTCCTTCTTTGTAGATGTATTTGGCTCCGCCCCTGCATTTACTAAATATTTAAACTCCTTTGGATTTTTTGTAGCGCTTGCTTTTATTGCTGCTGCAGTTGTACTCACAAAAGGATTACAGTTAAAAGAAAAGAAAGGCTACCTGCATCCCAAAGAAGAAAAACGTGTTTTTGGAAAGCCTGCAACACCATTAGAATTATTACTCAACGGCCTCATGGGTTTTTTGATGGGCTATAAAATACTGGGTGCTTTCTTACAAGCAGGTGATGAATCAATAGATCCACAGGCTTATATCTTTTCGTCAGAAGGAAACTGGACAGCTGGTATTTTTCTTGCGTTGTTGTTTGCTGTTTTAAAGTGGTATGAAAAAAATAAAGATAAAGCTGCTAAACCAGAAGAACGCATGGTACGTGTTTGGCCACATGAAAGAGTGGGGGATATGACCATCTTTGCTGCATTATTTGGTTTTGGCGGTGCAAAGATTTTTCACAACCTGGAAAACTGGGATGAGTTTGTGAAAGATCCCATTGCGGCATTGGTTTCCTTCAGCGGATTAACGTTTTACGGCGGATTGATTTGTGCAGCAGTTGCTATTATGATTTATGCAAAACGTAAAGGCATTTCATTACGTCACCTGGCCGATTGTTTTGGACCTGCATTGATGATTGCTTATGCAGTAGGAAGAATTGGATGTCAGGTAGCCGGTGATGGTGATTGGGGAATATTAAACAGTGCTTATAAAGCTGATTCAACGGGAACAGTTGAACTCGCTGAACCGGGTGATTTTCAAAAAACACTGGAGCAAAACAAAGATTATTATTTACAAAGAGAATTTCAAGGGTTAACTTCAGTTGCTGAAATTCCGCACAAAGCATTTAAGGCACCTTCATTTATTCCTGTGTGGATGGTGGCTTACACCTATCCGCATAATGTAAACAGCATGGGTGCACACAT
>JBKCJY010000191.1:0-2074 GCA_046301455.1 Chitinophagaceae bacterium | reverse complement strand
GATATGGCGCACAGCAAGGGTGTAAAGGTGCTGGTGGACGGGGCACATGCGTTTGCCCATTTCCGTTATTCCATTCCGGATTTACATTGTGATTATTATGGAACCAGTCTTCACAAATGGATGAGTGTACCACTTGGCTTAGGTTTCTTATATGTAAAAAAAGAAAACATTGCAGACATATGGCCATTATTGGGACCCAACCCTGTTTACAAGGATAATGATATTCATCGGCTGAACCATACCGGCACACCCCCTGTTCATACTTACCTGGCCATCACCAACGCCATTCATTATTATCTGAAAATAGGAGCCGAAAGAAAAGAAGCAAGGCTCCGCTATCTGCAGCATTACTGGACAGACAAAGTGAGGAATCTTAAAAATGTAATCGTTAATACTCCTGCAGCTATTGAACGTTCATGCGGCATTGCCAATGTAGGTATCAGTACTATGAAACCTGCTGAGCTTGCAGATACATTGCTGAAAAAATATAAGATATATACAGTAGCTATTGATTATGCCAATGTACATGGCTGCCGCATAACTCCCAATATTTATACTACGCCAAAAGAATTGGATCAGTTTGTAAAAGCATTGACAGAAATGGCAGCATAAGGTTGGGAATACGACTGCCCCAATTTGTGTCTCCACGAATAGAAACAGCAAACTAGTTTTTGGTTCCAAAAGACAAGAATCAAAGTTTATAAAAAAGGCGTTGCCAAAACAGCAACGCCTTTTTTATATTTTACTTTTACCTTTTTACTTTTTTATCGCCTTTAACATTTCTTCCACTGCTTTTTCAATTTGTGTATCCTTACCATTGATGAATGCATCATAAGGCAGTTGCACATCAAAATCTGCATTGAGCTGCAGGTTCTCTGTGGGGCGGCCTTCTTTGCCAATAGTAGCAATCATGGGAATACCAAATACGAGTGTAGGATCAATTTGTGTTTCCCACCACACGGCAGTACCGGTACCGGGCACAGGTTTACCAATGAGCGGACCGATACCTAAATTCTTATACGCATATGGAAAAATAAATGCATCGCTGTAATTGCTTTCGCTCATTACCACACAACTTGGTTTTACCCATTTGTTGAGCGGCTCCTGTCCTTTGGCTGAGAAACCATACGGTGCAAAGGTTAAATACTTTTTACCGCCCAGGAAGGTTACCAGATCATCGTGCAGCCAACCGCCACCGTTAAAACGTGTATCAACAATCAATGCTTCTTTATCTGCATTTTTGCCCATTACTTCTTCATACACGGTGCGGTAACTGCCATCGTTCATACCCTGTACATGTACGTAACCTACTTTTCCATTGCTGAGTTTGTCCACCATCTTACGCATCATGTTTACCCAGCGGTTGTACAATAAGCCCTGCTCCTGTTGTGCAGCAATTGGTTTTACACTTTCATCAAAGCGTTCATTCTTTGCAGGATCAAACACAGAAAGCAATACATTCTTACCTCCTTTGCGGTTGAGCAAAGAAGCCCAATCTGCATTTGCAGTTACAGGTTCACCATCAATTTTTTCAATCGTCATTCCTGCTTTTATTTTACTACCAGCTACATCCAATGGGCCGCCTGTGATTACTTCTGTTATTTTTAAACCAACGCCACCTGCAAACTCATCATAGAACAAACCGAGTGATGCGGTTTGATCTCCATTTGGATTTTGCGGTGAATAACGGCCCCCTGTATGCGATGCATTGAGCTCTCCCAGCATTTCACTCAACAGTTCCTGGAAATCATAATTGTTGTTGATGTGCGGTAAGAAACGGGTATAGTTATCACGGTACATTTCCCAATCCAACCCATGAATTTTTGGATCATAGAATTTCTTTTTAACCTGGCGCCATGCATGTTCCAAAATATAAGCACGTTCACCTGCTGTGTTCAACACCATTTCACTGCGGATGGAAACGGGTGTTGTCTTTGCTGTTTCAGTTTCAATTTTTAAAATACCCTGATCGCTGATGACAAAGAGTGCCTTACCATCTGCCGTTATAACAAAGCCAGCACCGTTGCCCAGTTTAGTCAACACTTTGCTTTCTCTTGTGCGTGTGTTTACCTCC
>JBKCJY010000190.1:0-5071 GCA_046301455.1 Chitinophagaceae bacterium | reverse complement strand
AACTACACTTCCCATTTTTGCCGGCGGCGCTATCCGTGGTTTGGTAGATATGAAGAAAAAGAAAAGCGGCGAAGAATTAACCGCTGAAGAAGAAGATTTAGGCAAAGGAAATTTATTTGCAACAGGTTTAGTTGCAGGCGGAGCATTAGCTGGTGTACTGGTTGCAATACTATCAGTTAATGAAAGCGTAACTGCGGCGCTTGGTAATGTAAATGCCGAACATAGTCTTTCAGAAATGTTTGGAACAAACGGTTACTTCCTCATTGGCACACTGTTTTTTATCTTCATGGGTTATACACTTTACCGGATTGGTATTAAGAAAACAGATAAACTGAAAGAATAATTTTAAATCATTAAATCGCATTTCCGACCGACGGAAACAAGAAGTCCCGCTAAACAGCGGGACTTTCTATTTTCATACAACTATGCAGAACGGGTTAGTAAGTGCTTTTTACAAGAGGCCAAAAAAGGATGCGGCTGCACGTGCAGGGCGCAACAATGAAAAGGTTTCGGGTTGTTGAGCTATTTGCTCATAGATTTCAGAGTACTGATTGGTAATATTTTCAATGCTGTAGCGATATCGCATTTTCCAGCCGTTGTTAATGAGTTGATCACGGTACTGGGCATCTTCAATAACTTTTAAAATACCCCGGCGTATATCCAGTGTGTTGTAAGGATTGACTTTGCAGGCGGCATCATCAGCAATTTCATCCATTGGTGAAATGCGGCTCGTAACCAAAGGACGTCCCACTGCACATGCTTCAAGAATTGGCAATCCAAATCCTTCATATGTTGAAACAAACGCCACCATATCACATTCCAGATACTGCTGTTTCAATTGCTCAAATGAAAGGTTGGTAAAGTTTTTATAGTTAATCCTGTTTGATTCAAGAATTTCTTTTGTGTTATTATCCAACTGGCCCACAATGTGCAATTCACAACGCAAGCCTTTTAATGCAACAGCGAGGTTATGTATATTTTTATTTTCCTTAGTACCTATCTGCAAAATGCGTGGACAATCCGAATTAAATACTTTGGGGCTAAACTGAAAACGGGGATCAAAAAAGTTGGGCACCACTTTTATTTTATCAGCATTAACGCCGGTAAGTTTTATAAGCTCACGTTTTGTTTTTTCGCTGATAACGGTGATGGTATTGGCACGCATCATGGGTAACTGGTACCAGAAAAATTTAAATAGCCAGTACTTTACATCCCACTTGCTGTATTTGGTTAAAAACACACAATCATGAATGGTGAGAACCGTATTTCTTTTTTTCATACCCAGAGATATGTAGTGAATATCGCCGGTAATGTGATTTACTGCAGATTGTTTTGTGCCTGCGGCAATAATATTGGTCCAGATATTACGAATGGAAGGAACAGTAACCTTATTGGCTTTAACCTGATTATTCGTCTTAATTTGCTGATGGATATTATCGAATAATGATTCGATACTAAAAGCATTTGTCCGTGCTTTGCGGAAGAAGTAAGATACTTCCATAGTAATTGGACTTTAGTTTTTCTTGAATAATTGGATAAGTCAAAAATAAGACAAATATTGAAACGAACAACAGGATTTTTCCGATCCTATGGTGTTGGTAATTTTACGGCTTTTGATCCTTTACCCACCTTCCTGTTTCAAACTCTTAGCTTATATAAAATCAAGCATTTTCATTTTCTGTTTCAGTATGACTTCCGCATCAGCACCCAACCATTTGTTCAATACCGTTGAATACACTTCACGAAAATCTAATTGAAATTGCAAATCACCATCGTCTAAGTTCTTTAAATCGGGCAGGGCATTGTACAAACCTTTTTGTTTTAGACCACCACTTATGAAGAACATATTGTTGGCTTTGCCATGATCTGTACCACCTCCTGCATTTTGTGAAACACGTCTGCCAAATTCAGAGAAAGTAAAAAGCAATACATCATCAAAGCGATGATTAGCTTTCAAGTCTTTTACAAATGTTTTTACAGCATCATTCAATTCTGTAAACAAACGCTTTTGTTGTGCCTGTTGATTTACATGCGTATCAAAACTGCCCAGCGAAATATAATACACTTTGGTGTTGATTTCACTGAAGATAAGTGAGGCGATGGTTTTTAATCCTTTGCCCAGTTCTGTATTGGGATAGCTTTCTTTTGATGGATTTTGCCTGCCCTGTTTAAAAATATAATCAGCACTTGAAATAGTTTCAGCCATGGTTTTATAGAGATAATCAACAGGCTGCTCATGTGCATCTGTTTTATGATTAGCTAAAATTTGTTTGAAATATTTTTCCTGGCTAGTGTTATACAATCGGCGTGGGTCCTGCAATGCAAGCCCTTTAATGTTTTCACCTTTTAAAGCAAGACTCAGCACATCATCTATCTCCAGCGCTTGCGTTGGTTTATCACAACCTTTACATTGTGCATCTAAATAACGGCCCACCCAGCCTGTGTTCCAGTAATCTCTGCTGTCACTTGCTGTGTGCCAAATATCCATACTGCGAAAATGGCTTTTATCAGGATTGGGATAACCCACATTGTTGAACATGCCCAAACCGCCATCATCATACAATTCTTTAAACGCAACTAATGAAGGATGTAATCCGGCTTCATCCGTTAACGCCAATGCTTCATTTTTTTGAATAGCCAATCGTGGACGATTACTATAATACAAATCATTGCGGAACGGAATAATGGTATTTAATCCATCATTACCGCCACTCAATTGGATAATTACTACTACTTTATTACCCTGTGGTACGGCTTTGGGCGCTTCAAATGCTTTTAAAAATTTAGGTACAAACACAGTAGCTGTGGCTAAGGAACCTATCTGGATGAATTCTTTACGTTTAATGAGCATATAAATAATTTTGAAGAACGAGGTAAGAAGAACGATGTACGAATAAGCGTACTTCGTTCTTTATATTTCTAACTTAGCATAGTTGGTATTCAGGCGTACACATTAAATGAATAATACCTGTTTGAACGTATCGTTCCCTGCTGCCTGCATCCAGAAATGATTCGATCATAGTTTTATTCATCTTTGAAACGTCTGTTTGCCATAACAACGAAGCCATTGATTGTAACAAACTTTCTCTTGCTGTTTTTTGCAATTGAGCAAAAGGCAAATCCCATTTAATACTTGTTTCAATAATGCGGCCGCCTGCTGCTGCTTTTTTCATTTTCGCTTTTGTTTCATCGTCTTGCATACGGCCCATCTCCTGGTCATCATCACTTTTTGCTTTAAACAAAAAAGATTCATTCAATGTAACTAACTGCGGCAAACGCATTCGAAACATTAAACTTGAACTATCAATCCAGTTTGTGCCACCGGGCCATCCTGCTACATTGGGTGGATAAAATAAAATTTGCCCCATTACTTTTTGCAGATACAACTGCACATCAGGCGTGGTAAAACTCATGGGCAGTGTGCGGCGAATGCCTGCTATTAATTCAATGGGCGATTTAATATGTGTGCCAATATTTTTTTCATCATAAAACCAATCAGCCGTAAAAATGGAGCGCATCAATTGACTGATGTTATAATTACTTTTGAAAAAACTTTCTGCTAACTGTTTAACTCTTGTTTCATCTACCTGCTCATTTACAAAAAACAGGTATAATTTTTTTGCGATATAATAAGCGGTTTGCTTTTGCTGTAATAAAATATCCAGTACATCTTCGCCTTTAAAATTTCCGGTTCTGCCCAATATTGTTTTTACGCCTTCATCATGCAACTGCGGACGAAAAATAAATTCTCCATTTAGTTTAAATTGCCACCCTGTAAATGCACGGGCCGCTTCTTTAATATCTTTCTCGGTATAGTTACCTCTGCCCATTGTAAACAACTCCATCACTTCACGTGCAAAGTTTTCATTGGGCTTTTGCTTGCGGTTTTGCTGGTTGTTGAGAAAGGCAATCATAGCTGCACTCTTGCTCACTTCTTTTAAAAGTGTACCAAAATCAGCAAGCGCATGTTTGCGGATAACATTGATTAACTGTTGTTGATACAAGGCATTCAAATTTCTACAGGCAAAATGCCCGTGCCAGAATAAAGTCATTTTTTCACGCAACTGCTGCTCACTGTTTACAATTGCATCAAGCCATTCAAGATTAAGGTTGCGTACTTCTTCCCTTGATTTTTTTTGAAGTTCCCTTCTTTGCTCGGGTGTCATCTCAGTACGGCGGATACCATCAATACCATTACTCAAACCTTCAAACACATTGTTGGCAACAGTGAAAGGCATCGGTTCTTTTCTGCTGGCCTTTTCCAGCGCATCGTACAATTTCTGAGGTGAAGTTCGGGTGAGGTCATTCCACTGTTCTGCTGCGGGGCCAAAGCCTGCCCGCCACATAAGGTGCTGGTTTTTTTGCTGAATAGATGCCGGCATAAATTGAAGTTTCTGAGTTATAGGACTGATGATGGTTATTACGGTTTAATGGTTAACGAAAGAAATGTAAAAATGTGTATTGGGCGAATTTAATTTTCAGAAATCTGCAACAGCATTTAACTTTAGCACATGGGAATCAAGCCTTACAAATATATCAGCCCGTTTATTGTATTAATTGGCGCTTTCTTTGCTTTCAGAAACACAGGTATACTCACCTTTCTTCCGGTCATTTATGCCTTCGGTTTTATCCCGCTTATTGAGGTATTTCTGAAACCGGAAAATTCCAACCTTTCTGCCGCTGAAGAAGAAGTAGCAAAGGCTGATAAAACCTATGATTATATTTTATACATTATTGTTCCTGTACAATATATGTTGCTCATTCAGTTCTTATTCTCCTTTCAGCAAACAGGATTAACTTGGGTTGATATTACCGGCCGTATTATGTCAATGGGTTTGCTGTGTGGTGTATTTGGAATTAATGTGGCTCATGAATTGGGGCACCGTGTTAACAAAACAGAACAATTAATGGCAAAAGCCTTGTTGTTAACCTCACAGTATATTCATTTTTTTATTGAGCACAATAAAGGTCATCATAAGAATGTAGCAACACACGAAGATCCAAGCAGTGCAAGATTGAATGAAAGTGTATTTGCATTTTACCCACGTACTATCATCTTCAGCTACATCAG
>JBKCJY010000189.1:0-15173 GCA_046301455.1 Chitinophagaceae bacterium | reverse complement strand
GCATCCTGTTCAATAGCACCTGATTCACGCAAGTCACTCAACTGCGGCATCTTGTTTCCTTCTTTACGTTTCTCCACTTCACGGCTTAACTGAGACAATGCCAAAATAGGAATACCCAATTCTTTTGCAAGCCCTTTCAAGTTTCTTGAAATGGTACTGATTTCCTGTTCACGGTTGGTATTCTTATTACCGCTACTGCCACTCATTAACTGCAAATAGTCAATGATGAGCAAACCCACATTATGCTTGTTTACCAATCGCCTTGCTTTGGCACGCAATTCAAAAATATTCAGTGCTGCACTGTCATCAATAAAAATGGGCGCTTTGCTTAAACGTTCAATTCCTTTTTTATAAAGTTGTTGCACTTCATGATCCTCTAATTTACCACGTGAAATTTTTTCCAGCATAATTTCACTTTCTGCACTGAGGATACGTTGCACCAACTGTGCCGCACTCATCTCCAAACTAAAAAACGCAACACCTGTTGGCTTTGTGGGATGCAATGCAGCATTACGTGCAAGGTTCAATGCAAATGCTGTTTTACCCACCGCAGGACGTGCAGCAAGAATAATTAAATCAGTTGATTGCCATCCATACGTTACACGATCCAATCCTGCAAAACCGCTGGGCACGCCCGTAACATCTTCCTGTTTGTTACGCAGATCTTCAATTCGCTGAATGGTTTTGATTAATACATTATCAAAGGAATCAAAATTTTTACGCAGGTAGTTGTTGGTAATTTCAAACAGTTTTGTTTCTGCTTCATCCAGCAAATCAAAAATATCAGTGCTGTCTTCATACGCATCACTAATCGTTTCACCATTAATGCGGATGAGTTCACGCTGTAAAAACTTTTGCAGTACAATACGTGCATGCGCTTCAATATTGGCAGTAGATACAACAGAGTTGGTTAAACGTGTTACATAATAAGCACCGCCCACCATTTCCAATTCTTCACGCAGTTTTAGTTCTTCAACAACCGTTAACAGATCTATTGGGGAACTCTTGCCTGTTAAACTTTGCATAGCACGGAAGATGCGTTGATGTGCATCAACATAAAAACATTCAGGGCGCAAAATTTCACTAACCGCATCAAATGCACTCTTCTCCAACATAATAGCACCAAGTACCGCTTCTTCCAGTTCTTTAGCTTGCGGCGGCACCTTGCCATACACCATAGTTGTAAGGTCAACACCAGGCTTGCGTCTTGCTTTTCGGTCTTTATTTAAGTTTGTAATATCCATTTTTAATTTCCTCTCAACAGTTAGGTTTTGGGTAAAAAACTTTAGTGGGGGAGCGAATGTAATTCGGAATCAGTTAACAATTACCTCATTTTGATTAAAATTTTTGTCGCCCGCAATTCACATTAAGTTTCAGGTTTTCCACCTATATTCCCCGCCTTGTTCACACTAAAACCAAGGTTACACCCAATTTACAATTTTTTTTCGCCTTCGCCCTGCACATTTGCACACAAGGCTGTGCTAAAACATTTTTTGTCAAAATTTTGGCAGTATCAGCATAAATACATGTGTTGTTTTTGGCGCAAATGCAAAGCCTAAGCAGCAAAGAATTATCTTTGCCCACTCTAAAAATTAAGAAGAACAGAAGCACATGACCATTAGTTACAACTGGCTGCACGAATATTTACCCGTTACTATTGAACCGGAAAAATTGAGCCGTATTCTCACATCAATCGGGCTTGAAGTGGAAAGCATGGAAGCCTATGAAGAAGTAAAGGGCGGATTGAATGGATTGGTGATTGGTGAAGTACTCACCTGCAGCAAACATCCGGATGCTGATAAACTTTCTCTCACTACTGTAAATGTGGGTGGTGCGGAGCCATTGCAAATTGTTTGTGGCGCACCCAATGTGGCTGTTGGTCAAAAAGTAGTTGTGGCAACAGTTGGCACAACTATTTATCCGTTAAGCGGCGAGCCTATGACGATGAAGAAAGCAAAAATCCGTGGTGTGGAAAGCCAGGGAATGATTTGTGCTGAAGATGAAATTGGTTTGGGCACCAGCCATGCCGGTATTATGACTTTGAAAACTGATGCTACTGTTGGCACACCTGCTGCAGAATATTTTCAATTGAGTACTGATACCATTTATGAAATTGGTTTAACACCCAATCGAATGGATGCCATGAGCCATATGGGTGTAGCACGTGATGTAATTGCATGGCTCAACTTTCACGAGAAGAAACAATATCTCATCAAATCGCCATTTACAAACGGGTTTAAAGCAGCTAATAATTCTTTGCCTGTAAAAGTGACGATTGAAAATAAAGAAGCATGCCAGAGATATAGCGGTGTAAGTATTAAAGGTGTTACTGTTAAAGAAAGTCCGGATTGGTTGAAGAAGCGTATTAAAAGTATTGGCCTTCGCCCCATCAATAATATTGTTGATATCACCAATTTCATTTTGCATGAAACAGGTCAACCTCTGCATGCCTTTGATTACAATGAAATAACAGGCGGTGAAGTAATCGTAAAAAATTGTGCGGAGGGATCAACGTTCATCACACTCGATGAAAAAGAACGTAAACTCAGTGCAGAAGATTTAATGATTTGCAACACACAATCACCTATGTGCATTGGTGGTGTGTTTGGAGGATTGAAAAGCGGCGTAACAGATGCAACTACAAATATCTTTTTAGAAAGTGCTTGGTTCCATCCTGTAAGCATCCGCAAAACATCGTTTCGTCATAACCTGCGTACCGATGCAGCTACAAGATTTGAAAAAGGAGTTGACATCAGCAATGCAGTAATTGTATTAAAGCGTGCAGCATTATTGATAAAAGAATTGGCCGGTGGTGAAATTGCAAGTGATATAGTGGATGTATATCCAGAACCCAAACAAAAAGCAGAGGTTGCTGTAAAATGGCATTACCTCAAAAAACTCAGCGGCAAAAATTATCATCCTGATAGTGTAAAGAAAATTCTTACAGCGCTTGGTTTTGAAATTGTAAAAGAAGGCATTGATGAATTCAGAGTAGCGGCGCCTTTCAGTAAAACAGATATTGAACATGCGGCAGATATTGTAGAAGAAATCATGCGTATTGATGGATTAGATAATGTGGAGATTCCATCAAACATCACCATTGCACCGGCAGTAGAAGTAAATTATAAAGCAGAAGTACTCAAAGAAAAAGTGGCAAACTATATTGCAGGCCTTGGCTTTAATGAAATCTTTACCAACTCCATTGCCAACAGTGCGTGGTATAGCGAAGAAACATTGAACACAACTGTGAAAATGCTCAACAACCTCAGTGCAGAGCTGAATGTAATGCGCCCATCAATGGTGGAGACTGGTTTGCAAAGCATCGGCTTCAACATCAACCGCCGCAATTTGAATATTCGCTTTTTTGAATTTGGAAAAACATACAGCACATCAGCCGTGGGTGTGTATGATGAAACAGCACATCTTACTTTATATCTCACAGGTAACAGTGTTGCTTCATGGAAACATAAGCCCGAAGCAAGTAACCTTTTTCAATTGAAAGCATATGTGGAAGCAGTGTTTCAGCAATTAGGTGTAACTGCATCAGCAGCTACCATTGAAGCTACTGATGATTATGCGTATGGCATCAGTTACAGCATCAACAAAAAAGCGGTTGCCACTGTTGGTTCTGTACAAGCAAAAAAGTTAAAAGCCTTCGATATCAAACAGCCGGTTTTTATTGCTGATTTCAATTGGGATGCATTGCTCAAAATTGCATCCAAAGCAAAGATTGATTACAATGAGATCCCACGTTTTCCATCAGTAGAAAGAGATTTGGCCATGGTACTTGCCAAAAACATAGCCTATGATCAAATAGAACAAACAGTTTTGCAAGCGAAAGTAAAACGCTTGAAAAATGTATCACTGTTTGACGTGTTTGAAAGTGAAAAGCTGGGAACAGATAAAAAGTCAATGGCGTTGAATCTCGTGTTCCAGGATGCAGAGAAAACACTCACAGATATAGAAACAGATAAAATGATGAGCCAGATTATGATGCAGTTGGAAAAAGAGCTTGGAGCGGAGATAAGGAAGTAAAAAGTTAAAACATTTGCAGCGTGCTCATACCCTCCCCGGAGGTGTTAGAGTCGCCAAAAATGAAAAAGAAAGAAGGGGTGAGTTAACTCACCCCTTCTTCATTTCAATTTCATTCATTAGTTTAGCGCTCACTTGGAATGGATACTGCTGAACAACATATTAAAACCCTGCAGCAAAAAATGCTGTTACTGGCAAAACACCAGCGTCAATTGCTTAAAGAAAACCAGCAGTTGAAAGAAGATGTAGAGGTGTACAAAGAACAAACCCGTGCCATCAAGCAGGAAATGAACATTATGGAAATGCAAAATGCTATGCTCAAAGCCTCACAGCAGCATTTAACTGATAAAGAAAAAAAGGAAATGGAAAAGAAGTTGCAGCATTTTATTTCAGAGATTGATCGCTGTATTTCCATGCTTAGTCGTTAATCAGAATTGTAAGAACTTTTAGTTTACTTCATATTATGGATAATTTAATTCCTGTAAATATTTTAATTGGCGATCGTAACTACCGCATCAAAGTCTCCCCCGAAGATGAGGAACACGTACGCAAGACCGTTAAAATCATCAATGAAAAAATCATTGAGTTCAAAACCAATTTTTCCGGCAAGGATATGCAGGATTATATTGCCATGGTGCTCATTTGGTATGCCACACAAATAACAGCAGGCACAGTTCAAAAAGATGATACGGCTTTGCTCAATGCACTTCAAAAATTAGATGAGCAGGTAACAGAGCTGCTACCTCAAGAAAAAGATGAGTAATTTTTTGGTTACCGGCATTTGTGCAGGTGGCGGCGTATTTGCGGCGCTCCGTTCATGGTTCCGTTTTCATAGCATCCGTGCTCTTAAATTCCAACAGGTTCATTTTCCTCAGTCTATCCCCTGTTTTACTTCCTTTATTTTCGTATTTTCGCCCACTACATTTCCACTATGAACGCATTTGCTGCCATATTCAGGGAACTGTTGCTGAAACATTCATCAAACTATTTTAATCAAAATGGAACCTCTAATTCTATACATCATCATAGGCGCTGTCGCACTCATCATTGGGATTGTGGCGGGTAAAATAATTTTTGCCAAAAACACAAAAAAACAAATTCAGGAAGCCGAACTTCAATCACAAAACATCCTCAGAGAAGCTGAAATGAGGGCCGAAACCCTCAAAAAGGAAAAAGCCCTTGAAGCCAAAGAGAAATTTGTGCAAATGAAAGCCGAGCATGACCGTGAAGTGCTGGAGCGCAACAAAAAAATAAACGAAAGCGAAAATCGCATCCGTCAAAAAGAACAATCCATCAATCAAAAAGAAGGCAATATTGACAAGCAAATCAAGGAAAACGAGGCTATCAAAGAAAACCTCAACCGCCAGATTGAAGTGGTGAATCTGAAACGCTCAGAGCTGGAAAAACATCAGGAAGAACATATCCGTCGTCTTGAAAAAATTGCCGGCCTCAGTGCTGATGAAGCAAAGGCACAGCTTGTAGAAAGCCTAAAGAACGAGGCTCAAACCCAAGCCTTATCACTGCAACAGGAAATTATTGAAGAAGCTAAACAAAAAGCCGGAAAAGAAGCTCGAAAAATTGTTATTCAAACCATACAGCGTACTGCTGCTGAGCAAACTATTGAAAACACGGTTACAGTGTTTAATTTGGAAAGCGATGAAATCAAAGGCCAAATCATCGGTCGTGAAGGCCGTAACATTCGTGCTATTGAAGCAGCTACAGGTGTGGATTTGATTGTAGATGATACGCCCGAAGCAATACTTCTTTCTTCTTTTGATCCGCTTCGCCGTGAAGTGGCCCGTTTAAGTTTGCAACGTCTGGTTTCCGATGGTCGTATACACCCCGCCCGTATTGAAGAGGTGGTGGAAAAAACCAAAAAGCAGTTGGAAGAACAAGTAATGGAAATTGGTGAGCGTACTGTTATAGAACTAGGTATTCATGGTTTACATAAAGAACTCATCAGGATGGTGGGTCGTATGCGTTTCCGTTCTTCATACGGACAAAATCTTCTTATGCACAGCAGGGAAACGGCTAATCTCTGCGCCATCATGGCTGCAGAACTTGGATTAAATCCCAAGCTTGCAAAACGTGCCGGTTTGTTACATGATATAGGCAAAGTGCCCGATGAAGAAACAGAATTGAGCCATGCATTACTTGGCGCCAAGCTGGCTGAAAAATATGGTGAAAACCCGGCTGTTGTTAATGCCATTGGTGCCCACCATGATGAGATGGAAATGCAGTATGTCATTTCCCCAATTGTACAGGCCTGCGATGCCATCAGTGGAGCCCGCCCCGGTGCAAGAAGGGAAATTATGCAGCAATACCTCCAGCGTATTAAGGATCTGGAAAGCCTGGCGATGGGCTATCCCGGTGTTGAAAAAGCTTACGCCATCCAGGCTGGCCGTGAACTGAGGGTGATTGTAGAGGCAGAAAAAGTAACCGATAGTGAAAGTGATAAATTGAGCTTTGAAATGGCGCAGAAAATACAAACTGAAATGGTGTATCCAGGCCAGATTAAAGTAACCGTTATCAGGGAGAAAAGGGCAGTAAATGTGGCGAGATAAAAAATCTCCACCTACATTCTGAAATTTTGAACATTTCCCCCTACCTTTGCCGTCCGAAAAATTTAAAGTTATGAACTCCGCAATAGCATTTGTACATGAGCAATTAACAGTAAGAAAAGAGTTACCTTCTTTTAAAGCAGGTGATAATGTTACTGTAAATTATAAGATTGTTGAAGGTGGTAAAGAGCGTATCCAGAGCTTTCGTGGTGATGTGGTAAAACGCCAGGGAACAGGTGCAACTGCTTCATTTACAGTTCGCAAGATCTCTGATGGTATCGGTGTTGAGCGTAGTTTCCCTGTAAACTCACCCAATATTGATTCAGTTGAACTGAACAAGGTTGGTAAAGTGAGCCGTGCAAAACTCTTCTACCTGCGTGAAAGAAGCGGTAAGAGCGCCCGTATCAAAGAAAAGCGCATGAAATAATTGAAATATCAAGCGGTAAACCAAAAATTTACCGCTTTTTGCTTTTAAGGCACAATAATTGACAGTATATTTACGTCATAGAAGCCTAAATCCATTCCCTATAGAAACTGAACGAGTCCAATGCCCCTATCCGAACCATCGGTACCCAATTTTAAAACTCAACAGTTTCAAATCATGAAAAAATTATTAATTGCAGCCGTAATCATTGGATTTGTTTTAACCTCATGTAGTCGTGGAATTTCTCCTTACCAGGCAGCGCATGGCAAAGCCGGTAAATGTGGTAAAAATTACCTCCGTTAAAAAAAACCAACTGTAAAAGCATTTAAAACCACGGCTGCGTGGTTTTTTTATTGCTTCAACAAAGCTTTTACCGTTAACTTTGTTCTCTCATAAATTTTCAATCATGAATTTTCAACCCATACTTCTCGGTGTACTTGGCACACAGGAAATCATTATTATTGCTATTATCATCCTTTTAATGTTTGGTGGTCGTAAAATACCTGAGCTTATGCGTGGATTGGGTAAAGGCATCCGTGAATTCAATGATGCCAAAAATACTGTTCGTAAAGAAATAGAAGAAGCCCCCACTAACAACGATAGTTCTTCTACCAAACAGTAATCCTTCCTATTCTTACAACATAAACTTTTAACGGAGCAAGCTTTGTTTCCGACTACTACTATAGCGTCTTATCACGAACAGTTGAAACAGGAACAAACAAGCTGTGAAGCAGCAGTGTTATTCTATCTCAACCGTATCAAACAAAACACTCATCTCAATGCATTAGTGCATGTGTTTGAAGAAGAGGCTGTGCAACGGGCGAAAGATTTGGATGCCCAACGAAAAGCAGGTGCATTATTGGGAGCATTGCATGGAGTAGTGTTTACCATCAAAGATGTAATCACCTATAAAGCACATCCAGTAAGTGCAGCATCCAATATGCTCAAAGGTTTCAAAAGCTTGTTTCATGCAACAGCAGTTGAAAAATTATTGGATGCAGGTGCTATTATCATTGGCACCAACAATTGTGATGAATTTGCTATGGGCAGCAGTAATGAAAACTCAGCTTATGGCCCGGTAAAAAATTTTTTAGATATAGAGCGGGTGCCCGGTGGTTCAAGTGGAGGAAGTGCGGCAGCAGTTCAGGCCAATCTTTGCATGATAAGTTTGGGTAGTGATACAGGAGGTTCTGTTCGTCAGCCTGCAGATTTTTGTGGCGTGGTGGGTATGAAACCAACGTATGGAAGAATCAGCCGTCATGGTTTAATTGCTTATGGCAGCAGCTTTGACCAGATTGGAGTACTGGCACATTCAGTTGATGATGTGGCGAGTGTGCTTTCTGTAATTGCAGGCGCTGATGATTTTGACAGCACGGTTTCATCTTTACCCGTTCCTGATTATTCAGATGAAATCAAACAATCATCAACTAAAAAACCTGTTGCAGGTTATTTTAAAGAAACTTTACTGCACGAAGGTTTGGATGAAGAAATCAAACAAACACATCTTTCTTTTTTAGAACAGCTAAAAAAAGATGGTTATGAAGTAAAAGAGTTGAGTTTTGATTTGCTGGATTACATCGTTCCTACTTATTATATTTTAACTACTGCTGAAGCTAGTAGTAACCTCTCACGTTATGATGGTGTGCGTTACGGACATCAATCAACACCCATCAAAGAAGATTTAACAGAGTTTTATTCGGCCAACAGGTCAGAAGGTTTTGGCAAAGAAGTGCAGCGTCGTATTATGCTGGGCACATTTGTATTAAGCGCCGGTTATTTTGATGCTTACTTTACCAAAGCACAACAGGTGAGAAAAAAATTATATGAACAATCGCAGTTGGTTTTCAAAGAGGTAGATGTATTACTCATGCCTGTTTCTCCTTCCACTGCTTTTAAGATTGGTGAAAAAAGCAACGACCCTGTAGAAATGTATCTGGCTGATATTTACACTGTATTTGCTAACCTTGTGGGTATTCCCGCTATGTCCATTCCTTTATTTCAACACAGCAATGGATTGCCTTTTGGCTTACAAATGATGGCTAAGCATTTTGATGAAGTATCTTTGCTGCGCCTTGCGCATGATTGGATGCAACAATACGGGCATAAAGAAAAATGAAGTTTTTAATTTCTATCATATCTATTCTTTTTGTATCGCTTCATTCTTTTGCACAAAAAGAAACGACACCTACTGATACAACTAAAGAAAACAGCGTTGAGCGATACGGCTTCCAAAATCTGTTTGTATCTAAAGAATTCAACACAGCACTTCCATACGATGGGCAAATACATCCGCAGGCGTGGGGTTTTATTCAGGATTATTTAGAACGTCATCAAAAGAATCTCACGAAAATGAAAGGTTGGGGACTCCCCTACTTTACGTTAATTGAAAATGTATTGATGCAATACAATCTGCCTGAAGAGTTAAAATACTTAGCTGTGATTGAAAGCGGGCTCAACACCAATGCAACCAGCTGGGCAGGTGCACGTGGGCCCTGGCAGTTTATGCCGGGCACAGCAAGAGATTATGGGTTAATGGTGAGTACATGGATGGATGAACGTACAGATTATTTCCGCAGTACACATGCAGCAGCAAAACACCTCACTTCACTTTACAGCGACTTGAATGATTGGTTATTGGTGATTGCTGCTTACAACGGCGGACCTGGCAGAGTGTACAGTGCTATTAAAAAAAGCGGCAGCCGTGATTTTTGGAAACTGCAATATTATTTACCTGAAGAAAGCCGCAACCATGTAAAAAAATTTATTGCTACGCATTATATCATGGAAGGTAAAGGTGGTGTAACAACAATGGTGAATGATGGCAAGCAGCCAAAAGTGAATGAATTTGCTCCTGAAAAATTAGATTCCAATATTGCTGTGCAGGAAATTGCAGGTAAGTTTAGTTCTGTTGTGATGTCAAAAAACCTGGTGATGGATTTGTATTACTTCAGCACACTCAATCCTAAGTTTGATGAAGTGCTTTCGGGAAACAATACATTTACCTTACGATTACCCAAAGATAAAATGGCGATGTTTAACGCTAACCGTTACAACATACTAAGTGAAAGTGTGCAACTGCTTATGCGTTTTTATGGTGAAGAAGGCTTGAAAGATGTGTATCCCAAAGTATCGGAACTGCCTGAGTTCAAGAAAAAACCTGTGAAGAAAAAAACTTAAGTTACCCTAACACGCTCCTTATCGCCTCAGCCTTCAACAAACATTCATCATACTCATTTGCAGCATCACTATACCAGGTAATACCACTTCCAACCAAATAAGACAGATAGTTGTTTGATTCATTGTACAAGATGCTTCTGATTACAACATTAAAATCAAAATCTTTTTCAGGTGAAATATAACCCATCGCTCCAGAAAAAATTCCACGAGCAGTTGGCTCAAATTCATCAATCAACTGCATCACTCTTCTTTTGGGTGCACCTGTCATACTGCCCATAGGGAATGTAGCTTCAATAATTTGTTTAAATGTAATTCCATCATTCATTTCTCCACTCACTGTCGAAATCATCTGATGCACCTGCGGAAAAGAATAAATACCAAACAACTCATCCACCTTCACCGTTCCTTCTTTACACACACGGCTCAAATCATTACGCACCAAATCCACCACCATCACATTTTCGCTTCGATCTTTTTCACTTTTGAATAGCTGTTGTTTTAATACTTCATCCTCTTCCCAATTATGCACATCCCGTTTGAGTGTGCCTTTGATGGGTTGTGACAATAATTCATTCCCTTTCTTTCGTAAAAAACGCTCAGGGCTTGCACACAATAAATATTTGTTGTGCACTTTATAAAATGCAGAAAATGGATTGGGTGAAATTTTTGTGAGCGATTGATACACCTGCACGGGGTTTATGTTTGCACTTTCTGCAAAAAACTCCATACAGTAATTCAACTCATAACAATCGCCTCGTAAAATATGCTGCTGGATTTTTTTTATGGTACTGATGTATTGTTCCCTGCTCATCCGTTCCTTTACTTCAACTGAATTGCTCTGTTCATCATTTACTTCCATTGCACAAATCTGTTCAAATAGTTGTGCATGGTCATCAGCAAACGAACCAATTTTCAACTGCTGCTCATTTAACTGCAATACATATTGCGGCTCAAAAAAACAAAGTACAGGAAAACCAATCTTGTTCTCATGTTCCGATGTGAGCTCTTCTATTTCATTCTTCAAATCATAACTCAAATGACCAAAACACCAATCATTGGTATTGTCTAAAAATTCCTGTAGTTGTAGTAATGAATTTTTTCGGTTGGCAAGGACACCAACCTTTGCGTCACCTTGGTTCGTATTTTCGCCTGCAACTTCACACCGTATCTCCTTCACACATCCAAACCCTGCTAAACATTCCATTTCATGCCCAGGCAACTGGTATTGATGGTTGTCCAGAAAAGCACAAATGTTGAACCTATTACCAAAGTTCAACATTTGCTGTTTGATTTTTTTAAAATCAGTTATTGAAAAAGATTGAAATCGTCTTTGCACTTCATCATTTAATAATCATCATCGTCATCAAAATCATCCCCACCGCCGCCAAAAGAATCAAACTCTTTAAAGTCTTCATCTACTTTAAAATCATCGTCATCATCACCACCTTTCTTTTTGCCCCCTGTTGCTGCTTTGCCTTTTGATTTAGGGATATCAAATTCTTCAAAGTCAGGATCATAATCATCATCCTCATCACCTTTGTTCCAGTCATCGTCATCATCATCAATGTCGTCATCATCGTCATCATCATCTTTTGATTTTGATTTTGATGCAACTGCTTTACTGCCTTTTTTTACAACAGGTTCATCATCCATATCAAAATCATCATCGTCATCATCTTCTTCCTGCTTCTTTGATTTTGACAATGGTTTTTTTATCTCCTCATCAGGAGCATTCTTTTCGCTTGCTTTTTTAATTGACTTTGCCATAGTCTTACACTTGGTTATACTGTAAAATTTCTATTAGATTTTTAAATAGCAAAATTTTTTTTCATGAATTTTTGTGGTGCCCAAAAATAATTACGAACAAATGATTTGGTCTCTGCCCGGCCCGTTACTTACATAGGTCACTTTTACACCCAAATAAGCGTTAATAAACTCAAGATACGAATTCATTTCAACCGGCAAATCATTCCAGTTTCTGCATTCAGAAATGGGTTTACCCCAGCCTGTAAACTGTTTGTACACTGGCTTCAGCGGCAGTTGGTGCATTTGGTAAGGAACTTCATCTGTTTGTTTGCCGTTCACTTCATAGGCAGTACACATCTGCAATTCTTTAAAGCTGTCCAGCACATCAGCCTTAGTTATTACAATTTGAGTTATACCATTTACCATGCACGCAAATTTGAGTGCCACCAAGTCTATCCAACCACAACGGCGTGGACGTCCTGTAGTAGCTCCAAACTCACTGCCAATTTTACGGAGTTCATCACCAGTTGCATCAAACAACTCTGTGGGGAAAGGGCCGCTGCCCACACGTGTGCAGTAAGCTTTCGTTATCCCAATTACTTCACCTATCTTGTTAGGAGCTACACCAAGTCCAGTGCTTACACCTGCTGAAATAGTATTGGAAGATGTTACAAAAGGAAAAGTTCCGAAATCAACATCCAGC
Organism: Chitinophagaceae bacterium; assembly: GCA_046301455.1. Taxonomy (GTDB): domain Bacteria; phylum Bacteroidota; class Bacteroidia; order Chitinophagales; family Chitinophagaceae; genus Lacibacter. Next base: position 2,530 of record JBKCJY010000189.1, on the reverse strand, counting down.
ATGCTGCCTTGTGCACCTTCAGCCAAAATTTTTTTTCCTTCTGCTATTTTCTTATTGATAAAATATTCACCGTTTACTATGTTGAGGGTTTTTAAAAACTTAATGGCATCAAAAAATTCTTTTTCCCATTCGCTGATGTCTTCATTAAAACCATAATTATCCAAAAGCTGCTGATGTTTATTACGAAGCTTTTGATATAAATCAGCAAAATCAGATCGAAGCAAATCTCCAACACGTAAAGCATTACGTCCCGTCTTATCCATATAAGCCGGACCAATACCTTTTAATGTAGATCCAATTTTATCATCACCTTTTGCCAGTTCTGCCGCTTTATCCAATGCACGATGCGTGGGCACAATTACATTGGTACGCTCAGCAATAAATAAAATCTTCTTTACATCCACACCAAAGGCCGCTACCTTCTCACATTCTTTTTTGAGTGTAACAGGATCCAGCACTACACCATTTCCAATTAAATTAATAATGCCTTCATGAAAAATACCGCTGGGTATTTGATGCAGCACTACTTTTTCACCTTTCACATACAGCGTATGCCCCGCATTGGGCCCGCCCTGGAAACGTGCAATTACATCATATTCAGGTGCAAAAAAATCAACAATTTTTCCTTTTCCTTCATCGCCCCACTGGAGGCCCAGAATTACATCAACCATAAATTATTTTTTTTGTGATACCGGCGGCGTTGAGTTCTCCGTGGCATCTTCGTTGCGTCGCAATCCTTTCAAGGCCTGTGCATACAGGAGGAGAATTGTTCAGCAAATTAAATAGCTATTGAGGTCACAAAAATAGGTGAAACATAAAGGAAGAAAAATGAAATATTCAAAGCGTGGAAAAGTAATGACTATTGCTCCATATCGTAGCGCTCTACCGTTTCAATTCCCTGTAATTTGAGTAGTCGGTTTGCCAGCTCATCCAGTTCATCTTTATCGTGTACAAACATTTTGATATTGCCTTCAAACACACCTTCTTTGGCTTCGATGGTTATGGCGCTGATGTTTAGCCGAAGTTCACCACTGATGAGGTTGGTGATTTTACTCACCACACCCACATCATCAACTCCAATAATTTTAATACCAGTGAGGAATGAAATTTCTTTATTCTTGGCCCACTTAGTTTTTACTACACGGTGTCCAAAATTGGCCAGGAGTCTTGATGCATTGGGGCAGTTGGTTCGGTGTATGATAAGTCCTTTTCCTGTTGATACAAAACCAAACACATCATCACCCGGAATGGGTTTGCAGCAATTGGCCAATGTATAAACAATCTTATCGCTGCTTTCACCAAAGATGATGAGTTCAGAATCTTTAGCTGATGGTGCTGCTTTATTGGGATCGTATTCCTGCTTTGGTTCCAGTATTGGTTTTGCAGGTTTTGGCAATTCCAGTTTATCGCCGTGCATGCTCAATTCTTTCAGCTCCTTTAAATCTATAACCTTGGTGGCAATTTTATAAAAGAGATCCAGTTGCGAAGGAAGTTTATAATAAAGCGTGAGTGTTTCTACATTATGTATATCAAAACTGGCACCCATCTGCTCCAGTTTACGTTGTAAAATATATTTTCCTTCATCAGCAATTTTTCGTTTCTCTTCTTTAAGTGCATCTTTTATTTTAGTGCGTGCTTTGGCTGTAACCACAAAGTTCAACCAATCTTCACTTGGTTTTTGTTTGCTGCTGGTTATAATTTCAATTTGATCACCGCTTCTTAATTTATATGCAATAGGTACCAGCTTGTGATTTACTTTGGCGCCAATACAACGGCTGCCCACATCACTATGCACGCTAAATGCAAAATCCAAAGCAGTAGCACCAAGCGGTAACGTTTTTACATCTCCCTTTGGCGTGTACACATAAATTTCTTCAGCTAAGAATGAACTTTTGAAATCCTGTAAAAAATCAAGTGAACTGCTTTCCTGGTTATTTAATGCTTCCCGAATATTATGAAACCATTTATCAAAACGGTCTTCATCACCTGTGCCTTCTTTATATTTCCAGTGAGCAGCCAAACCCTTCTCTGCAATTTCATTCATTCGCTTGGTGCGTATCTGCACTTCCACCCACTTACCCTGCGGCCCCATAACCGTAGTGTGCAAAGCTTCATATCCGTTTGCCTTTGGGTTACTCAGCCAGTCACGCAAACGCTCAGGCGAAGGTGTATACATATCAGTAACAATGCTATAAGCCTTCCAGCAATCTTCTTTTTCTTTTTCAGGATCTGCATCAATAATAATACGGATGGCAAATAAATCATATACTTCTTCAAAACTTACACCCTTCTTTTTTATTTTATTACTGATGGAGTGGATGCTTTTGGGCCGGCCATAGATTTCAAATTCATCAAAACCTGCTTTTTCCATCTTTTCCTTGATGGGTTTGATAAACTCGTTGATGTAGCGTGTGCGTTCACGTTTTGTTTCAGAAAGCTTGCGTGCAATTTCTTTATAAATATCCGGCTCAAGGTATTTCATGGAGAGATCTTCCATCTCCGTTTTAATATTGTACAAGCCCAGGCGATG
>JBKCJY010000188.1:0-1095 GCA_046301455.1 Chitinophagaceae bacterium | reverse complement strand
TGCAGAAGCGATGAGCCGTGCTATGCAAAAACTGGGAAGTAATGTAAGTGTGTTCAGCGGATTGGATGGCATCACCTTCCAGGTGCAAACGCTTAAGAAAAATTTAGATGCTACACTTGCGTTGCTGGAAGAGCGCATGCTGATGCCAAAGTTTACAGAAGATGCATTCAAGCGATTAAAGAATCAGGCCATTGAAAATTTCAAACAGCAAAAATCACAACCGTCGGCTATAGCTAATGTGGTATTTGCAAAAATCAATTATTGAAATGGAATCATAGGCTTGAGTGAAGATGGAACCGAAACCACCATTAAGGGTTTGAAGCTGGAAGATATTCAGAATTATTACGATAACTACTTCACTTCACAAGGAGTGAAAGTAGTGGTAGTGGGGGATATTACAGAAAGCGAAATCATGCCCAAGCTTTCATTCTTAAATAAATTGCCCAATAAAAAAATCACTATTCCTGCACCTGCTGCAGCACCTGCGATTGAAAAAACAAAAATCTATTTAGTGAATGTACCCAAAGCAGCACAAACTGAATTCAGAGTTGGTGCCGTTACCAATTTGAAGTATGATGCAACAGGCGAATATTACAGAGCAGGCTTGATGAACTATCCATTAGGTGGAGCATTCAACAGCCGAGTAAACTTAAGTCTGCGTGAAGATAAAGGCTGGACCTATGGCGCCCGCTGCGGTTTTGATGGTGATGCGTATACAGGATCTTTTGAATTCAGCAGTGGTATTAAAGGAGAAGCTACTGACAGTGCATTGGCTGAATTGCTTAACATCTTCAAAGGTTATGTAACTAATGGGGTAACTACAGATGAAATGGAGTTTATGAAAAGTGCCATCGGTCAGCGTGATGCGTTGCGTTATGAAACAGGTTTCCAGAAAGCAGGTTTCATTGGCAGAATATTAGAATACAATCTGCCGGGTAATTTTACAGATGAGCAAGCGGCTATTTTGAAAAACATGACAGCTGCTGAAATCAATGCATTAGCAAAGAAGTGGCTTAACCTTGATAAGATGAATATTTTATTAGTAGGTGATAAAACCAAAATTTTACCCGGTTTGCAAAAGATGGGTTATGAAAT
>JBKCJY010000187.1:0-6806 GCA_046301455.1 Chitinophagaceae bacterium | reverse complement strand
ATGAAAGGAATCAAAGCCATGCGGCGGAGACCATAAGGGCCTTCGTCCCAACCATAAAACTCTCCAATCATCCATGTACAGTTGGCTGTGATCCAGAACAGGATGGCAAGGTTGTGCATAAGTTCAGAAAATATTTTTCTTGTTTGCCAGGTTATGATCAAGGCAGCGCCCATAGTTGGTATAATCATGATCATGGCAGGCCAATGCAGATTGAGTGCCCAGCAGGCATCTTTAATTAACCAAAAGAGAATGTGCAGATTTTCGATACGGCGGAAACGAGCCGGGATTGAATAAATCAGTTTATCACTCATTGTTTAAATACAGATTGGTAAAAAATGACCGAAAAAATAAAAATAGGAATAAAAACAGAACGTAAATAAAAAATGGTGAATGAGTTTTTAAATCATTCACCATTTACAGTTTAAATTAATTCCATCAGCTAAACATTTCCTTAACCCTCTCAAAAAATCCTTTATCGCTCTTATCGGGCTTTGGTTCAAAGTTGTGACTGTTCTGCATTTTTTCAAGCATGGCTTTTTCTTCACTGCTTACATGTTGGGGTGTCCAGATATTTACATAAATGAGTTGATCGCCTTTTTCATAACTCTGAACTGCAGGAAATCCTTTGCCTTTTAAGCGAAACACTTTTCCACTCTGTGTGCCTGCGGGAATTTTAATTTTTGCCCGGCCATCAATGGTGGGAACTTCTACCTGTGTTCCAAACACAGCATCAGGAAACGAAATGTGCAAATCAAACGCCACATTCAATCCATCCCTGTGCAATTGTGCATGTGCTTCTTCTTCAATTACCACAATCAAATCACCGGGAGGTCCGCCACGTTCGCCCATGTTACCACGTCCACTCACATTCAACTGCATTCCTTCCTGTACACCAGCAGGAATATCAATTGAAATATTTTCTTCGCCATATACACGGCCTTCGCCTTTACAATTCGTACACTTGTTGGCAATTGTGGTTCCTTCGCCGCCGCAAGCAGGACAGGTTGTTACTGTTTGCATTTGGCCGAGGAACGTATTTTGTACACGTCGAACTTGTCCGCTGCCGCCACAGGTGCCGCAGGTTTGCACACTGCTTTTATCTTTTGCACCGCTGCCACCACATGGGTTACAGGTTACATATTTTTTTACTTTGATGGTCTTATTGGCGCCCTTGGCAATTTCTTCATAATTGAGTTTGATGCGTACACGCAGGTTGCTGCCACGTGTTCCTCTTGCACGGCCGCCGCCACCGCCTCTGCGTTGACCTCCACCGCCAAAGAAACTTCCAAACACATCATCGCCAAAAATATCTCCAAACTGGCTGAAGATATCATCCATGTTCATGCCCTGCCCACCGCTGAAACCACCACCACGGCCATTGCCGCTCACACCTGCATGACCAAAGCGGTCGTATTGACTTTTCTTATCAGCATCACTCAGTACTTCGTATGCTTCAGCTGCCTCTTTAAATTTTTCTTCGGCTTCTTTATTGCCAGGGTTACGGTCGGGGTGAAATTGCATAGCCACCTTGCGGTATGCTTTTTTAATTTCATCCGCACTGGCGCTTTTGCTTACACCCAGTATTTCGTAATAATCTCTTTTGGTTGACATATCTTATTTTCCTACCACCACTTTTGCAAAGCGGATGATTTTATCGTTGAGCAAATATCCTTTTTCAATCTCATCCACCACTTTGCCTTTCAGATCTTCAGTAGGTGCAGGAATTTCAGTAATAGCTTCATGCATATCCACATTAAACTCCTTGCCTTTTGTATCCATTGGTTTTAAACCACGGCCTTGTAATAAACTGCGGAATTTATGAAATACCAATTTCACTCCTTCATCTTCTTTGCCATTTTTCATCAATTCAGCTTCAGCTCTGTCGGCATCATCCAGCACTTCCAGCAAAGAAACAATTACTTCCTTGCCCGCTGTTTGCATCATTTCCAAACGCTCTTTTGAACTGCGTCGGCGAAAGGTATCAAACTCGGCTACCAAATACAGGTATTTCTTTTTTTCTTCTTCAAGTTGCTCCTTGAGTTTCTCAAGCTCACTTTCTTCTTCCACTTGAGCGTTGAGGTGATTGGTTCCTGCAACATTATCATCGGCATTCAGGTCCATACCCTGTGTTTCCATCGTTTCTTCAGGTTGTTCTGTCATTTTTTGCTCCATAATCTTGTAAAATTGTCGGCAAAGGTAAGCCCGTCAAGAATGCTGCCAATGGCTAAAGTTGGACAAATTGTCCTTTCGTTACTGGTCGGCCCGCCTAAGCGGTCTGAACTGGAGCTAAAGAAAAAAATTGGGGCTGTGAGCTTTGACAACTGCTTAAACTTTTGTTCGAGTTTTTCGATGTACCGCCGATTCGCTTTGGTGCCGTTTCAATCCCGTTGCAAATTCCGCATTAAGCAGGGGAGCCTTTCAATCATGTTATTTCATAAACAAAAAAGGCACTCCAAAATCGAAATGCCTTTTTAAAATACTTGAACCTGTTATTGCACCACTCTCACATTTCGTTTTAATTCAGGCGTTTCCATATATGCTTCGCAAACAATACAGTTTTCTTCTTCCGCTTTTTCGATAATGGCACAGGTAAACATATCACCGGCCTTTAATCCTGCTTTTACAAAATCACAATGATTGGCTACAGTAAAAACATGTTTGTATTCTTTCCAGTCAGTACCCAATTTATAAAAAGCAACATCTTCTACTTGTACAATATGTTGTCCGCAAAGTGTGGCAACCAGTTTTGCCTTAAACGGCCCAGACAATTTTTTGGAAGTATTGCATTGAAAAAGAAAGAGACTGAAGAAAATTAATGTAATAGGTATTAAGAGTTGTTTCATAAAAAATGTATATAATTCAAGATACAAGTTCTGAACCAATTTGCACACTGCTTTATGAATACAAGTACATTTGCAGGCTATGACAAAAGTAACCCTCAACCGCAAAATTTCTCCCCGTGTATTTAATGGCCACCCATGGGTTTTTGGCAATGAAGTAAACCGTGTGGAAGGTGATGCAGCAGCTGGTGCTATTGCAGATGTGTTCCTGTATGATAATAAATTCCTCGGCCGTGGTTATTTCAATCCGCAATCACAAATACAGGTTCGCATTCTCACACGAAATAAAAATGAAGAAATTAATGAGCAGTTCTTTTTCAAAAAGCTGAGTGAAGCATGGAACTACCGTCAGCAATTAGGCTATAAAGAAAACTGTCGTCTCATTTTTGGCGAAGCAGATGGTTTGCCACAACTCATCATTGATAAGTTCAACGATTATTTTGTAATTCAAACATTGGCTTTTGGTATCGATGTGTGGAAACCCGCCATTGTAAAAGCAATCAACCAAATTTTTTCACCCAAAGGCATTTATGAGCGAAATGATGTTCCCGTTCGTGAATTGGAAGGATTGCAGCAGCAAAAAGGATTTTTAAGTGAGCCTTTTGATACCAATATCATCATCAATGAAAATGGATTTCAATTTCATGTTGATATTGCCAATGGACAAAAAACAGGCTATTTCCTCGACCAACAGGATAACCGCAGAGCCATTCAACATATTGTAAAAGATGCTGATGTGCTCGGTGCATTTACTTATACAGGCACTTTTGAAATACATGCAGCAAAATATGGTGCCAAGTCTGTGCATGGATTGGACATCAGTGAAAGCGCCATAGCTATGTGCAACAAAAATGCGGAGCTCAACGGTGTGGCTGATAAATGCCGCTTTGAATGTGTAAATGCATTTGATGTATTAAAAACCTGGGTTAAGGAAGGCAAACAATATGATGTGGTGATGCTTGACCCACCATCTTTTACTAAATCAAGAGCCACCATTCAAAAAGCCATCACAGGCTATAAAGAAATCAACTTGCGTGGAATGAAGTTGGTAAAGCCGGGGGGCTTTCTTGTAACATCTTCCTGTACCAACTTGGTTCAACCCGAATTGTTTTTAGAAATCATTCAAATGGCGGCCAAAGATGCAAGACGTCAGTTAAGACAGGTTACTTTTCAAACGCAAAGCGCTGACCATCCTATTATCTGGGGCTGGGAGAATACGCATTACTTAAAGTTTTTGATAGTGCAGGTGTTGTAAGGATTCAAAACGTTTAGGGCAAAAAAATAGAGGTTATACAACCTCTTGAACTTTTAAACATTTGGAACTTCTTCAAACTACTTCACCACCTGAAACTTGCCGGTTTCTAAAACCTGACCATTACGGTCAGTTAACTGGTAAATATAAACACCACGAAAATAGTCTGTGAGGTTTACAACTGTACGGGGTGTAATGTTATTAAATTCGGCAATTTTCTTACCGATGAAATTGTAAATCTTAAATCTGTAATTAGAAAGACCGCTTTGTGTTTGGAATTCAAAATTGATGAAACTGGTAGCGGGGTTAGGATAAAAACGTACCACTTTAACCGGTTGATTTTGGCTGCGGCTCACCTGTGCCGATGCAGCTACAACGGTTAAAAGGATAAAGGACAATATGAATAAAAGGCGTTTCAACGCTGTAAATCTAATTTTATTACATGCAATATACAAGCTTTTTCCGCACAAATTCTTAAAATCAAGAGTCGGGCCACAATAAAAGTCTGTCATTTTAAGGGTATAACCTTAACATTTTATGAGGAAAGGGAGTTTAAAACCTGGTTGATTGCATCAAAATTTGGTACATCGTCAGCATTTTCAAGAACCTCAGCATATCTTATAATTCCTTCTTTATCCACTACAAAAGCACTGCGTTTAGATACACCTTTCATTTCAGAAAACCATGTTTCATAAATAGAACCATAAAGCCTGGATACATCTTTATTAAAATCACTAAGCATTGTAAAATTATAGCCTTCGAGTTCTTTAAACTTGTTTAGGGTGGCGGTAGAATCTACGGAAACGGCCAGTACTTCAGCATGTGTATTTTTGTAACGGCTGATATCATCTCTTACAATACATAATTCTGCGGTACAAACACCGGTAAATGCCTGCGGGAAGAACAGGATGAGTACATTCTTTCCTTTAAAATCTGATAGAGAAATTTTGTTTCTTTCGCTGCTGTATAATGAAAATTCTGGAGCTTGTTGGCCTGTTTTGATCTGCATTTTTTTAATTTCAACATATAACAGAGTTGAAACAAAATTGTTTAGCGGGTTAAAATAAGTTAAGCTGAGAGGTTGACTAGAATTTTTTCAGCTCCAGTGTGGTAAGCTTCCCATTGATCGTTTGAGTAGCTTTTACTGAAGTCCATGTGCTGGCTACAATTTTCCAAATGCCATCCAATCGTTGTAAAGTAGTACTTGATGTGGGAGGATAATCAGCAACAATTTCCTGTTTATAACCATCGCCCTGCCAACTTCCTGTTGATTCTACGGCTGAATTCTTTATGGCGTCAACAGTTCTGTTACTTTTAAATTGAAAACGGTAATCAGTAAATTCGCCCACAAATTCAGCGCCATCATTATATCCAATTACCTGCCATTGACCTTCTGTCATGGCTTTTACAATCAGGTCTTCGGCAATTTGCTCCTGTGTTTGTTGAATAAGTTTTTTGCAGCCTGTGAGCAGTATAAAGGTGATGGCAATGAGTAAGACCTGTTTCATAGTTTTATATAAGACATTAAAAGTAAACAATGTTTTTTGCAAAAAGTACAGTTGTATACTACAGATTTTATAAACTAAGAGCTTTTTTACAGTGCTTTTACTGCCTTTTTAAACGATGATTTTTGAATAATCTTATTTTTATAGTATGCAAATCAGTCATTTTATTTCGGCATTAGAGCAATGGGCTCACCCGAGCCTTCAGGAAACCTATGATAATTCGGGGCTGCTTACAGGTAATTCCTCATGGAATTGCAAGGGCGTTCTTGTTAGTCTTGATGCAACTGAAGCCGTAATTAATGAGGCTGTTAGCCGTGGTTGTAACCTTGTAATTGCCCATCATCCCATAATTTTTAAAGGGCTTAAACGTATAACGGGCAAAACATATATTGAACGGGCAGTTATTACTGCCATTAAACATGATATTGCCATATATGCTTTTCATACCAATCTTGATAACGTAGTGAGTGGAGTAAACGCAAAAATGGCACAGCGGTTGGGTTTGCAAAACTGCCGGGTATTGCTGCCAAAACCTTCGCAGCTAAAAAAGTTGTTCACTTTTGCACCTGTTCAACATGCAGAGGTCGTTAGATCAGCCATTTTTGAAGCAGGAGCAGGGAATATTGGCAATTACTCTGAAACCAGTTTTAATTCAGAAGGAACAGGCACGTTTAAAGCTGGAGATGGTGCCAATCCTTTTGTTGGAAATTTGGGCGAAAGACACGCAGAACCCGAGGTGAAAATAGAAACTGTTTTCCCCGCATGGCTGGAAAATCATGTAATTGCTGCTTTAAAATCTTCACATCCATATGAGGAAGTGGCTTACGATATTGTGAGCTTAGATAATGATTTACAAACTGTTGGAAGCGGATTGATAGGGGAGTTGCCGGAGGAAATTACCGGAGCAGACTTTTTAGAAATGCTTAAACAGCAATTCGGGTTAAAGGTGATTCGTCATACGGTCATCCCTGAAAACGGTATCAAAAAAGTAGCAGTATGCGGTGGGGCTGGCAGTTTTTTAACCAGCATGGCGCTTGGTGCTGGGGCTGATGCTTATGTAACGGCTGATGTAAAATATCATGAGTTTTTTGATGCTGAAGGAAGAATGCTTTTGGCTGATATCGGCCATTGGGAAAGTGAACAATTCACAATTGAGCTAATCCATGATTTCCTGAAGGAGAAATTCCCTACCTTTGCCGTCCTTAAAAC
>JBKCJY010000186.1:0-2641 GCA_046301455.1 Chitinophagaceae bacterium | reverse complement strand
GAATAGATATCGTTACCAAAGACCACGCTCATCACACACTAGCTGAAAAACAAAAACCTTATTTTCAATCAATGTCTGGTGCACCAATTGTTCAACATTCATTTAACAACATGCTTGAGCTTTACAAGCAAGGCCTTATATCGTTAGAGAAAATTGCAGAAAAAATGTGTCATAACCCGGCGACACTTTACAGAATTGAAAACAGAGGTTTTATACGTGAAGGCTACTTTGCAGATCTATGTATTGTTGATCTTAATTTTAGCTGGACAGTTAGCAGCGAAAATATTTTATCCAAATGTGGTTGGTCGCCATTAGATGGAACAACCTTTCAAACAAAAGTGACCCATACATTTGTAAATGGTAACTTGGTTTACGACAACGGACAATTTAATGAAACAAAAAGAGGACAAGCATTAAAAACAACGAATGAGCAACCGTAAACAAACTACCACAGCCGCCAACAGGTTTTTACGCAAGGCGGGTGTTGGTGAGAAGCAAATGCGAGACTTTGTGCTTCTATTTATGTGCAGTGTTGTTTGACATTTTTGTATTCTGCCCCCTCTGAACTCAAAGCCCGAAACCGTTGTGCACTAAAAAATACAGTTGCGTAAGCTGGTTCGTTACTGAGCTATTATAGCTCCAATTAAAACACAGAAGTTTTATTTCAACAAATTCCAAAGCAGCACAGCATCACCACTTCAACTCCAGTTTATTGTTCTTCCTGTCCACATCAGCCATACGTTGTGTGGGATCTATTTCAACTGCTTTTAAATCACTCAAACGTTTATCAAATTCAATAATGTAAGAAGTATGTGTCCATTTCCATGGTGCATAAACCTTGCGTTGCATACTGTCTTCAGCAGGTTTGTTACCAAACATTAAATACATGGGTACATAATGCAGTTGCTGCGTGCCATCTTTAAATGTAATGACCAAATCAATGGGCATGGGTATATCACCAATGCGTTTGATGCTGATTTTTGAAACACCGCCTTCTTCCCACAAACTATCAATGGCATAGTCTATTGTTTTGGTAGTATTGATCCAGTATTCTTTATACCAATCCAACTGCATACCACTCACTTTTTCGGCCACACGCATAAAATCATTTACATTGGGGTGTTTAAAACGCCATTGTTTATAATACTCCAGCAAAATATTGTTGCGATTTTGCTCACTTACAATATATCCAAGCTGTGAAAGAAACACCGCACCTTTTGAATACGATGCAACAGAGTATGCATAATTGGTATTGAAATGATCAGCATGCGTGGTCATAGGTTCTTCCAGGCGGCTCTTTACCAAATTAAAATAACCGTTGTAATTGGAAGCATGATACAAAGGCAGGTTTTTATCCTGATAAACAGTTCCATTTTTCTTTGCCATCTCTTCAGCATAGAATGTTTCTACCCTGTCTGTTGCAAACTCAGTAAAACCTTCATCCATCCATGCATATAAACTTTCATTGGTACCCATGAGCATTTGGTACCAGGTATGCATCCACTCATGAATGACTGTACCAAGCCCCGGGCCGTTTAACAATGTAGCCATAGGGTATTCCATACCACCATCACCGCCTTGTATAAACGAATATTGTTTGTAAGGATAATCGCCAAATGTTTTTGCAATAAAGGGATACACTGTTACTGCAGCATCAGCTACTGTTTGCCATGCAGCATCATTCTTAGGATCATTGGGTTTGTTATTATACAACACATGAATGGCGGGGCCATTCTTTACCTGTTTTACAAGGTGTTTAAATTCTGCATCAGCCGCCCAAACAAAATCGTGGACATTGGGTGCTGTAAATTTCCAGGTGAGTTTATCACCTGCAGGGCGCACCACTTTTGTACCCGGTGTTTCATAACCATAACCAATTTGATTGGCATTGGTTAAATAACCTGTACCGCCGATGATATAGTTTTTATCAATGGTGATGTTTACATCAAAATCGCCCCACACACCATAAAATTCTCTGGCCACATACGGGGTGGGATGCCACCCCTCATAATCATACTCACATACTTTAGGATACCATTGCGCCATTGAAAATTGGACACCGTTGGCTGCATCTCTTCCGCTTCTTCTTACCTGCAATGGCACCCGTGCTTCAAACTCTGTTTCCAACAATACTTTTTGTTTGGGCAAAATGGGTTTTGACAGCTTTACTTCCAAAATGGTTTCATGCTCCACTGTTTGTTGTGTTATACCATTTAATTTCAAAACTTTTACACGCTGGTAACCGATTTCATTTTCTTTGAGATTAAGAATACGGTCCTTTACACGGCCATCCCAATCCTGACGGTTATTGCCAATGATCTTTTTACCCAGCTCACGGCTACGTGCATCCATCATACTGTTTGGCTGAAATGCATTCCAGTACAAATGAATAAAGAGACGGGTGAGCGTATCGGGTGAATTATTGATGTATTCAATTTTTTGTTTACCGGTAAAACGGTTGGTTTGTACATCCATATTCACATCCATGGCGTACTTAATACGTTGCTGCCAGCGATTAGGCTGAGCAAAAGAAAGTTGTGTGCTTACAATTACAAAAAGCAGGGATAAAAAAACTCTCATGTACATTAATTGATTTATTCGGTAAATTTCGGGAAAACAAGCTAATGCAAAGTGTGAAAAT
>JBKCJY010000185.1:0-7520 GCA_046301455.1 Chitinophagaceae bacterium | reverse complement strand
CAGTTACTGTTGATGTGTACAAAGGCTGGATTAATCAGGCAGCGCCAAACATTGACCCGGAGCAGATCAAAGCCAAACTTCCTTGCTTTACCAGGTTTGAGAAAGAAGGAAACGAAAGCAAATGCGGCGGTGGCATTTATTATGATGATAAAGATTTTAAATTCCTGATACAACGTGAGTATATTGTAATAGGAGAAAAATTTAAAGGCAAGCTTAATATTCAGTTACTGGGTGCCAAGCGGGATGATTTGTTTCTATGGTTTGGCAATCCCAAGCTTAAAGATGCAAAATGGGAAGCTTTTCAAATGCAATATGGAACACTCATCGTTTATTTCAACGATAAAAAATTGGTGAACAAAATTATCATGAGCACAAAGTCAACGGATGATATTGATTTATGTGCCGATTGATTAAAATGAACTGAGCTTAAAATAGCCCAGATGAAATTCATCTTGAGGTAAATCAGCTTTCGCTTTTGTAATAGAAAGTGCAAAAGATTTTTTGATTGCAGGGGAGAGGATGTCTTCAATTTCATACACATCATCCACATCTACTCCGTATTTATCATCAATATGTGATTCAGCACCTATAAAACGGGTGTGTTTGTAAAATGCAGTTTGTTTGGACTGATGAATCGCTTCTGCTTTATCAGCCGCTGCATAAATGAGTTTGTAATGAAATTCTTCAAACTCATTTTGTTTGTAACCGCCGAGGTTGATGAAAAACAATTTGGCAGAGGAGGAGAGTGGTTCTGCTGATGATACAACTTTGACTTCAACCCCATTCACATTCGTTACTTCCCGGTATGCATCAATATGCAATTTGCCTTCAGCCTCCGGCCAGAATTCAATGAGCTGCGGAATTCATTCTTTTATAGAAGAAGCGATACCGAAAAATACATCGTGCTGTTCTGTATGCCGGCCATTGGGTTTGCAGCCGATGAGGAGCATGAAGAGTTTGGGTGAAGGCATTTTTGTTCACTATTTTTTAAAGCTATTGCTAACAACTAATTCTTTACTTCCCGCTGTATAAACATAAAACCCTTCACCGCTCTTTACGCCCAGCTTTCCTGCTGTAACCATATTCACCAATAACGGACAAGGTGCATACTTCGGATTTCCAAATCCATAATGCAATACTTTTAATATGGCCAGGCAAACATCCAATCCAATAAAATCTGCCAACTGCAATGGCCCCATCGGATGTGCCATGCCCAATTTCATCACGGTATCAATTGCTTCCACATCAGCCACACCTTCATACAAACTGTAAATGGCTTCGTTAATCATGGGCATTAAAATTCGATTGGCAATAAACCCGGGATAATCATTCACCACACATGGAATTTTGCCGAGCTGTTTGCTCAATTCCACAATCGTATCAGTCACTTCTTTGGTTGTAGCATAACCATTAATGATTTCTACCAGCTTCATTACCGGTACAGGATTCATAAAGTGCATACCAATAACCAACTGCGGACGATTGGTTACCGCTGCAATCTTGGTAATTGATATAGAAGAAGTGTTTGTAGCCAGTATGCAACCCTGCGGTGCATATTTATCAAGCTGTTGAAAGATGTCCAGTTTTAGATTGATATTTTCTGTTGCTGCTTCAACAATCAGTTCAGCATCTTTAATACCATCAATCAAATCTGATTTGATGGAAATATTTTTGAGCGTTGTTTGTTTTTGTTCTTCAGTGAGAGCGCCTTTGGCAACCTGTCTGTCTAAATTTTTACCAATAGTGGCCATTGCTTTTTCTAATTGAGAATAATGTACATCTACGAGGTTTACATTGAATCCAGACTGTGCAAACACGTGTGCAATACCATTACCCATGGTGCCTGCACCGATGACGGAAATACGTTTCATATAGCAAGAAATTTATGGGTGCAAGATAAGAAAAAGAAGCCCCTTCCAACTCCATCAATGGGAGAGCCCAATGCTCAGCTCACGCTATTCAGAGAGTTTAAAGAAAAGTAGAGTGATTGATATTTGATTGATGATTGGAATACAAACTGTACAAGTGTGCGACGCAAATACGCTCCCTCGTTTGTACCGGCGCCCGAAAACAAAAAATTTATAACCTATAACTAAAAACTTATTTCTTTTTAAAATCTCCTCTTTTCCACGCATTAATAAACTCAGCCCATGCGGCCGGACTAAAAATAGGTTGGGGTCTAAATTGGCCAGTGTAGTAAGTGGACTGTGCAGCCTGGCGCAATGTGCGGTTGGCACCTTCAGAACCGTCACGTGGGAGGCTTTGTTGCAGTATGCGGCTTTGGGCAGTTAATGAATTTTGACGGGCAATTTCAATCTTATCATCAGGCACAGGTGTGTTTACAAAATCACGTTCAAACTGCTCACGGCTGGGACGGGCTTTAATAATGGTGGCGGGTAAATAAACAGTGTCGTTCACCATCAACTGAATTACACTAAAGCTATTGCCCTTTAAATCAAGCGGCACAGTAACGGCTTTGGCTTTATAACCAATACTGGTAAAATCAATTACATCACCCTTCATTACCACAATGCTAAACACGCCCTGATCATTGGTAAACGTTCCCCGGTTTTGATTGCGGAGCTTCACCGTTACTGAGGGAATGCCACGCAAACTATCGGCCGTCATCACCACACCATACAGCTGTACCACCGAGTCTTTCATGGACTCAAATTGGGCTTTGGCACCCATTGCAACACCAAGCGCTATAAAACTGAGAAGTAGAATTTTCTTCATTGGCTTCAAAAATAAGCGGAAATGATTTTATACATCAACAATTCAAGGCTCTTAATGGTTAAATTTGCAGCCTCATTTATTTTTTTAACAAAACGCTCCCAATAAACATGACCAAAGAACAAGTGCTGCAGGCATTGAGCAACGTACAGGAACCCGACCTCGGCAAAGACCTCGTAACCCTCAATATGATTCAGGATCTGGAAATCAACGGCAACGATGTGTCCTTTACCATTGTGCTCACCACACCCGCCTGTCCCATGAAAGATATGATGGGCACCGCCAGCACCAACGCTGTAAAGCTTCTTGTAAACAAAGAAGCTAATGTTAAAGTAAATTTCACCTCCAATACCAGCAGCAACCGCAAAGACCCAAAATCAGTGTTGCCGCAGGTAAAAAATATTATTGCTGTAGTTAGTGGTAAAGGAGGCGTGGGCAAGAGTACCGTGAGCGCCAATCTTGCAATAGCACTGGCGCAAAGCGGAGCAAAGGTTGGTTTGATGGATGCAGATATTTACGGCCCCAGCGTACCTATTATGTTTGGTGTGCGTGGCGAGCGCCCCCGCATGACGGATGTAAATGGTAAAGGCATGATTGTGCCCATGGAGAAATATGGCATCCAGTTTATGAGCATCGGGCTGCTGGTGAATGAAAAAGATGCTATTGTTTGGCGTGGACCTATGGCCAGCAGCGCCATTAAACAGTTTGTAACCGATGTGGCCTGGGGCGAACTGGATTACCTCATCATTGATATGCCGCCCGGCACCGGAGATATTCATTTAACGCTGGTACAAACCGTGCCCGTAACAGGCGCCATTGTTGTAACCACACCACAGGATATTGCATTGGCTGATGCCAAGAAAGCTGTTGCCATGTTTGGACAAACGCAAATTAAAGTGCCCATTATTGGTTTGGTGGAAAATATGGCTTATTTCACTCCCGCTGAGTTGCCCAATAACAAGTATTACATTTTTGGAAAAGATGGCGGCAAGCGATTGGCCGAAGAATTTGAACTCAACTTCCTCGGTCAAATTCCGATTGTGCAAAGCATACGTGAAGGTGGCGATAATGGAAAGCCCGTAATGGTGAGTGATGATGCTGTTTCTAAAAATGCATTTGCTGAGGTTACTGCCAATGCAGTAAGAAGTATTGCGATGCGTAATGCAGAACTACCGAAGACAGAGTTGTTGACGACGATTGCAGGATAACTGTAACAAAGAGGATAAGAGAAAAAGAGAAATACAATTTTTTGTTACCAACAAATGTGCAAGTGGCATCGTTCCTTGCGTCGCACACTTCATAGCATGTGCAGGTGGGGGCGGTGGGTTGTAGGTTGAAGTGGTTGATTAAAGCATAGCTGTATGAATGTTGAAGATAAAGAGAGTGGGGTGGGTGAAGCTCACCCCACTCTCTTTATCGCTTGGAATCTTCCCAGCCGAAACAATTGAAATAATATTCGTAAATGACTTTCAAATGATAGTCCAAACAAAAAACAACAAACAGGTTCTGTTGCGTAGCGTAATTAATGCTGACTTTGATAACCTGTTCACCTATCTGCAACTTTTGAGTGATATTACAAAAAATCGTTTCGGGCCGCATAAGTTTGATAAACAAACCATTGCTGATTTATTCAGCAACAATAATCACTGGGGCTTTATAGCAATTGATATCAACAGCAACAGGATTGTTGCCTATGCTATAATTAAACTTGGTTATCTGGAACACGACAGCTATCGCCTCCAATCCTATGGTTTACAACTCAACCAAGATACAGATTGCACCTTTGCACCTTCCGTAGCTGATGAATGGCAGAGCAGCGGGCTGGGTAATCAACTGTTTCAATTCATTCTCTCTGAGCTCAAATCAAAAACAAAAGTCAACAGAATGATTTTATGGGGCGGGGTACAAACAACCAATGAGAAAGCGGTGAACTATTATCAACGCAATGGTTTTAAAATACTTGGAACCTTTCACTACCATGTAGATAATTATGATATGATTTTGGATGTTTAGCGTCTCAAACCATTAATGAATTCATCAATCTTTTTTATTTTTAGTCACACAACTACTTTCAAACCTTTTCCCATGAGCAATAAATCTTTAACTCCAAAACAACGCATTGGAATGTTACAAATTTTGCAAACACGGTTTGAAAAAAACATCAAACGACACAAAGGAATAGAGTGGGAAAGCGTACAAAAGAAATTGGAAGAGCAAACAAACAAATTATGGAGTCTTTCTGAAATGGAACGCACTGGCGGCGAACCTGATGTGATAGCGTACGATAAAAAAGCAGATGAATATCTTTTTGTTGATTGTTCTGCTGAAACTCCCAAAGGTCGTTGCAGTGTTTGCTTTGATAAAGAAGGTTGGCTTTCAAGAAAAGAACATCGCCCTCAAAATAATGCAATAGATATGGCGGCAGCAATGGGTATTGAATTATTAAGCGAAGAACAATACCGGCAATTACAGCAACTTGGTACATTCGATGCCAAAACTTCAAGCTGGATACAAACACCGGCTTCTATCCGCAATCTCGGCGGCGCACTTTTCGCTGATTATCGTTATGGAACGGTGTTTGTTTACCACAACGGGGCACAGTCTTACTATGCAGCCAGAGGTTTTCGTGGATGCTTGAAAGTGTGAAAGAAATAAAAACGTTCAATTAAAATATTCCAACTGCCAACTCCAGCCACACAATAAAACAAACAAACAATACTGCTGCACAAAGTGCGATCCTGTATTTCAATTGCTTTACTCTACGCAAAACCAGTTCACATAAAAAACCGGTGATTAACAACAAGGCAGCCGCAGCTGTAAAATCCAAAACAGTCCAATTCACTTCATCAGTAAACTGCATAGCAATGAGCGGAACGAGTAAGAGAATGGCAATTGCTGTGATGATGAAAAGAAGTCTTTTATTTTCTTTCTTCATTTTGGAAAATCTTTTTTAATCCTGGTGAAATGCTTCATTCAATCCAGCATTACCCCCGCTGCTTCTTAAATCTTTTGTATACAACAATCTTCCATTGGTAATCACCATTTGGATATTATCCAGCACAGCAATCCGTTCTAATGGATTGCCGCTTACAATGATTAAATCAGCAATTTTTCCTTCTTCAACTGTTCCCAATTCTTTATCAAGGCCTGCATATTGTGCAGACCACAAGGTTCCGCATCGTAATACATCTGCATTACTCATGCCAATCATTGCATAGTTTTTTAATTCGCCCACAATGCCGTTGCCACCTGCAGCATCAGTGCCGGGCACGAACTTAATTCCATTTTGATGCAGCACTTTCAACCATGCAAACAATGTATCCGTGCATCTTTTTTCAAGACTGTCTTTACTGCTCATGTTTGCCTTTTGGAAAATGGAACTGTATAAAACACTTGTTGGGTCCAGCACAATATTCTTTTGTTTCATTAATGCAATCAATTCCTGTGCATAAGGTCCATTGGGTGATGCTTCATAAGCACGTTCTTTCATTAAAGTTAAACGCACTCTTGTGCGAGTGTCAACTTCTTTTCCAAAATAGCCAAGTACGAGCATATTGAGGTGATTCACTTCATCATATCCGTCTCTAATTGCTTCAGCAGCCGTCATGTGTGCAGGCACATGTCCATGTACACGTAAGCCAAGTTTATGTGCTTCTGCGGCAATTGCTTTAACATATTCTGGCTTAATACTGCTGTAGAGTTTAATACTTTTATACCCCATTCGTTTGTACATATGTACAGCTTCTATACCTTCCTGAACACTCGTTATAAAAACTCCACAGGGGCCGGCCATATCATCTTTGTAGTCAATAAAACCACACATCCATGCTACTCGTGGATGTGCCAATGTTCCTGCTGCTGATTTTTGTTTTACCTCCGGCAACTGTAAATTATTTCCCAAATCACGAATCGAAGTAACACCGTTTGCTAAATACGCTGGTCCTTCACCAGGAAAGGTGTGTGCATGCATATCCCACAAGCCCGGCATTACGGTTTTATTACTGGCGTTGATGCTTTTGTAATCTGCCGGAATTATTGCAGAAGTATCCGTAATCTTTTCAATCTTTCCATTGCTGATGAAAATGGTTTTATTGCTGATTAGGATTCCTTTTTCTACATCCACATAATTGCAGTTGAACAGCGCTACTTTGTTGAATGATTTTTTAAAGAGTTCTGCTGATTGTTGTTCAAGTCTGTTATTACTTACGCTGTCGTTGATGCGTCGTAATTCCGGGCGGAGATTTTCTTTTCCATTTTCGATGATATCGTTCCATGGACTTACTTCTGCAAGCAGTTGATTGTTTTCATTCATCCATACTAAACCCAACGCATTTGATTTGGCGGAGCGGTAATTGTAAAGAATGCCTTTGATTGTTTTGTTATTCCATTTAAAACTGCGTTCCAGTATTTTTTCAAATACATACGCATGCGAACCATATGTGATAGTATCTTTTACAATCGGGAAAAAGAATTCCCACAAACCGCTTTTGCCGTAATTGTAAATGTTTAAACTTTTGAAATTGGTTTTAGCAGTGTCTTTACCAATTAGATTGTAATACAAAGAATCTTTTTTGAAAATGAAAAGTGATACAGTGTCTTTCATATAACCCACACCTTTTTGTTCAAACCGTTCAATTCCTTTTTGCTGATTGGTAACAACAGTAAATAGTTGATCGGGTCCACGTCCACGGTCGTTGTACATATAGCGGATGGTATTCACGCCATTTGGCTGCCGGTTGATTTTAATAAAGCCTGCATTTCGGTTGCTGTAGTAAATAGTGTATTGT
>JBKCJY010000184.1:0-1693 GCA_046301455.1 Chitinophagaceae bacterium | reverse complement strand
AATTGGCTTATGCAATGATTGTTTTTTCAGGTTGTTAAGCAGTTCTTGAATTTCATCCAGTTCTTCCGGGGAAGCTTTATGATTGCCCAATGCCTGCAATACAAGTTGTGTAGATGAACCCTGGAAGAGTGTTTCAATCATTTTGTCTACAAATTGCTTTTGTATATTTTCTCGGGAGAGAAGTGGAATGTATTTGTGTGTTTTATTGCTTTCATCACGTTTCACTATTCCTTTTTCGTGCATTATCTGCATTAATTTGAGGGTAGTGGTATAGCCTGCATCTTTTGTTTTACTCAATTCTTCATGCACTTTCCGAACTGTGGCCTCACCATGTTCCCACAGGACACGAAGAATTTCCAATTCACTTTCCGTTGGTTTTAATTGTTTTAAACTCATGGCTTACGACTTGTTTCGTATCAAATATACAAGTCGGTTCGTAAAATTAATCGGAAAGTGTATATTTTGAAGATAAGTTAACAGCTAAAGAAAATAAACGCCCCGGCATAAAAATACCAGGGCAATGATAATGGTCTGATTAGACAATTTATAGTCGATTGACTGTTATTATTACTTATTGTTTTCGAAAATTAAATTCAACATTTAGCTCTGTTTTATTGTTTAAATACGGACGATATTTTTCCAGAACTTCTTTAGGTTGTAAAACATCATTAATTCGCAAAGTGTCGTTTTTTAAATATACTTTAAAGCTTACATTATCAATAAATCCGTCTTTACGTAATGCATTTATAAACGGGTTTTCAAAATCAAAGGCCAGGTCTTTTTCTAATTCATCGTCACTTTGTTGAATTGTAGTAATGATTTTTTCCTGCTCGGGGGCATGTTCACTACCATGCATTTGTGCAAGGGTAGGAGCAATTACCAATGAGACAATACTCATCAATTTAATAAGAATGTTCATAGAAGGTCCTGAAGTATCTTTAAACGGATCGCCAACTGTATCACCTGTAACGGATGCTTTGTGCGGTTCAGATTTTTTGTAATACATCTCACCATTTATTTCAACACCTTTTTCAAAACTCTTCTTTGCATTATCCCATGCACCACCTGCATTGTTCTGGAACATTCCCATCAACACACCACTTACAGTAGCACCCGCAAGGAAACCACCGAGTGCTTCAGGGCCAAATGCAAAACCAATGATAAGAGGAGATACAATTGTAATAGCGCCGGGCAATAACATTTTTTTGATAGATGCTTCAGTAGAAATAGCCACACATTTATCATACTCAGGTTTGCCTGTACCTTCCATTATACCGGGAATGGTGCGGAACTGGCGGCGAACTTCTTCTACCATGCTCATAGCCGCTTCACCCACAGCACGAATGGCGAGTGAAGAAAAGATAAACGGAATCATACCACCTACAAACAAGCAAGCGAGAACATCCGCTTTATAAATATCAATACCATCAATTCCTGCTACACCAACAAACGCTGCAAACAATGCCAACGCTGTTAAAGCAGCAGATGCGATAGCAAAACCTTTGCCTGTTGCTGCAGTAGTGTTACCTACGGCATCAAGCACGTCTGTTTTTTCACGCACTTCTTTTGGTAATTCACTCATTTCAGCAATACCACCCGCATTATCAGCGATCGGTCCAAATGCATCAATAGCTAATTGCATAGCAGTTGTTGCCATCATACCCGCAGCAGCAATAGCAACACCATACAAACC
>JBKCJY010000183.1:0-1341 GCA_046301455.1 Chitinophagaceae bacterium | reverse complement strand
GCTTGTGGTAGTTATGTAACAGTATTGTCTAGAATTTTAAAATCGAACAACATTCATGTACGTATTGGCCAAATGAAAGTAAACGGCTATTATGGAGGACATATGATTGTTGAAGCAAAGGTTGATGGCAAGTGGGTAGTTCTTGATCCAACCTACACATTACATTTTACAAATGCTGATGGAAGCTGGGCTACTTTTAAACAAGTACAAAGCAACTGGAATTACTATAAAAATCAGGTACCCGCAAATTATAATATGGATTATTCGTTTGAAGATATACGCTATACCAACTGGAACAAAATACCTGTGATTACGCCTGCTATTAAAAGCACATTAAATGTTTTGCTTGGGAAAGAAAAAGCCGATACAATTTCAATTAGACCTTACCTGTTGAGAAATTATAATTTGTTGGCCTGGGCAAGTTTTATTGTATGGTTGCTTTCTTCTTTGCAATTGCTGAAGGTTTATAAACAAAGAAGATCTACTATAAAACAATTGAATGATGTAGATGCAGAAGTAAGATTTAAGGTATCGTAATCTCACCCTTCATATAAAAAACACATTGCCCTGCAATTAATACCCTGTTACCTAAATCTTCACACCACAATTCACCGCCACGTCTACTCAGTTGTTTGGCAAATAATTTTTTACGGTTAAGTTTTTCACTCCAAAATGGAATGAGTTGGGAATGAGCGCTGCCCGTTACAGGATCTTCATCAACTGCAGCATCGGGGGCAAAAAAACGTGAAACAAAATCTGCAGCTTTACCAGGCGCAGTAAGTATCACCATTTCTTTTGTTTTTTTCAATGCTGTAAAATCTGGTTTTGCTGCAATTACTTCGTCTTCATTTGCTACTTCAATCAGCAGGTCACGGTATTTATAAACGCCCACTATTTCTTTAATACCTAGTATTTCTGCAATCTGTTCTGGATATGTTTCAGTTCGCTCAGGTTTCCAGGAAGGAAAATCCATTTCAAGCAATGTATCTTTTTTTGTTACCCGCAGTAAACCGCTTTGCGATGTGAAAACAATTGTATTTTTTTTGAAGTCAAGAAACTCAAAAATTACAAAAGCACTTGCAAGAGTAGCATGGCCGCATAAATTAATTTCAAATTCGGGTGTAAACCAGCGGATGTGATAATCTGCTTCACTATTAGTTTGCGGCACAAAGAAAACAGTTTCTGCCAGATTATTTTCTGCAGCAATGTTTTGCATTAATGCATCATCAATCCATTGAGTTAATGGAATTACTGCCGCAGGGTTCCCTTTAAATAAAGCTGATGCAAATGCATCAACCTGATAGATGGTAAGATTCATTTTTATTCGTTCATCATTTGTTC
>JBKCJY010000182.1:0-4359 GCA_046301455.1 Chitinophagaceae bacterium | reverse complement strand
TCCCAATGGTGTGGCAGAAAACGGAACACCCAAATACCTGAGTGCTTTTAGCTGGTATTATGAAAAAGTGTGCAAGCTCATTCCCGGTATTGCTGAAAACGGTTCTTTATTCTATGCTATCAGCATGATAATAATGTATTGGGCTATTTGCCACTGGCTGGATAAAAAGAAGATTTACATCAAAGTATAATCAAATCAGTTTTCCCGCTTTTTCAATTTGTTCTTTGCTGCCCATTAAAATTAACCGCTCGCCTGCATTTACAAAATAAGATGGCGGCGGGTTAAGGATGTATTCATTACTGTTTTTTACTGCCAGCAAGGTGCACCCTGTTTCCACCCATAAATTGATATCTGCCAGAGCGCTGTTTTTTGTTGCAATCATTTCAATTAATTGAAAATGCTCATTGTTTTTTGTGGCCATTAATGAAATCATTTCCTGTACATCAGGGTTGAGTACGAGTGTGGCCATTTGTGCACCGCCAATTTTATCGGGCATAATTACATTATTGGCACCTGCAATTTTTAATTTACTCACACTGCTGTCCTGCGATGCACGGCTGATGATGGTTACATGAGCATTTAATTGCCTTGCCGTTAAAACTGTAAACAAGTTATCTGCATCAATGGGCATCGTAGCAATAATGGCACGTGCATGTGCAATCCCGGCCTCTCTCAGTGTTTCATCTTTTGTGGCATCTCCTTTCATAAAGAACGGAACTTCAAAGGGCAAATCATCAGGCAGGGTGTTTTTTTCCTCCACTACCACAAAAGGAATCCCGTTTGCTGAAAGTACATGAGCGCTCTCGGCACCATTACGGCCAAAGCCGCAAACAATTACATGATTGCGCAATTGCTGAATAGCATTATCCATTTTCATTTGTTTATAAGTTCGTATAAACTCCCCATCAAGCAAATAACGGGTGAGATAAGTAACAAAGAAGGTAAAAGCACCAATATTAATTAGAATGATAAAGATGGTAAAGGCACGGCCGGCATCTGAGAGGGGCTGTACTTCCATAAAACCTACTGTGCCCACTGTAATAACGGTCATATACAGCGCATCAAAAAAGGAATAACCCTCAATAAGCATATAGCCAAAAACACCAATCATTAACAGCACAAAAAATAATCCGATCGGTAAGATAAGCCCGCTGAAATATCGTAACCGTTTTAACCAATACATGCTTAAAAATAAGTAACCTTGCAATGAATGCAAAGCAACATTAAAGAATAAGTTGTTTTTTATTTTTTGATACCAACAAAAATGATTTTATGATCAGGTTGCAAGTATATGTTTTCGCTGGGTTTTTCATTTGTGTTTTTATGGCCTGCTCTTCAACCGGCAAACTGGCAAAATCGTTTACCCAACAATATGCTTCCGACAGCGCCTTGGCCAATGCCCATATTGGAGTAGCTGTGTTTGATGCTACGAATCAAAAAAATATTTTTCAATACAATAGCAACAAATATTTTGTACCGGCAAGTAATACTAAAATCCCTACACTCTACGCAGGCTTGAAATATCTGGATAAGCAATTGCCCGGTTTGATGGTTGAGGAAAGAACTGATTCCGTACTGATTGCACCAACAGGCGACCCTACATTTTTACATAGTGACTACAGGCAACATCCTGTATTTGACTATTTAAAGTCATTGAATAAGCCCATTACTATAAACAGCAGCAACTGGAAAACAAATGCGCTCGGTAGCGGATGGACTTGGGGAGATTACCTCTCCTATTACAGTGCGGAACGAAGCCCGATGCCCATTTATGGTAATTATATTAAATGGATTCAGCAAAAAACAGTGGAAACAGAAAATGGAAAAAAAGATACGGCTGTATTAATTATTACCGAACCGGAAATAAACTGGCCCATGACTTTTGTTCCGGAAAAAGGAAGAAGTTTTAATATCTATCGCCCACGTACTGAAAATACATACACCGTAACCGAAGGCAGAGAAATGAAAGCCGAACTGGAAGTACCTTTTGTAACAAACGGTATTCAATCAACTTTGGAATTATTAAAAGATACCTTGCAAAAACAAATTACTGTTACAACTACTACCCTATTACAACCAAAAATTATTTATTCGCAGGCTTCTGATTCTATGTTTAAACCATTGATGTACCGGAGTGATAATTTTTATGCCGAACAAACATTAATGATGGTGAGTCAGCAATTGCTGGGTTATATGGATGAAGGGAAATTGATGGATTCAATTATCAAATCAGATTTTAAAGGTATGCCGCAACGCCCACGCTGGGCCGATGGCAGCGGCCTGAGCCGTTATAACTTATTTACTCCTGATGATATGGTGTGGCTGCTTATGAAAATGAAAGATGAGTTTGGAATGGATCGGTTGAAAACGCTTTTTGAAACAGGCAATACAGGAACACTGCGTAACTATTATAAAGAAGAAGCCGGTTTTATTTATGCCAAAACCGGAACACTGAGCGGTGTGGTAGCACTGAGCGGCTATTTATATACTAATAAAAATAATTTACTGGTGTTTTCATTCCTGGTAAATAATCATAACACCTCATCAACGGCTGTAAGAAGAGCGGTTGAAAAATATATTAAAGGGTTGAAGGCGAAGTATTGATATTTTGAAAAAGCCACAACTTGCAGCGATTACACGAATTCTATAGTACAATTGTTTATTCACCAGTTGAATAATAGCAGAAAGCCTGTTGCCCCATTGGAAATGGAGCCCTGAACGGAGCGCCGCAAATACGCTCCCTCGTTAGTACTGCGGTCGATCACCCCAAAAAAATATTTCATATCGAGGCAACGCCCCAAATGTTTTGGGGAACTATTGTATACGTTCCCTTTAAAAGAACCCTTGTTGCTGGAAACCTCCGTAAGTAAACAGCAATTAAAAACCCAAATCAAAAAAATTATGAAAAAGGTTTTGTACCCTCTCATCGCCCTCATTTTATTTTGGGCCTCAGGAGCCAACGCACAGACTGGAACAAATCCCTGTGCAGGCAAAGCAAATTTTCAGTTTACGGTTAACAGTTTAACGGTAAACTTTTTCTCAATTTCAACGAGCAATACCGAGCTGGTTCACCGCTGGCATTTTGGTGCAGGTACTGCCGGATCAGATGCAGCGAATCCTGTGTTTACCTATAATGGACCTGGTATTTATAAAGTTACACACTACATAAAAGATGTTGTGCGTAATTGCTATGACTCTGCCATTAAAGAAATACGGGTTGGAAATATTTGTGAGTTGTTTACACCAAAATTTGAATGGGCAAAAGATTCGGCAAATCCTTCACGTATTAAGTTTTATAATGTATCGCAACCCAATCCCCCGCCAAATGGCGTAACGTTTAAGTGGAGTTTTGGTGATGGCACTTCATCATCAGAACATTCTCCAATTCATATTTATTCCCAACCCGGCGAGTATGAAGTTTGTTTGATTATGCGTATTGACGGCGTGTGCGAAAAAAGATATTGTACAAAAGTTATAGTTCCTCTTCCATGTAATTTACAACCGAATTTTATTTGGGCTGCAGATGCAAATAATCCTTTAAAAATAAAATTCACCAATCAAACATTAACTACAACTCCAAATGCTCAGGTAAGATGGAGTTTTGGTGATGGTACCGGCAGCAGTGAATGGAGTCCTGTACATGCTTACAGCCAAGCAGGTGTATACACTGTTTGTTTGAAAATTTATATCAATAATACTTGTGTAAAAGAAATTTGCAAGCAGGTGGTAGTGCGTGCCTGTACTACTGAGCCCAATTTTACCTGGCAGCTCGACAGCATCTATCCATTACGAGGTGTGCAGTTTAGAAATACTACTGCGGCAACCATTGCACAACCACTTCGTGTACGTTGGGATTTTGGTGATGGTACTGAAAGCAACGAATGGAGTCCTTTCCATAAATATGAGAAGGCGGGTACATACAAGGTATGTTTGAAGATTACCTTCTTTGAAGGATGTACAAAAGAAGTTTGTAAAACAGTTGTAGTTCCTGAACCGCTGCAATGTGAGCGTTTTAGCAATTTTGAAGTGCGTGTTACTTCTGAACCCAATACTATTAAAGCAGAAGCCGTTTATGTAAACAGTTCATTGAAATATGTTTGGACATTTGGAGACGGCACGGGAGCATTTACACCAGGCACTGATCATAAATATGCACGCCCGGGCAAGTACACTGTTTGCTTAACCGTTTATCGTGGTGAAAACTGTGCATCTACTACCTGTAAAGAAATAACAGTAGGACCACTGCCTTGCTCATTAACAAATGTGAAGTATGAATACCAGCGATTGAACAGTGTGGGTAATGTGATTCAATTCAAAGCAGTAAGTAATCAACCCATCCTTTCGCAACGTTGGACCATT
>JBKCJY010000181.1:0-6556 GCA_046301455.1 Chitinophagaceae bacterium | reverse complement strand
TTACCTGCGTTTTCAACAAGCGGAATTGATTTATTGGTGATGATGATAGATCCATAGTGAAGTTTTGGAATCGTGCTGTCTTTTTTGAAGTACAGCATTAATTTTCCGGTAACGGGTTTCGTATTGTTTCCTTTTTTAATTGAAATAAATTCTGCGAGCGCTTTATATAACTTTTCTTTCTCACCCAATGGCTCAAGTAGACGGATGGCAACTGCATCTTTATTCTGATAATGATGACCAAACCAGCTCGTTTTAAATACCGGTTGATTGATTTGAACAAGCGTAATTGCCATTGCTGAAATGAGCAAACTCACTGCGCTGCCAAATAGCCATGCAAGAGCTACTCTTTTTTTCAATAAATAATACAGTAGAAAAGAAAAAAATGAAAAAATAACACCAAAGAGAGCTATATTAAATGAAAGCTGTAAATACCACGCAGCAACAATACTTAAAATAAGCGCTAAAAGAGGACGAAGGAAAGGGATGCTTTTCCAAATGGGGATCATTGGCAGGTATTTTTTGTAAGATAAAAAACAGTCTTACAAAATGCAAGCGGTTATTCCCCCAACAAATTTTTCAAAAAAGCAATCTGCCCTAAATGATAAATATTGTGCTGCATCAAACCATTGAGCAGAAAACGGTAGTTGTATTCCCGGTTGGGTAATTTCTCTCTCAATAATGCATCATCTTTTGTTTGTAAAACAGCTACCAGCTCTTTATGTGTTTGTTCCAGTTCTTCCATCGCTGCATTCCAAATATGAATCTTTGGATCAATACCCCGCCAGTTGGCAGGTATTTCACCTACATTACCTTCAGCTATTTTCCCGTTTACTGCATCAACTGTAAAACGCATCCATGCAATCATGTGATACACAATTTCAATAGCTGCATGTGAATTTTTTGGGTTGATGTACACAACCGCTGGATGAATTTTTCGCAACATCACCATCACCGCATCGCCATACCATGGCTGACCATACATTACATTTTCCAGATTGCGGATGATGGATTGTAGTTCTTTATTCATGGTTTCGAATTTTCGTTTAATAAGACTTTATAAATTTCATCCTGTATTTTGCCTCTTACATTAAGAGTGAGCAATCTAGTATTCGTGCCACCATCAGGATAAACACGGTTTGTTAATAACACATAAACAATTTTATTTTCAGGATCTGCCCACACACATGTTCCTGTATAACCTGTATGACCAAAACTTTTTTCTGACGATAACACAGATGGATAGCCATCTTTCCGCATCAACGTATCTTTTCCCATGTATTGTTTCATTACCATACGTTCCGGTTTATCAAAACCCAAACCACGCCGGCTGTTTTCACTTCCGTAATCAGTAAACAAATCAATGGTTTCTTTTTTGAAGAATTGTTGATTACCAATTGTGCCACCATTGCAAAGCATTTGCATCAGCACTGCCAGTTCATAAGCCGTACTGAATAATCCTGCATGACCAGCAATACCGCCAAACATTGCTGCGCCGGGGTCATGCACATCACCTCTTAATTGTTGGCGGCGAAAAAATACTTCACGTTCAGTTGGAACAATTTGCTGCAATGGAAGATGATTGCGTGGTAAAAAACCTGTGTTATGCAAATTCAGCGGTTCATAAAACGTTTTGCGTACATATTCATCCAGGGTCATACCTGTGATTTGCTCCACAATTTTTCCGAGAAAAATAAAATCATTATCACTGTAAACATATTTTCCTTTTGGTCCCAGCTCGCTTTGTAAAATACGTTGATACATGGTATCAACCCAATCTTTACGTATGTACAATTCTTCGGCAACACGAATATTGTATTCTGCGTCAGCTACACTTTCAAATTTATCATCTTGCGGTACGCCTGTTTGCGAGTCAATAATTTCTTTAAAAAAGGGAATCCATGCTTTAAGACCTGCCTGATGCAGTAAAATGTCTTCAATAATGAGTTGCTCTTTATTAGATCCTATTACCCAAGGAAGATAAGTGCCGAGGTTTTTTTTTAAATCAATCTTTCCTTCTTCATACAATTTCATGATGGAAATATTGGTAGCACAGATTTTTGTTACCGATGCCATATCAAACACGCTTTCCAATGTCATGGGTTGTGTTTGCGCATAATCATAATAACCATAGGCTTTTTCAAATGCGATGGCACCGTCTTTCACCGCCATTACTACACAGCCAGGAAATGCTCTACGTGTAATTGCATCTGCAATAATGGAGTCAACCTTTACAAATTTTGTTTCATCAAAAGTTTTTTTTTCGAGATAAACTGTTGCAGCTTTTTGATAACTCAAGCCGGCTCCGAATTTAAAATTATCGCAAACGGTTACTGGCAATTTTCCCTGCGGATTGATTCTGCCTGTAATGATATCATAAGTTTTGTTTTGTATAATGTCATTGTCTTCATAACAAACCATTATATTTTTTGCATAGCAAAAATTCTTTACAGCATATGGGTTACCAAAAAGAATTATGGATGATTTGGATGATTGAAGAACGTCTTTTGCCAACTGCAATGCTGCTGCACTGATGCCGAAATTGTTAGCCGGTCTTCGGCTGTAATTATGCAAACCAATCACCACCTGTTGATAATTTTTCTTCAGCATTTCAGCCATGGATGCAATCCTGCCTACATCACCTTTATAGTCAAAAAAGAAAACATCTGCATGAAACTCTTCTTTCATCTTTTTGGTGATTACATTATCCGATGTAACACCAATTGCCAAATATGCAATTTTGGTTTCTTCTTTTTTCACCTTATTAACAAATGCAACGGCAGATGGATTGAACGGAAAAACACTTTCGTCATTTTTGAGTAATGTAACGGAGTGCTCGGCAATCTTTTCATTATAAGCAATTGTATTTGCATTTAAGTCATTTGTTAAGTTATCTGTATTGATAGTTTCAATTCTGCCAAGGCCATATAAATATTTTGCCATGAGTACACGTTGCACACGGCCGTTAATATCATCCCAACTCAGTTTCCTATTCTTAATGGCTGCTTTTATTTTGCTGATGGCAGCAGGAATATCAGAAGGCAAGCACAATAAATCATTACCTGCTAAAATCGATTGTGCACTTGCTTCACCATCAGGAAAAAACTTTTTCACTCCCTGCATTTCCAATGCATCAGTAAATGTTAAACCCGCATACTGCAATTCATTGCGAAGTAATTTGGTTACATTATTATAGGACAGTGAAGTGGCAACATTCTTTGTATTATCAATAGCAGGAATGTATAAATGACCAATCATCACACTGCCTACTCCGTTTGAAAACAGTTCACGAAACGGATACAGTTCCAAAGAATCTAATTGTTGTTTTGTTTTGTTGATTATGGGCAAATCATGATGACTATCTGTTTCTGTATCGCCATGTCCGGGAAAATGTTTGGCACATGCCATCACACCATGATCCTGCATGCCTTTCATTACCTGCACACCAAAGAGTGCTACTTTGTATTTGTCTTCACCAAAAGAGCGGTCATTAATTACAGGATTATTGGGATTGTTATTTACATCCACTACAGGTGCAAAATTTACCTGTATGCCCATTCGTTTACATTGTTGAGCAATGAGCTTTCCGTATTCATAAGCATATTGTGCATCAGGCAATGCACCGAGCATTAATTGTCTTGGTAAGCTGATGACACTATCCAACCGCATACCCAAGCCCCACTCACCATCAATAGTTATCATCAAAGGTGTTTGTGCAATACTCTGATAATAGTTGGTAAGATTGGCTTGGCGCACAGGGCCACCCTGAAAAAAACAAAGTCCACCTACATTGTATTTTTTAATTTGATCGGTTACCAGTTTCACATGCTCAGCATCAAGGTTGCTATGTGCACGCACAATCATGAGTTGTGCAATACGCTGGTCTTTGGTTAAAGAAGCAAGAACACTATCAGCCCAAACTTTTGCTTTTTGCTGCGGGGTTTGTGCAAATAGTAATGGACTATTTGAACAAATAAGTACAAGTAAAGCTGCTCTTAGAAGAATCGTTTTCATCATAAGCCTTAAAGTTAGTGAATTCTGTTGCTGCAGTTGGTTGAAGAATTGTAAATTTGCCGTTCGCCAAAAGTTAAAGTACAAGTGCCGGATATTATACAATTATTACCTGACCACATCGCCAACCAAATTGCTGCAGGTGAAGTAATTCAGCGCCCTGCCAGTGCGGTAAAGGAGTTGTTGGAAAATGCGGTGGATGCAGGAGCAACAGAAATTCAACTCATTATTCAGGATGCGGGTAAGCAACTATTGCAGGTGATTGATAACGGCAAAGGCATGAGTGAAACCGATGCCCGGATGGCGTTTGAAAGGCATGCTACCTCCAAAATCAAAGACATTGAAGATTTATTCCGTATCAAAACCATGGGCTTTCGTGGTGAAGCACTCGCTTCTATAGCTGCTGTGGCACAAGTAGAATTAAAAACGAAACGGGCAGAAGATACCGCCGGAACTTTTATTGAAATTGAAAACAGCGTTGTAAAAAAGCAGGAACCAATTGCTACTCCAACCGGTACAAGTATAGCCATGAAGAATTTATTCTTCAACGTACCTGCACGCCGCAACTTTTTAAAAAGCAATGCAGCTGAAATGCGGCATATTGTAGATGAGTTCATACGTGTGAGCATGGCGTATCCTGAAATTTTCTTTTCACTCTCAGCTAATGGACAGCAATTGTTTCATTTGGAAAAAGGAACATTAAAACAACGTATTGTACAAATTCTCGGCAATCAATACAATTCAAAGCTTGTTACCGTTCAGGAGCAAACGGATTATATGAACATCTATGGCTTCATTGGTAAACCGGAAACAGCAAAGAAAACAAGAGGCGACCAATACTTTTTCGTCAACAATCGTTTCATCAAGAGTGCTTATCTTAATCATGCAGTGGCAAGTGCGTTTCAGGAAATGATTGCAACTGATAGTTTTCCAACATATGTTTTGTTTATTGATTTGGAACCATCGCAGGTAGATGTGAATGTGCATCCTACCAAACAGGAAATAAAATTTGAAGATGAAAAGATTGTATATGCATTTGTACAATCTGCAGTAAAGCATGCGTTGGCACAATTCAGTATTACACCCACGCTTGATTTTGATTTAGACCCCGGCATTCAGCAATTGGATGCTGTGAGCAAACCGTTTACAGAGCAAAAAAAGAATGAAGCCTCTTCATCTTCCTTATATCAAACCTTTACTCAAAAACATGCAGCGCATAAAATAGATCCTTCACACAAAAGTGAATTAAAACATTGGAAAGATTTTTATGAAGCAGGAAAGAAGGAGCCTGTACCCGGTAGTAATGAGTCAGTAATACAAAGCAAATTTTCAGGTGCTCAACAGTCGAACAATCAATCAATCGAACAATTTCAATCAAAAGAGTTGTTCATTCCTGATCAAGACTTCACCCAACTTCACAATACCTATATTATTGCAGCCACCAGCAAAGGCATTATGCTCATTCATCAGCAAAATGCACATGAACGTATTTTGTTTGAACGCTATCAACAAGCAGTGAATGGTTCTGCGGTTGCCACACAACGAAGTTTATTTCCTGCTACATTAAATGTATCGCCGCAGGATGCTGTAATGCTTAATGATATTATTCCAGATTTGCATCAACTTGGTTATCATGTAGAGCCGTTTGGGAAAAACACATTCGTTATTCAGGGTACACCGGCTGATGTGGAGCAGGGCAATGAAAGCTTTGCAATTGAACTATTACTGGAGCAAATCAAACATTTCAGCAGTGATGTAAAATTTTCAAAGCGGGAGAAAGTCATTCGTTCATTAGCACAACAACATTCAGTAAAAGCAGGCAAAGCGCTCACACAGAAAGAAATTAAACATCTGGTGGATGATTTGTTTCAATGTACACAACCTAATGTAACTGCACTCGGCAATCCAACTTATACGGAGTTAAAGAAAGAAGAACTGGAGAAATTATTTGGCAAATAAAAAAGCAGCCCATAGAAATGGGCCGCTGTAACGCTATAAGAAAAATTTCCGTCTTTAATTCACTTTTTGAAATTTAGTGGCACATACAGTGCCGTTGTATTTTACTTCAAGTGTGTAATATCCTGAAGGCAATGTAGCTATACCAATATTAAAATTGTTCCAACCCTGTGTGCCTGGGAAGAAATGTACACTTCTGCGTACGCCTGATTGATCAATAATGGAAGCAGTAACTGTTTGCGCAGCTCTCAACTCCAGTCTGAAATAAATTTGAGTCGTTGCAGGATTGGGTGTAACCTGTAAACTGCACGTGTTTGGAATTTCACCAATACGGATGGTGTCGCAGTATTCTTTTATGCATCCGTTAATGGTAAGTGCACGCAGGCATACCTTGTAAATTCCTGCTTGTGTAAAGGTATAAGTTGGGTTATTGGCATTAATTACCACAGGTGTTGCTCCATTATCACGCTGAATGGTCCAACGTTGCGAAAGGATGGGTTGATTACTTACTGCTTTGAATTGAATCACATTACCCACACTGTTCAATCGCTGGTATTCATACTTCACATTTGTTAATGAGCAAGGCAGTGGT
>JBKCJY010000180.1:0-8378 GCA_046301455.1 Chitinophagaceae bacterium | reverse complement strand
ATGTTGTTATTCAAAGAACGTTTACAGTGCAATATTAAATCAAAGACCCAATATGTTATACAATTTTCAATAAAAATTTTAATACTTTTGATATTTTTAAAAAATGTATTACTTTGTGTTGATTAAATTTAAAATATAGCCCCATTATGCCTTCTAAATTGAATCTTGACAAAATAGACCTTCAGATCATTAATGAAATGACAGAAGATGCCCAGATTTCCTATGCTGATTTGGGTAAAAAACTCTTTGTGAGCGGAGGTACTATTCATGTTCGCATTAAAAAGTTACAGGAACATGGAATAGTAAAGGGTACAAAGCTGAATGTAGATTTTAAAAAGCTGGGTTATGATGTAACAGCATTTGTTGGTATTTATTTGGAGAAAAGTTCGATGTACGATTCAGTTGCAAAGGAACTGCAGAAAATACCTGAAATTGTTCGTCTCAACTATACAACAGGAAATTACAGTATGTTTATTGAAGTGGTGTGCAGGGATATGAATCAGCTACGCTATGTGCTCCATGACGCATTACAAAAAATAAAAGGCATAGAACGTACCGAGACATTTATATCCTTAGATGAAAGCTTCTCCAGAACAGTGAATGTTGTAAAGGCTGGAATATAATCTTACAAAGAACCGCCTTCAACAAGTTTTGACGGAACAAATTCTTCAAATGGATTTGTTGCTTCAGACATACATTCCTGCATAAGTTTAAAAGCATGCTTACCTAAATTGTATCCGCTTGTTTCAACAAAAGTTATTTCAGGATAATACAGATTTGGAATACTCCCGTCACTTAAAGTAATAATACCCGTTTGTCCGGGAACTGAAATATTTAAACGCATTAAAGCTTTCATAACACCCATTAAAATTTCATCACTCATACAAAACACTACATCTGGGTTTGCATTCTGATGGAATGCGTTCAAATGTCATATGTTCAGCGGTTTTATTGTAAATTGCTGGTATAAGGCAGGCTAATAAATGCTAATTATAATAGCTATTTATTCATTGAGTATTTAGGATGTTCGGAATGAAAAAATAAAAATTATCTGCAGCGAAATCTATATAGAAAATACAAATAATACCATAAATGGTTTTATGATAATTTTTAATCATGAAAAGAATTTTATATTTCTCAGCAATATTTTTATTCATCATTGCTTGTAAACCCAATACTAATTACAAAATATACATAAATGACCCCCTTCTTTACAGCAAAACAGTAAAGAAGCTCAACAATGTTGTATTGGAAAACAATTTTCCTCCCATGATTGCAAGCCGCAACTATGTGTATGCAAGTATAGCAGGATATGAATGTATTGCAGCAGGCGATGCCAATTATCAAAGCCTGAGCGGACAGATCAAACACATGCCGCCCATGCCAAAACCCGATACTTCCAAAGCTCAAATCGATTTTCAATTAGCTGCATTATTGGCTTTTACCAAAGTAGGTAATGCGGTTACTTTTCCTGAAGGAAGTATGATGGAATATTATAATGAACTTAAAAATAAGGCCGACTCTGCAGGCATTCCATCAGCTGTTTTAAAAAATACTTCTGCCTTTGCTGATACAATTGCTGCAAGTGTTTTAAAATGGAGTAAGGGTGATAATTATGCTGCAACACGGGGCGCTGAAAAATACAATGTAACGGATGAAGAGGGTCGATGGGTACCAACTCCTCCCATGTATGCAACTGCAGTAGAACCACACTGGGGAGAAATTCGGCCAATGGTACTCGACAGTTCATCACAGTTTGAAATTCCACGGCCACCAAAATTTGATGTGAAGAACAAAAACAGTTCTTTCTACAAATACATGTTGGAAGTAAAAAATGTGGGTGATAGTTTAACAGAGGAACAAAAGCACATTGCAGATTTTTGGGATGATAATCCATTTAAGATGAATGTGAGCGGACATGTCATGTTTGCTACGAAAAAGTTTTCACCACCCGGTCATTGGTTGAACATTGTAGGAATTGCTGCAAAAGAAGCGAAAGCTGATTTCAATACAACTGTTGCTGCTTATGCGTTGACTTCAATTGCTTTTTTCGACGCTTTCACTCGTGGATGGGAGGAGAAATATACAAGCAATTACATTCGTCCTGAAACTGCTATCAATAAATATGTAACCCAGGAATGGCGGCCGTATATACAAACACCACCCTTCCCCTCTTATGTAAGCGGTCATGCTACCAACTCATCTGCAGCTGCCGAAGCTATGACCAGCATTTTTGGCGATAAACTTTCGTTTACCGATACATCATTGCTTGAGTTTGGAATAAAAAATCGTATGATCAAATCATTTCGTGATGCAGCAGCAGAAGCTGCTATGTCACGCTTATAC
This sequence comes from Chitinophagaceae bacterium, assembly GCA_046301455.1. GTDB lineage: Bacteria > Bacteroidota > Bacteroidia > Chitinophagales > Chitinophagaceae > Lacibacter. Next base: position 6,032 of record JBKCJY010000180.1, on the reverse strand, counting down.
GGCGGCATTCATTTTCGGTTTGATAACGAAGAAGGATTGGCCGTTGGCAAGAAGATTGGTGAGTTGATTTTACAGCGCCTGAAATTGAAAAAGAATTAGACACTGAAATGGATTTTCAAAAAAAACATCAACAATGAAACGACTAAAATCACTAATAATATTTTTCATTTTCCTTACATCAACACATCAAATCTTTGCCCAAACTGATATTGATGCTATCATGATGGAAAAAAATGCATTCTGTATTGGTCCCATGTACAGCTATGGCAGTTGGAAAAACTATTGGGAAGGAACCAATAAACGGGATAATCAAAACCTGGGCACAGTAAGCACTCAGGTATTCAGTCTTATGGGTAACTATGGCGTATCAGAACAACTCAATCTCTTATTTAATGTGCCATATGTAAGAACAAAAGCGAGTGCGGGACAATTACATGGCATGAATGGGGTACAGGATTTGAGTTTAATGGTGAAGTACCGTCCCATCAATAAAAAAATAGGATATGGTCGACTGGCTGTTTTTGGAATTGCCGGAGTAAGTACTCCGCTTACAAATTATGTAGCTGATTATCTTCCTTTATCTATTGGATTGAAAAGCAGAACAGCAATGACCCGTTTGATGGTGGATTATTATTACAATAATAAATGGTTTGTAACTGCTTCGGGCACCTATGTATTTCGTGATAATATTAAACTTGACAGAAATTCCTATTACACTACTGAGTTGGTTTTAAGCGATGAAGTGTTTATGCCCAATGTAACCACTTTCAATATTCGTGCAGGTTATCGTACACAATACCTGATTGCTGAAGCTGTATTTAACAATATGATTACGCAAGGAGGATTTGATATTACACGTAACAATATGCCTTTCCCCAGTAATAAAATGAATGCCAGCAGCATTGGTGCCAACTTCAAATATGTGTTTAAGAAAGCTGATCATCTTTCACTCACAGGTGGTTTACACCAGGTCATTGCAGGAAGAAACATCGGACAAAGTATGAATCTCAACTTTGGGTTATTTTATGTACTAAACCTTGGGAAAAAACAAAAAGAGTCAAACACCTCATCATCAAATCAATAAAAAGATGAAACCATTTCGCATCATTCTATATATTCTTCTTTTTACAGCTGTACTAACTTCCTGTAAAAAAGAAGTTATTGGCCGCACAGAAAAAATTGCGGCCTTACAACCTTCTAATATTGATATCAACGCAGGTACGTGGAAAACAATTCTTTTAACTGCACCCGATGAATTTGCTGTAGCAGCACCGGGAGGCACTAACACAACGGCTTATGCAGCAGAGATCAATGAAATTAAAAGCTGGCAACAAAATATGAGTATTGAATTACAAAACGATATTCAATACTGGGGTGCCGGTGCAGTATTACGTTGGAATGAAATATTACGTGGCCTCGTTGCAAAATATAATTTAGCACCCTATCAGAATCCGGATGGAACATATCCAATTCCTGATGCCAACAACCCTTTTGCAGCTACACGTTTTCCGTTTGCTAATCCGCCATATGCAGCACGTGCATATGCATATGTAAGTGCTGCACAGTATGATGCACTGGTAGCAGCTTGGCATTATAAAAAATTATACAACCGTTCGGCGCCTTATAAAATTAACAGTACCGTCTCTGCTAAGCTTCCCCAATCAGATCTTCCTTCTTACCCAAGTGAAGATGCAGTGGTGATTGGTGTAACAACTGAAATGCTCAAATTATTTTTCCCAACAGAGCAGGCTTATATACAGGGTTTGGCAATAGCACACAAAAATGCACGTATTGCAGCAGGTGTAAATGTGCGCAGTGATCTGGAGGCAGGTGAAGCATTTGGCAGATTGGTTGCACAAAAATTTGCAGCACGTGCAAGAACCGACAGGGCAGGTGCAGCAGTGGGTATTGTGAATGGTGTTAATCTGTGGGAAGAATTTGAAACAGGTGCAACAGGCCGTGGGGAAGTACCCTGGATCAGCCAGGAATCACCTAAGCGCCCACCAATGCTTCCATACTTTGGAAGAGTAAGAACATGGCTGTTTGATTCATTAACATTGGTTACTACGTTACGCCCACCGGCACCACCATCTACATCATCAGATCAATTCAAAAAAGAAACAGAAGAAGTGTTGTACTACAGTAACAATGCAACACGTGAGCAAATTCGGATAGTACACTTTTGGGCTGATGGCGGCGGCACTTACACGCCACCCGGCCATTGGAATGCAATTGCTGCTGATGACTTTCTCAAACAAAATTTTAGTGAGGTACGTTGGGCCCGTAATCTTGCATTACTCAATATGAGTTTGATGGATGCAGCTGTAGCCTGTTGGGATGCAAAGTATACATATTTCAACCCACGCCCATCGCAAACAAATCCTGCCATAAAAACATGGACAGGTTTGCCCAACTTTCCCTCTTATACAAGCGGGCACTCTACATTTAGCGGTGCAGCAGCAAGTATTCTTAGTCACATTTTACCTGCACGTAAACAGGCGTATGAAGCTATGGCAAAAGAAGCTTCACTTTCACGCTTGTACGGCGCCATTCACTATCGGAGTGATTGTGATCAGGGATTGATTTGTGGTAACAGAGTTGGAACATTTGCTGTTAACAGGGCAAGAACAGATGGGGCAGACTAATTATAGTTTTAAAAAAGAACAAAGCTCAATGTTTCACCTTTTTTAGTCAGAACACATTTGTTTGCTCTCGTTAATCATTTACAAGTTGATAAGATTAAATTATACTCAACTCCTTACATCCAGCACATCTCTCAACCCATTACCCAATAAGTTAAAAGCGAGAACCAAAAGCATAATTGCAATACCAGGCACAATAGCAAGCATGGGATTATTGGTGATAATGAAGTTGTATTTTTCTTTAATCATCAAACCCCAGCTTGGTTGTGGGGGTTGCACACCAAGTCCCAGAAAACTCAGACCTGCTTCAATTACAATGGCACTGGCAAAGTTAGAAGCAGCAATTACCAATACAGGCCCCATGATGTTTGGAAGAATATGACGGATGATCGTTCTTGTACTGGAGAATCCCATTGCTTTGGTGGCTTCGATATAATTTAATTCACGAATGCTGAGTACCTGCCCACGAACCAAACGTGCAACATTCACCCAAAGTGTTAAACCAACTGCAATAAATACCTGCCAGTAACCTTTACCCAATGCCAGCGTAATAGCAAACACGAGTAATAGTGTAGGAATACTCCATACTACATTTACAAACCACATCACTACATCATCAGTTTTACCACGAAAGAAACCTGCAATGGCACCGAGAAAAATTCCTGCCGTTAATGAAATAAGCACGGCAATAAAACCCACGCCAAGGCTTACTCTTGTACCAATGATGAGACGGCTTAAAATATCACGGCCGAATTTATCAGTACCGAGCCAAAAGGTTTTTGTTTCAACAGCATCATGATAATCTCTGCCGTTTAGAGAGAACATCATTTTTTCTGTTATACCATCATCTACATATTTATTAACCTCAATGCTGTCACTGAATGCTCTGTATGAAGTAATGGGGATGTATTGATAAGTATCCTCTTTTCCTGAAAAATAATTTCTTTCTGAATTACTATTTTCTTTTTTGAGTTTGAAGAACTGTTGCTGATAGCCCGGCTTCTTTGCTGCTATTTCCACAATGATACGATTGGCATCAGGTGTATTATCAGGAGCAAGTACATATGCAAATAAAGCGATAAACAATGCCAGAATAATAATGCACAAACCAAACACTGCGCCTTTGTTGCGGCGAAGTTTTTTCCAGAAGGTTTTGATGAAGGAGAAGTTTTGGTCTGGCATTGGTTAAATGTAAAACAATTTCATCTTCTTATTTCACTTCTCTTCCTTTCCAACTGTAATTCGAAAATTTCCCAAGCCATCCTGCCACTACTGTATAAACAATATGAAACGGCTGCATGATTGGAAACCATATCAGCAATTCTTGATTTTTAAAAAACGTTGCAACAGGAATTAAAAAATACAATTCCACAATTGTTTTCACAAAAAATGAAGCCAATAACAAAATCCATAAATCTGTTTTAATAAGTCCTGCAACCAACAAAGTCAATAAATAAAAGTTGAACAGATATACTAATAACAGTACCCAAAATATCCTTTTGTCATTATATTGATCTGCCTTGCTGGCCCAGCGGATTCGTTGCTGAAAAAAATCCTTTACTGTTTCTACAGGATTGGTAAGCACAATACTTTCTGAAGAATGACAGTAATGCACTTTGCCGGGAAATTGTTCTTGTATTTTATGCATCAGCAACATATCATCACCGCTGGCAATATGGTCCACATCTTTAAACCCATCCACAGCAGCAAATGCTTTTTTACTGTAGCAAAGATTGGCACCATTGCACATACTGTGAAAGCCAGCACCCACACTTGCAGCAGTAATCCCCTGCAGGCTTAAAAAATCAAGGCTTTGAAAAAGTTTGATGAAACTGCTTGCTTCTTTCATGGCAACAGGAGCCGCTATAAATTCAGCTTGCTTTTTCTCAATCAGCCATGCAAAATTTAAAAGCCAATTCTTTGGAACAATACAATCTGCATCTGTTGTAATGATGTAATCATATGAAGCTTTTTCGATTCCGGTTTCAATCGCTTTCTTTTTATAGGAGTTGATGTTTCTTTTCAATACATCTTTTAACTGAATCAACTTTACATTGTCAAACTGTTTTACAACAGCAGCAGTAGCATCTTCGCTGAAATCATCAACAACAATTACCTCAAATAAATCTTTTGGATAGTTTAACTGCTGAATACTCTGCAAGCAGGCGCCGATATTTTTTTCTTCATTACGTGCAGGAATCAAAATACTGATCCGTAAATCCGGAGTAAAGTCTTTAGCTATGTTCAGATGTTGCAATTTTTTCCACCAAATCCCGTACTGTAAAATAAGAATACAGTAAATGAAGAGAAGTAAAATACCTGTAGAAAACCAGAGCATGCTGCAAAATAATCATTGAATTTCTGTTAAATCTAAAATTTATTTGCATACTGCTGAAAACGGAAACAATTTCAAGGATAGATTTGTGACTGTTTATGGCCCGCAGCAAAAAAAAGTTTACCCGAAACATTATTCTCTTCCTTGCCGGTTTTTTCATTGCGGGCGCTATTGCATTGTTTGGATATATGTGGTGGATCGAAAGGAGAGCATCGGCTATTCGTTACAAGGAATTTGGGATTCCAATACCTGAAGGTTATTCTATACACGGCATTGATGTGAGCCGCTATCAAAGTGTGGTGAACTGGCAACTGGTGAAAGAAATGTATGTACAGGGAATTACGATTGATTTTGTTTTTATTAAAGCAACGGAAGGAACTGGTGATAAGGATTTTTATTTTAAGCGCAACTGGCGTAAAGCAAAAGAAGCAGGTTTAATACGTGGTGCGTATCATTTTTTTCTGCCCACAAAGGATGGAACATTACAGGCAAGAAACTTCGTCAGTCATGTAAAATTTTCAAGCGGTGATTTACCTCCTGTTGTAGATGTGGAGCAAACATATGGTGTGAAAAAAGAAATTTTACAACAGCGTTTAAAAGCCTGGCTCTATGCAACGGAGCTGGCTTATGGTGTAAAGCCGATCATCTATACCAATGTAGATTTTTATAAAATGTATTTGAGTGGTGAATTTGATGATTATCCATTATGGGCGGCACATTATTTACAGCCCAATGCACCACGCATCAACAGAGATTGGCATTTTTGGCAGCACAGTGAAAGAGGGAAAGTAAGTGGTATTAATGCTAATGTTGATTTTAATGTATTTAATGGCGACAGTACAGCATTTACAGATATGCTGTTGAAATAGTTACATTTGCTGAAATAATAAACATAAATATGAAACATCTTCTTTTTGTTTTTATTTGCTTCTGTATGGTAAGCATTGCAGTTGCACAAAATAAAACAGCTAACAGCAATTCTTATAAAACAGCAATAGGTATAAAGGCATGGAATGGTGTAGGCGCCAATTTGAAAACATTTGTTCATGAAAAAA
>JBKCJY010000179.1:0-13734 GCA_046301455.1 Chitinophagaceae bacterium | reverse complement strand
TGGTAAAAATAAAAAGTCCCGGGCTAATACCGGGACTTGAATTATTGAATAAAGCTCTTTGTTTATTTTTTTGCTCCACGCTCATCGCTCACACTGAGCTTATGACGTCCCTTTGCACGGCGACTGGCTAATACCTTGCGGCCATTAGCATCCTGCATGCGCTTGCGAAAACCATGTGTAGTTTTGCGGCGACGCTTAGATGGCTGGTATGTACGTTTTTTTCCTGGCATTGTTTTCTGTTTTACTGCTTTAAAAATACCGGGGAGAAACCGGAAATTTCAGATTCACCAAGGGGAACACCACTTCCCTTTGTTTGTGAAAGGACGGCAAAGGTAGGGGAAAACAGCCTTAAAAAGGGTGGGAAAAGAAGAAAAATTTACAGCTCAGCTCTTCAACTCTGTATGACTGCTCTCAATTTCAGCACCATAAAACAAACGGGCATGGGCATTAAAATCAGCCGGGGAATCTGTTGTATAAAAAGCACGTTCTGCACCCCTGCTGATGCGGCTTTCCAGTTGCTGATGGCGGCTCAGGTAATCTTTTAAACTGGTGGCTACAATTGCACCCTGGCTCAAAACCGTTACTGAAGGAGGCAAATAGCTTTTTATTTTTTGTTCCAGCAAAGGATAATGTGTGCATCCCAGCAAAACAGTATCAATATTTGAAGACTGCTGCATCAATGCCTCCGTGTATTCCTTTACAAAATAATCTGCCCCCGGTGATGTATGTTCATTGTTTTCAATTAACGGAACCCACATGGGACATGCCTGCTGATACACTTTAACCTCCGGGAAGAATTTTTCAATTTCAATTTCGTAAGATTTTGATTGCACAGTTCCATTGGTAGCCAACACACCCACTTCCTTTGTTTTTGTATAAGTACCAACAATTTCTGTAGTTGGACGAATTACACCAAGCACCCGGTTATCAGGATTAAGATGTTGCAAATCGTTTTGCTGAATGGTTCTTAATGCTTTGGCAGATGCTGTGTTACATGCAAGAATTACTAAAGGACAACCCTGATCAAAAAACCATTTTACACATTGCAACGTGTATTGATAAACAGTTTCAAAACTACGGTTGCCATAAGGTGCACGTGCGTTATCACCCAAATACAAATAATTATACTGCGGCAGTTCAGTAACAATTTCTTTCATTACTGTTAACCCACCATAACCTGAATCAAATATGCCAATTGAACCGCTATGCATGTTTACAAAGTAACTTAAAAAAGAATCCCGCCTGTGGGGCGGGACTCAAAATTTATTAATTACTTACCTGCAGGGGCATCAGGTATTTTCAAATACTTTTTTACAAGTGTAAGAATGTCGTCTGATGTTGGAGCTACATATAATGCTTCTGCAGCGAAAATATAAGTATATCCATTTGCTTTAGCTACAGCGTTAATAGCATCTCTTGCAATCTTTTGAATGGGAGTAAACAACTCCTCTTGCTTCTGTTGTAAATATTGCTGTGCTGCAGTTGAATAGTTCTGAAGTGTTTCACCTAATTGTTGAAACTGTCCAAACTTTACATCCTTTTTAGCAGGAGTCCATTTGGCAGAATCAGAACGTATAAGGCTATCCTGCTCACGGTATTCTTTCAACATATCAGCATAAGAAGTGTTGAGTGAATCCTGCATTTTTTGCAATCTGTCCTGTGCTTTTTTTGTTTCGGGCATAGCAGCCAGTAATTCGTTGGTATTAATGTGACCAAACTTTTGTGCACTTGCAGCAGCACCCATCAAAATAACTACTGCGAATAAAATTACTTTTTTCATTTCTACTTTTGATTGTTTGTGTTTAAGTGTACTTACGCCCTGTTTTGGTTGCAGCCCCGTTGTACGTTAATTAAAGTTTAACACCCAAAATTTTCAGTACATCATCGCTCCGGTCCAGTTTAGGGTCGGCAAATATAACGGTAATTCCTTCACTTTTATCCAAAATAAAGTCATACATACGCTCGGTAGCGAGTTTTTGTACGGCGTTGTAAACCCTGTCCTGTATGGGCTTTACAAGCTCCTGCTTTTTACGGAAATAATCGCCTTCAAACCCAAAACGTTTGCGCTGCAAATCCCGAACTCCCTTTTCCTTGTTAAAGATCTCGTCTTCTCTTTTCTTCAAAAGTTCAGGAGTGAGCATGGCACGTTCTGCATCCAGTTGACGATACATTTTGTCCAGGTCGGATTGCATCAGGTCAATTTCTTTTTGCCATGCATCTGCTATTTCTTCAAGTTTTGTGTTGGCATCTTTATACTCAGGAATTTTTCCCAATATGTATTTGGTATCAATAATGGCATAACGCTGTGCGTTTGTTGCAAAGCTCAATGCCAGTAAAAACAACGGCAGTAATAAAAACTTCTTCATAGTTATAATTTTATATGAGATGAGTTGAAACTTTTTTAAGTTGCTTGTGCCCTTCACCTTACTCAGGTTCAAACCCAAGCATAAAGGTAAACCTCGTTACATCTCTCAAACGTGCGCCCGGGAAATACCTATCAAGCCCCACACCATAATCAAACCCAAGTAATCCAAACATGGGAAGGAAGAAACGCATACCCAAACCTGCACTTCGGCGAAGTTTAAAGGGATTGTATGGCTGATACCTTGATGTATAAAGCAAACCTGTAACAGGGTTACTTAACTCAGAGCGATCATACCATCCGTTGGCAGCTTCAAAAAATGCCAATCCAAAAATGGTACTGCTGGGGTTCGTACTGAGTGGGTAACGCATTTCCAAACTGTATTTGTTAAAAATGGTAAAAAACTGCTGTGCCGATGTTTGACCCGTACTGTTAACTCTTGGATTACTGTTATCATACACAGGAAAACCACGATGTGCAATGATATCAAAACCAATAATACCAAAGTTGTTTTGCAAACCTGCATCACCCACCTGAAAACGTTCGAACGGTGATAATGGAATATCCCTGTTATACCTGCCCAGGAAACCAAACTTAGCTGCTGCACGTAATACAAACTGGCGGTTCTTTTCTGCACCCATTGGTTTCCCAATTGGGATAAACCACTCATAATTCAAACGCCATTTATGATATTCTACGAGGCGGAATTTTTCTGCCGGGTCAGAATATTTAGAAGGATCTCTGAACAAACTCCATGGTGGTGTAAAAGTAGCCGTCAATGAAAAGTTAGAACCTGTGCGTGGAAATGTTGGATTGTCAACACTTGAACGTAAAAGTTGTAAACGAATATTGAGGTTGTTACTTAAACCACTGTCAAGATCAGGAAACAAACGGTATTCTTTGAGTTTATACTGTGTGTAGCTGAGTGATGTAATAAGCGTAAAATAATCATCAGGCCATTTCAATTGTTTGCCATAAGACAAAGTAGCACCTAATGTTCTTAAATAACTGTTGTCATTTGCTCTTGAACGTAAGGGCATCCCGGTTAATGGATCAAATGCATTGGATAAACGTGTACGGAAAAAACTTACGGTTAAGTTGTTGCGTTTTTTTCCACCCAACCATGGTTCTGTAAACGAAAAGTTTTGTGTGCTGAAGGACGGACCGTTTGATTGTACACGCAATGATAAACGTTGCCCATCACCACTTGGAATACCATCCCATTGTTTGGGTTTGAATAATTTTTTGGTTGAAAAGTTGTTGAAGGTAATACCCAATGTACCTGTTAAACCAATTATACCACCCCAGCCCGCACTTAACTCCAACTGATCACTTGATTTTTCTTCCAATGAATAATTAATGTCCACTGTTCCATCATCTGGATTGGGTACAGGGTTGATGCCGATTTTTTCCTGGTTAAAATAGTTGAGTGAAGAAAGCTCACGTTGAGAACGTATCAAATCACTGCGGCTGAATTTTTCACCGGGTATGGTTCTTATTTCACGGCGAATTACATATTCTTTTGTTTTATCGTTCCCGCTAATGTTTATCGCACGGATGGTAGCCTGCGGCCCTTCAGAAATACGAACTTCATAATCAATGGTATCATTGTACACCCTTGTTTCAATCGGTTCTATACGAAAGAACAAATAGCCATCATCCATATACAATCCGCTGATGTCGCCACCTTCCTGGCTAAGTTGCTTGCCCAAACGTTTATTAAAAGTTTCAAGATTGTATACATCTCCTTTTTTTACTCCCAGGTAAGCAGTGAGTATAGAATCGCTGTACTTGGTATTACCACGCCATGTAATATTCCCGAAATAATAGCGGCGCCCCTCACTCACTTTTAATTCTACCACAAGATTTCCCTTTGAATTGTAATAGGGCGTATCTTTTTCAATCACCGCATCACGGTATCCCAATTCATTATAATAAGAAAGTATACTTTCTTTATCTTCTTCGTATTTCTTTTGGTTGAATTTGGCAGATGAGAGTTTAAAACGAAACCACGGGTCAATAAAATCTTTCACTTTGCTTATGTGCAAATAATCTTTCCCCTTTAAAAACTGTTTAAACGTAACGGTGTCTTTACTGCCATAAATTGGTTGTACTTCTGTTGGATTCAATGTAATGCGACCCTTCTCTTTTGTGCCTTTGAGTTTCTTTTTTAATTTAAGATCATTTACATTATCATTTCCACTTATAAAAATATCTTCAATTTTTACTTTGCTTCCTTTGGTTACTGCAAATACCAAATCAATAAAATTTGGGTTTACTGTATTTTTAGTTTCTTCAATGTTAACCTTTATTGAGCGGAAGCCTTTTTCAACATAAAATTTTTCAATACGCTCAATACTCGTTCGGCGTAAGTTTTCTGTAATTACTTTATTGGGGTTGAGATTGAGTTTTTCTTTCAGTTCATCTTCTTCACCTTTACGGATGCCCTTAAATGAAAACGAACCAAGCCTTGCACGTTCTTTTACATTTATTTCAACAAAAATATCTCTGCCGTCAACTTTTGTGATATAAACAGCCACATCTTCAAAATACTGCTGGCGCCAGATATTATTAATCACCCTGCTGAATAAATCACCGCCCGGCAAATACACCTTATCTCCAATACCAATACCGGCAATTGAAACCAGCAGCGCACTGTCAAATGTTTTGCTGCCGGTAACAGTAATACCTGCTATGGTATATTCTTTTGGAGTGGGACTTTTAAAAATTGCTTCCAGTTCAGGGTCAACAGAAAGGGGTTGCGTGGTATCACTTACCTGTGCATTCACATGCACCTGCAGTAAAACACACAGAACAATCAGTATTGGTATAATATTTTTCAAACGCATCAATTAAATCTGTCAGGTTAAGTTGTTAGGGTTTGTTGTTATGCACAGCAGGCGGCAAAATAAACGCTTTTGCTGAAACGCTATGTTAAAACACGCATTTAAAATGGATTATTAAGTTGTTGTTACAGTTTCAGTTTGCTGTAACTGTTCTCCTGTTCTTCCAAAACGGCGCTGTCTTTTTTGATAATCCATAATTGCTTCATATAAGTTTTCTTTTCTAAAGTCGGGCCAGCGCACGTTGGTAAAATACAACTCTGCATAAGCCAGTTGATACAACAGGAAATTACTGATTCGGTACTCACCACTCGTACGTATCATCAGCTCCGGATCAGGAAACTCACGGGTGGTGAGGTAATCCTTTATGGTATCCTGGTCAATTTCAAATGGCTCCAGCTTGCCTGCTTTTACATCAGCCGCTATGCTTTTAATGGCATTTACAATTTCCCAGCGGCTGCTGTAACTCAAAGCCATTATTACATTAAGGCCGGTATTATGCTCCAGTTCTGCCACACTTTCCTTCAATTCTTTTCGTGCATAATCTGGCAGCATATTAATATCACCAATCACATGCAGACGAATATTATTTTTCTTAAGTGTGCTGGTTTCTTTGCGAATATTATCCACCAGCAACTCCATCAGCCCCGTAACTTCTTCCACAGGTCGGTCCCAGTTTTCAGTACTAAACGCATAGAGCGTTAAAAACTTCACGCCCAACTCAGCACAACCTTCTACAATATTCCGAACACTTTCCACGCCATGAAAATGGCCATACAAACGATCCTGCCCCTGCTCCTTTGCCCAGCGTCCGTTGCCATCCATTATGATAGCAATGTGTTGCGGCAAACGCTTCATATCCAACTGCTCTTTAAGGGAAGCCATACGCTTGTTTTTTTGAGTGCACGAAGGTACGGAAAAATGAGGCGGGGCACGGGGTTGATAAGCATTAAACAAATAAAAAAGACCCCGCAATTGCGGGGTCTTTTAAAATAAAATCAGATTTTTTTATTGTGTAAGCTTGTATTCACCTGTGTAAAAGTCAACGGTAAATTTATAGCTGCCGCTCACAGAAGGTGCGGGAATATCAGCGCCTTCTCCTTTAATCTTTCCTCCTAATTGAGGTCCGGTGGGTGAAGGATTATCAGCTCCATATTTTTGAGCCCAGCTTCCATTTACAGGTAAAAGCAAATAAGCCTGACCTGAAGTAAAGTTGAGTGTTACATCCCATTGTGATGAATTACGACGGGTTAATTGCTGAGACGGTAAAGGAACCGGATTGTTCCAGCCGCCCGGTGTTGCACCACCCACGATAAAGAGGTTGGTAGGCAATCCGTTTACAATTGTAATAGGAGCAACAGTATAAAGACCTTTCTGGAAGTCAAGGGTAATTTTATACAAACCGCTTGCTGGAGGTGCTTTAAAGTTGTCACCAGGACCTGTACTGGCAAAGAACGTACCCGCAACATCTATACCGGGAGCAAGATTGCTTGGAATTGCAAATTTATTATCCCAGCTTCCGTTTACAGGTAAAATCAAATATTCATTACCACCGCTCAATTGAAACACACCACCCCAGGTTGTTTCATCATAACGTGCCAGCTCTTGTGAAGGTACAGGCACTGGATTATTCCATCCGCCATTGGTAGCACCCCCTACAATAAATAATCTTCCTGAAGGTGGTAAGGCAACTTTGGGAGGAATTTTGTAAGGCGTAGCCCGCAGCTTCAAAATATTTGAACGCTTTTGCTCATTGTTATTGCCATAAGAAGCGGTAACTCGTACATCTACATCATATGCCTTATTGAACTCAAAGCCCCATGCAAGCATGACTGCATTGAATTCTTTGGCAATGGTAGAGTCGGTTAATTTACCAATTATTGTTTTTGTATACGCTCTTGAGAAATTGCGTCCTGCAGAATCAATTTCAATAATATACTTGAATGTTTTTGGATCAGATGCATAATTGGGGTTTGTCCAATTGAGTATTACAGATACTTTATTGGAGTCGGCCACCGGAGGTGCAACAGTAGCAGAGGGTGTACTCAGCACAGGTGCCGTGCCATCTGCATAACCGGGCAATTTTTCTGCTTTTTCACATGCTGTAAAGCCTATAACTGCGGCCAGTGCAAGTGTTGAAAGTTTATTAAAAAGTTTCATACGTAAATGATTTAAAAGTTTATTGTCTTACAACAGAGAATTTCCCAAGTTGGAAGTCAAGTGAAATCTTGAATGTGCCGCCGGGTGTTGGTGAAAGAAAATCCTGACCACCACCACCTTTGAACACAAAGTCACCTCCGCCTGTAGTTGATCCACGGTCAACACCGTCTTCCAGACAGTACTTGGTACTCCAGCTTCCCATAACAGGAAGGATCAGGTACCCGTCATTTGCATTCAGATTTAAAATAATGTCATACTTGGTTGTAGAGCGTTTTGTAAACTTCTGATTGGTAATAAAAGGAGAAGCTAAAGGATTGTTCCAACCTCCGGGACTGGCACCACCTACTACCCAAATTTCATCGTTAACAGGTGTAGATGTTTTTGGAGGCGGTGGAAATGGCCTTGCCGTAAAACTCACTTTGTTTGAAACAAGTTTAGAAGCCCCATTAATACTTGCCGTTATCCTTGCTTCAAGATTATAAAGCCTTCTAGGATCAAGCTGTAATAACATCGTATTTCCAAGAATTCCATTTAATTCACCAACTGTAAAACTCTTTGACAGATCGCTGGTAATGGTAGCAGCGTACTTGGTAGCGCTTTTAAAGTTGGCTCCTACTGTATCGATTTCAAGTGAGTAACTCACATTTTGCGAACTTATGCCTGTTGTAAACTTATATTCAGGATTTGTCCAATTGAACCGAATCGCCAAGTTTGCTTCTTCGCCGCCTTCAAGACGTACAGCAGTTGTTGAAGCAGTTACCTGTGGTGCTGTACTACTCTCCAGGTAAACCTTGTTTTCAACTTTTTTACAGGAAATTACTCCTGCAAAAAGTAAAACCGGCACATATTTTATGAATGCTTTCATTTTATAAAAGTTTTAAGATGATTAATAACCGGGGTTTTGTTTGAGATTAGGATTTGCGGCAAGTTGCTTTGAAGGCAGAGGCAAGATTTTTCTGAAAGATTCAAACGCTGTACCATTGCGCAAACCGCCTTTCCATGGCCACAAATAAGTTCCTTCAAAATAACGGTTATAACGGATGAGATCCATTCTTCTAAACCCTTCCCAATACAATTCTCTCGCTCTTTCATCTAAAAGAAAATCCAGATCATAAGATCCTATATCGCCACTATTGTTTCCATATGCTCTTCTGCGAAGGAGATTAAGATATGTTACCGCTTGCGCTTCAGTACCTCCTGTACCTCCACGCTTAACAGCCTCAGCATATATTAAATACATTTCTGCTAATCTTGATACAGGGATATCAATATCAGAAAATGTACGGTTTGGATCATTACCAAAACCGCCGCTTCTGGTTCTGTTTCTGAATTTTGTTGTAGGATAGCCAAACTGGTATTCAAAGAAGTCATCCATATTTAATGATTGACCCGCTGTATACCAAAGTGATCTTTTATCAATAGTCCCTGTTAAATCAGGAAACAGTGACGGAATTCTTTCTGTGGCACGCATGGCACCCCAGCCACCCAAGCCACCTAATTGAACTAATGGCTGGCGGTCTCCCGATCCTGCACCATTGATGATGAAAGTAGCACCGCCGTAGCTCTGTGATTTTACGCCATCATAATTTAACGTCCAGATTGCTTCTGTATTATTCAAATGGTTATCAGCCAAAAACAACCATTGATAGTTGCTTAACAAAGTATACCCTGCATCAATTACCTGCTTTGAATAAGTTATTGCTTCGGTAAATTTTGGTGTGCCGATATAAACCTGTGCATTAAGATACATTCTTGCAAGTATAGCCCAGGCAGCA
Source organism: Chitinophagaceae bacterium (assembly GCA_046301455.1). Lineage (GTDB taxonomy): Bacteria > Bacteroidota > Bacteroidia > Chitinophagales > Chitinophagaceae > Lacibacter. The sequence goes on along the minus strand of JBKCJY010000179.1, from coordinate 4,594 downwards.
GCCTTATCTGCTCTTCCATATTCATTCGTACGTGGAGCAGGCAAATCTGCATCAATTGCTTTTAATTCTGTTTCAATCCAGTTAAACAGGTTGGTCCTTGAAATTTGAGGAGGCGTAAATGTTCCGAACGGATCGTTTTCAGTTACAAAGCCCGGACTGCCAAATAAATCCATAAGAACCCAATACATATATGCACGTACAAAACGAATTTCAGCACGCATTCTTTTAATTTCATTTGCATCAATTCCACGTTCGCTGATTTTTGCAGGAGAACTCTCTCTCAAAAATTCATTTGCAAACGTTATTACAAGCATACAGCGTCCATACATTGCTTCTACTTGTGCATTTGCAGCATTCCACTTGTTGAACTGAATATCATAAAACCCATCATCTGCATACTTCCATTTTGCCATATCAGTACTCATATCCTGGAAATGCCAGTAATTACGGAAGAAATCAGAGAAACCCTCATCCACACCTTTCACGTCACCATTCCCAAAACCACCTGTTGCTGGAGCATTTTGAGAAGTAAGCACCATACTTCCGTAAACCCTTGCCAGTACTCTTTTATAGCCTTCCAAATCCTGAAATGCCTGCTCAGAAGTAAGAGTGTTTGCAGGAAACTTATCAAGCCTTTTATGACAGCCTGCCATAATAAACAAGGCTATCAGCAGCGTTGAAAATTTTAAAAGATTCTTTTTCATATAATAGTTCGTTTATTAATTAGAAATCCAGATTTACACCTAGTACGTAAGTTCTTGGGCGTGGATAGATGTTATTATCCATACCATTATTAAATTCCGGATCAATGCCTTTGTACTTAGTTATAAGAAATGCGTTTTGAACGTTGGCTGTAATACGCAGGTTTACATTTTTAGCAACTTTTCCTGCATCATAGCCAAAATTGATATTGTCCATACGAAGGAATGAACCGTTTTGAATATAGTAATCTGAAAGCTCCTGCTTATTCAAAAAGCCGGTTGCCAAATAATTACGGTGTACATTTTGCGGAACTGATCCCAATTTTAATTGGTTTAAAACACCAAACTGCATGGCAACATTATTATACACATAATTGCCCACGCTTCCACGCATTACAAAACCTGCATTGAATTTTTTGTGTGTTATTGAACCGCTGATCCCTAAAAATACAGGAGCATCTGATGGCTTAAACACACGCAGATCTTTTTCATTGATGATACCATCACGATTGCGGTCTTCGTACAAGCCTTCAATTGGATTGTTGTTTTTGTCATACACCTGCTGATACATAAAGAAAGACCCCGGGCGACTACCAATAGCATCAATACGTGCAGGAGTACCAATACTTCCTCCTATTATTGTGTGTCGATTTCCTACAAAATTGGGATCTTCATTCAACAACAATTTTGTGATTTTTGGATTCGCATAGGTTACGTTAAACCCAAAGTCAACCTCCGTATTCTTATTTCGTACAGGTACAAAATTCATTGTTACTTCAAAACCTTTGCTTTCTATATTACCTACATTGGTAAGGATGTTATTAGCAAAATTGGCTCCAAGTGGAACAGGCACAACACTTACAAGGTCTTTTGTTTTTCTTGAAAACACTTCTAAAATACCCGTTACACGGTTGTTAAATAACCCGTATTCAATTGCGGCATTGATGTTTTCCGTTTGCTCCCATCTGATGTTGGGATCATATTCAACTGGACCTAAACGATTATAAAATGTATTACCCAATTGATACAAACCATTGTTGTTTGACTGGTTGTAAACAGCAAGGTATGGATACAAGCCCGGGATATCCTGTTGGCCTGTAATACCATAACCTACTCTAAATTTCAAGTCAGATATTGCTTTTGAATTTCTTAAGAAATTTTCTTCGCTAATTCGCCATGCAAATGCAGCAGAAGGGAAAAAGCCCCATCTGTTTTCTTTTGCAAATCGTGAAGAACCATCCGCCCTTCCATTAAATGTAAATACATAGCGACCGGCAAGCGTGTAGTTTAAGCGGCCATAGTATGAAATGAGCATGTACCCATTATCGCCATTTATTGGATCAGAATTATCAGAAATCCTTGCAGGTAATGCTCCATTTAATGACCCGTCAAAATAATAATTCGGCGCATTGAAATTGTAGTAAAAGTATTCCTGAGTTCCATGACCAGCAGTAAAATCAATACGGCTGTTTATCGACTTAATATCTTTTACATAATTAAAATACAGATCTAATAATCTGTTTCTTCTTTCAAGATAAGAGGTGTTTCTGTAACCACCTTTGCCTCCTATTGCAGGATAAGCAGCCGCAGCGCTATCTGTTTTTATAAAACTTCCTCTTTCATTTTGAAACTCCTGACCAAGATTAAGATTTACTCTTAAACCTTTTACAAAAGGAATGGTATAATCAAACTGAATGTTACCTATTGTACGGAATGATTTGCGTTCATGATCACGCATATTCAATAATGCAAGTGGATTTCTGTTTGAATTAGGATTAGGTCTTCCATCTGAAGTTAGCCATTCATAATATCCGCCAAAACGAGGACTGTTTGTAAGAATCTGTTGAGTAGGATCAAATGTTACAGCATTTCCTATTGCACCAAAATCTGCATCGGCATTCGCTGTTTGTGCGATTTTTAAATTAAAATCAACTTTAAGCTTATCCTTAAAAAAGCGTGGATTTAAATTAATTGCTGTTGAAAGACGCTGGAAGTTATCAGTCTTTAAAATACCGTTCTGGTTTAAGTAACCGCCCGAAACACGGAAAGGAAGCTTACCATCCATAACTGCACCTGTCATACTCAAATTGTAATCCTGACTCACTCCGGTTCTGTAAATTTCATTCTGCCAATCAGTACTGCTTTTGCCCAATTGATTTAATACTGAGTTTAAGGAAGGGTCAGTTGCAGCTCCCTTTGTAACTACGTTACGGAATTCGGCAGCGTCCATCATATCTGCATTTTTTATAGCAGATTGCATAAATGTTTGTGCGTTAAAATTAAACCTGAGCTTTCCTTTTTTACCCTTCTTTGTGGTAATAATGATAACCCCGTTTGACGCACGTGATCCGTAAATTGCAGCAGCAGAAGGATCTTTTAATAAAGTGAATGATTCAATATCATTAGGGTTAATCAAACTGAGAGCGTTACCGTTATCAACAGGTAACCCATCAATTACCACTAATGGATCATTACTTGCATTTAATGAAGCGCCGCCCCTGATACGGATACGACTACCAGCACCGGCAGCACCATTATTTGATGTAATTTGTACACCGGCAACTTTACCTGCAATTAATTGTTCTGGTGTTTGTATAGCACCCTTTACAAAGTCTTTGGCAGAAACTGTAGCAACAGCTCCCGTAAGATCTTTCTTTCTTTGAGTACCATAACCAATAACAACTACTTCGTTGAGGTTGCTTCCTGCAGATGCATTCAAACTAACATTTACTTCAGCAAGGGAACCCACAGGTACTTCCTGGCGGGTATATCCTACAGAACTAATAATAAGTACAGCAGCATTGTTATCAACTGAAATTCTGAAATTTCCGGCGGCATCTGAAGTAGTGCCCCGGGTAGTGCCTTTAATTTGAACAGAAGCTCCGGCTACCGGGCTTCCATCCTTACTATCAGTCACCTTTCCTGTAACGGTTTTGCCTTGTGCAAAACCCAACTGAAACATTACCAGCAGCATGGATAATACCATCCCTGCTACGGTAAGCAGACGTTTGAGGGTCATAGTCAATAGTTTAGGTTTTAAGAGTGCAATTTATATTCTAAAATTAATAAAAAGAACTTTTCCTTAAGTTTTCGGTGCATGATTCTAAACAGAGGGTTTCCCAACAACTGTCTAAAACAACTCTATCAAGGACAAGATGCCCCGTTAAAATTGCTGCATCATTATTTTTTCATAACGCACAATATTATCAACCCGTACCTGCAATACATATTGGCCGGGGGCTAATGTTGAAATTCCAAAATTCTGACGGTTTATTTCAAATACCTGCATGCCTTTTAACTGGAAGCCCATATTTTTTGTGGCTACCACCTGACCCTGAAGGTTTATCAGCTGAATACTAACCTGTCCGCTCTTTGGCAACTCATAACTCAATGTTGCCTGCTGCTGAACTGGGTTAGGATATACTTTCAATTTAAAATCTCCATTTGAAGCAATGATATCCCTTGTATCGGTTACAGTACCTCCGGGAACTAAAGTATTTACATATACTTTATAACCTCCCGCAGGCAATGTGATGCTTCGTGAATTACCACTTACGTCAATGGTTAAATTTCCCGGTGTTGTATAATCATACCAGATACCATTTGAAGGGAATGTAACATTTGCGGTATTTTGAAAGGTATTAAAGTTTGCAATCACCACTACCTGTAATGATGTATGGTTTAATACCAAAGTCTTCCAGAGATTACTGCCAAAGCTTGTTCCTGTAGTTACGGTATTACGGTTAAATGCGTTGGGATATAATTTTCTCAAATTATTCATGGCTGCATAAACATCATACAATCTTCTGCGGGCTGTATTAAACGGAAGATAATAATCCCAGCGAATAGGCTTGGGTGATGTACGACAGTCGCCGCTGATAGAACCGTTTTCA
>JBKCJY010000178.1:0-2152 GCA_046301455.1 Chitinophagaceae bacterium | reverse complement strand
ATCATTGTCTTCAATTAATAAGATTTTTTTCATATTTTAAGTTTTTTCAATAAAATTTCAAAATGAATTCACTGCCTTTTTCCAATTCGCTTATGCAGGTGATCGTACCTTTCAAAAGTTCTACATATCGTGCAACAATATGTAATCCTAATCCTGTACCCTGTATGTTCATTGCGTTGGTGCCACGGAAAAAGCGTTCCATCAAATGTTTTTGATCTTCTTTGGAAATACCAATGCCTTCATCTTTAATGCGAATTGTAAACTGACGTCCCTTTATTTCAGAATTTATTTCAATTGTACATCCTTCACCTGAAAACTTGATTGCGTTAGAAACAAGATTCATTAATATATGCCTCAACAAAGAGGGGTCCATAATAAATTTCATTTTTCCGGTATGTGTGCATTTGATTGTTTGTCCCGGTTTTAGTAATCCTGTCATTTCATCAATTACTAATTGAATTATTTGAGGAATATCAGTTTCTACAGATTTAATATTAATTCTTCCTTCCTCAATTTTTCCAACACTTAAAAAATCATTAAGTGTATCAGTGAGCATACCAACTGCAGAAATAATATATTGTATGTGTTTATTACGTTTGGATTGGTCTTCAGCTGCTGTATAACGTTCAAGGAGATTTGCAGAAGAAAGAATAGTGCTCAGCGGTGTTCTGAATTCATGCGAAGCCATGGATACAAATCTTGATTTTAACTCTCCCAACTCTTTTTCTTTCTGTAAAGCGTTTTTAAGTTCTTCCTGTGTTCTTTTGAGTTCGGAGATGTTACGTGTAATTACCACAATTTTATTGATGCTTCCATTTTTTTCCTTTAAAGGGAACGCATCCATTGTTAAACGCAATCCGTTATTAAATTGTGGTAACTCTACATCTGATACATTTTTGCCTAGGAATACTTGTGATAATACACGACTTATTTGTAACCACTTTTCTTTGTTAAGTAAAGAAAATATTCGCTGTCCTATTAAATTTCCGGAATTGATTTGCAGACGGGTGAATATTGTTCCGCCTGTATATATATATCGAAACTTTTCATCAACTACTGCAATGCTTCCATCAGGATAATTGGCAAATACATCATTAAGAAGGTTTCGGATTGCAGTTGATTCCTCTTCTGCTTTTTTTCTGTCAGATATGTCTACTACTATTCCTATATAGCCTGAAATTTTATTTTTTGCACTTTTAATAGGTGTAACAATCAATGAAACAGGAAAAATGCTTCCATCTTTACGCCTGTGCAGCCATTCTGTTTCAATCATTTTATCTCCTGCAATTCTTGCAATGAATGTTTCAAATCCTGGTTTCAATTTTCGACCGATCTGTTTAGAAATCTCTTTTGTTTTGAGCCTTACTTCTTCTTCTACATGAAAAAGGGCAGGTGTATGTTTGCCTATAACTTCTTCGGCTTTATAACCAAGATGTTTTTCAGCTGCCGGATTAAACGATTGTATTATGCCTTTTGTATCAGTTGTTACAATCATAGCGCCTGCATTCTCTAACAATGCCCTTTGAAAAGCCGTATTACGTTCATATTGCTCTAATGTTTGTTTTGCGTTTTTGGCATGTAGTTCTGCTTTTTCTTCAAGTTCAGCAGTGAGTTGTTGAATTTGAATTTCGTGTTGTTTACGTGAAGTGATATTTTTAATAAATACAATTACAAATTGTTCGTTTAAATACCGGTAGGAGCTTAAGGTGATTTCAACTGCGAATTCTTTATGATTTTTATGGAGTGCTGTAATTTCCCTGCCTACCATCATTTTTTTTCCTTTTGTCTCTGTCAGATATTTTTTATGATGGATTAAATGATCCTTTCTGAACCGGGGGGGCATTAATTTTTCAATCGATTTATTGATCAATTCATTTTTAGTGTAACCAAACTCTTTTGCTGCATAGGGATTTGTTGAAATGATAATACCCTTTTGATTCGTGACAAGTATACCAATATTGGCATATTTGAAAATCGCATCAAAATGCTGTGCAAAGGTGTGAGATGCGATTATTCGTCGCATAATTCATATATAATTGTGAAAGCAAGATGAGGCTATTCCAATTTTAGTGCAATGATCAACAATAACTGAAATGTTGACGGCCGTCAACATTTTTTGTTCAGGAATATTGGTTTAAATGAAAAATAGTTA
>JBKCJY010000177.1:0-5567 GCA_046301455.1 Chitinophagaceae bacterium | reverse complement strand
TGAAATGCCTTTTGCTGTTCATTAATATCACGTATATGCCATAACAGGTTTGTTTCGCCTATGTTATTATGAATTAAAGAAATCAAACTTTCTGTCCATATTTCTTCACCCGTATCTGCAACCAATCGGAACGTATAAGTTTCGGGTTCGGTTGAGCTAAAGCTATTTTGCATGATACTGGGCGCCACCATTTCCTGACAGGTTGTGCAGAAATAATCATAAATATTTTTTCCGACCAATTCTGAGAACGCAAAACCGATAATACGTTTTGAAGCCGGCGAGCAATAACTGATAATGCCGTTCTTATCAGTCAGCAATACGATATCGTTCGAGTTATTGGCAATGAGCTCTAATTGCTGTTTTTCTTTTCGGAGTTCCTGCTGATATTCATACTCTTTTGTGAGATCAAAAAAAGCTCCTATGTAACCAACAAACTCACCGGAGGGAAGGAAACGTGGGATTGCTTTTTCAAGTACATAGTGATACTTCCCATCAATGCTCTTAAGCAAGTATTCCTGTTCTACATCTTTTTGCTCTAAAAGACCTTGCAGCCACTCTTCACCTGTTTTTATTTTAGAGTCAGGGTGTACCAGACTTATAAACTCATTAGGACCATTAAACTCTTCAAGTCCTTTTCCAAAAAATTCTTTTGTTCTCTGGTTGGAATAGTTTACGATGTTTTTGGTATTAGAGGTCCAGATCATTACGGGCATAGCTTCAGTAATCTGTCTGAAGCGTGATTCACTTTCCTGAACTGTTTCTTTCAACAGTTCATTGGCAGTAATATCCTCGATTTTTCCGGTCATTACCTCATCATTCAGATAGGGGTCGAATTTTTTTCTGATTTCTTCTTCTACCCAAATCTTTTTTTGGGTGATTTTATTCTGAACCTGGTATTTGAATTTAACGTATCCTGTTTCTTCTAATAGGCGCAGACTGTTTTCGTATTCATTGTAAGAGCTTATCAATACTGCGTTTTGTTTTTCAAGCAGCGGATCGGCTACTTTTGTGGGGTTAAATCCAAATATCAATGGCCAGCGGGAGGTAAAAAAATTGTTTTCTGTTTGAATTTTATAAACGATATAATGAACAGCCTGCGTAGACTCAATAAAGTTGCTCAGTCGGTAAAAGTTTTCATAGGCTTTTTTTCTGGTTTGAACCTGTTCTGTAATATCAACTCCGTAAAAATTGATTTTTTTTCCTTGCTCGAAACGCTGGTAACTGAACAGAAAATATCGATCGCCTTCCAGCATTACTTCAAAGTTTCCTGTTTCTTTGACCTGCGAAACGATACTTTTAAAAAAATCAGATAAACTGTACTCTTTGTTTTTATAAATGAATTGTTTTAGCCGGGATGCGACTTGATTAATATGCTCAATGTTACCATCGGCATCTGTACGTAAAACGGGATTGGGATTTACCAGCGGAAACTGCGACAGCAGGCTTAGCTCATTCAGTTTTTGGGATAATTCTAGGCCCAGTCCTTTATTTGATTCTTTGAGTTGTTTATTAATGCGTTCATAATCTTCATTGGCAATATCAGAGGCGTGTTCCAGCATTTTTATATCCCGCTCATAACTGTAAAAATGCGCACTTATTTTTTGCCAAACCTGTGCCAACTCTTCTCTGAATAATAAGTCAGAGGAGGTTTCATTTTGCAATAATTTAAGAAGCACCGGGTTTAACATACTCAGTATTCATTAAACACAGTAATTACAACTGTTTGATTGTGAAGTTCGCAATTATTTCCTATACTGACTCTTTTAGAGAATTCTCCGTAAGAATAAAAACCTGCTATCGTAGTAGCCTCTGTAAAGTTGCGGGAAATACCCTCAATTTCTTCATGTGCCCGTGAATCAAGAACAAGTCTGCGTCCGATGCAGTTAAAAATTAATGCCAAGGGGTTTTGCGTTCCGTTTTTGTTCACTGCTTCAAAAGCAGCAGAGCTGGCAAAGTTAATTACTTTATCTGTATTGGTACGCATGAGCCGGATGCGTGAACCCTGCGGCACATTGCCGGCAAAGGTCATAGTTCCCTTTTCTTCATTTACATTGAGAATTGTACGAACTGTAAATTCTTCACTACCGTCTTTTAAAATTGCAATCGGAAAAAATAAAGCAGAAGCCGGCAGCTTTTCAGCAAAATTTCCAAGGTAGCGTTTATAGAGTGCTAATGCATTTTCTCCGTCAATTTCAAACAGCTCATTTTCGGAGGATTGTGTAATGGTACGTTCGGGTCCGAAAAGCGACCATCCGCCTTTAACGCCACTTGAAACCTGTATATGATTTCCATATAAACCCAACAGTATCAAATTTCCATTACTCAGATTCCCATTCACTCCTGTGACGGTTTGTTCAAAACGGGCTCCATCACCCGCCATTGCTCCCGTTACTTCAACAGCAGCATCTATTACTTCGTTTAATCCCTGAATGAGTTCGTCGCCATTAACGATACTGCCATCTGATATAACCATTACATAACGTAGGTTTTTCTGACTGAGCTTTTGTGCCGCTTGTTTACCCAGCTCATATGAATCTTTATAAGCTTTGATGTTATCTTCTACAATTTCAAAGGTGGTGCGTTCAAACTTTATGGCAATACATACAATGGATTGCTGATTTGCTTCATTTTGATAAATTTCACCCGCTGTGGATGCCGCTATAATTTTTGCCTGAATAAAAACCTCTGACAATTGAGGAATAATATCAGGTAAGCACAAAAGTTCACGGTCGCCAAATACCAATAAAAGCTGATAGCTTTCGGGAGTGTCTTTTAGTTGATTGAGACCTTGCCACGAACCGTTTTTAAATATTAATAAATTTGTAATCATACATTAATTTTTTGCCCCAACATACTTCTGTAGCAGTTGCAGCAGTTTGTCTTCTTCAAAAGGCTTAACTATATAACCCGTAATTCCCTTTTGTAAATAAGATTCAAGTTCCTCTTTTACTGCATTTGCCGTCAAGGCAATAATGGGCAAAATACTTCCTCTTAGTTTTCTTATTTCTTCAGTAGCTTCCAGCCCATCCATTTCAGGCATCTGAATGTCCATCAGTATAATATCAAACTCTTTTTCTTGGGTCATGTATACAGCCTCAATACCATTCTTGGCAAATTCATACTGAAACCCATGCTTATCAAATATGATTTTGAGCAGCATCCTGTTGAAATGATTGTCCTCTGCCGCTAGAATTCTTATATCATTGAAGTTACCTGGTACTACAGGAGTTAAATTTTCAGTGTCCTGCGATTGTTCTTCTGAGGCTACACCATCCGCCAGGGGCACCCGAATGGTAACGGTGGTTCCTTTATCTTTTACGCTTTCTACGTTAATAAACCCACCCATTAAACCCACCAATTCTTTAGTGATGGGTAATCCCAGGCCGCTGCCCCCGTATTTACGCTGAAAACTATCATCTTCCTGTACAAACTTTTCAAATAAGTGAAGTTGCATTTCATCACTCATTCCTATACCTGTATCTGAACAAATAAAGTTCAGCCAGTTTTTTTCATCATTTGTTTCCAGGTGACAACTAAGTAAAACACCACCATTTTGCGTAAACTTGATTGCATTACTGATGATGTTTATTAAAATCTGGCGGACACGTATGGGGTCTCCTTTAAAATGGTTGTTTAATGCTGCATCAATCTTTTCTGTTTTAAAGTATAGCTTTTTAGAAAAGGCTTGTGATTCAAACAAATTGAATACAGAATAAAATATCTTTTGAGGATTGAAGGTTATGGATTGTAAGTACATTTTCCCTTCTTCAATTTTTGAATAGTCAAGCAGGTCGTTAATGATTGCAAGCAAGCCTTCGCCCGATTCATTCATCATTCTCAAATAGCTGCTCTGCTGCTCGTTGAGATTGGTTTGCTCCAACTGTTTTCCTAAGCCATTGATGGCATGAAGCGGTGTTCTTAATTCATGACTTATGTTGGCTAGAAACCTTCGTTTAGCTTTTATAGATGTTTCCGCAGCTTGTTTAGCTTTTTCAAGCATTAGCTCGGCTTCTTTTCGCTCCTGTATGTCGTATATGATACCTGCTGCTCTTAGCGGTGTACCGTCTTCTTTTCTTTCTATCACCTTTCCCTTTGCATTGACCCACTTATAGATATCTGAGTTTTGCATCTTAACCCTGTACTCTAAATCCAATAGATTGGAAGTACCTTCAAAATGTTTGGTTATGTTTTGCTGCAAAATTGAAACATCTTCCGGGTGAACCAACTTTATCTGATCGCTGTAAAATTCAGGCATATCATCAAATGAATCAAATCCCAATAAAGCTGCAAAATCATCGCCTGCCAGTACTTTATCGGCTTTAATATCCCACTCCCATAGCGCTACCCCTGCAGCATCTACAAATAACTTAAGCATGAGGTTTTGCTCACTCAACTGAAGGTTGTATTCCTTGAGCTTTTTTTCATTTTCCTTAATTGCGGTAATATCTTCCTGAACGGCGAAATAATATTCTATATTACCCTGTTTATCAAAAATGGGTTTTCCTTTGATATTTATCCAATAGGGAACTTTATTTTTAGTGTAATTGACTAATTCAAAGTCAAAAGAACTCCTGGTATTAATTGCATTTTTTAATTTGTTAATCACATTTTGATCACTATTCTCCCCTTGCAAAAGTTTACCTGGATTTTTACCCAATACTTCTTCACGGCTGTACCCCGTTTTTCTCTCAAATGCTTCATTTACCCATAAGATTTTTCGGTCTGCATTCGTGATGATAATCATAGAGTTGGTTTGCTCTAGAATTTCGTTGTGCAGACGAAGTGTTTTGAGTTTTTGAAGTTTTTCTGAAATATCTCTTGCTACGCAAATAATACCACCATCATCCATAAACGTGAGGGATATTTCCTGGTAAACAGGTTCGCCACCTTTACTTTTTCCGATGGTTTCACCTTTCCAAAAACCATTTTTAATTAATAAGGGAAATATATCTTTATTGATTCGTTCATATTCAGATTCATCGTAGATGAACTGCCAGGGTTTACCTATCAGCTCTTCTTCCTTATCGTAACCAAACATTGTAACATGAGCAGGATTTAAATAATAATATAAGCCATCCTTGTCTAGGAGTGCAATCCCTTCATTGGTTGAATGTAGTGCTAGTTTTAATTTTTGGTTTAATTCTGTTTCCGGCAAGGGTGTGTTCATAAATAAATTTAGACGTTAAAAAGAATGGTATAGGTTGTCATTAACCTAACTCTATTAAATACAGTTTTCCTGTTATAAATGATAAGCTTTATATTTTATTTTACGATATGTAAAAATATATATATATAATATGATTATTTATGTTTCTTCCTGATTTTGTATTTATTTGGTAGTTTGATTTTAAAAAGCCCAAGTGTTAATTTTTTAAATCAAACGAATTGGCGGTGATCTATATGTCTAATATTTGAAGAAGCGGCTTCTTTAGTTAGGTTTGCGCAATTAACTGACAGGTTGTTTTAAATTGTTCTTAAAAAAAGAAGCGACTAAAAGTATCATCTTTTTGGTCGCTTCTTGTAAGTGGATCCTGCAGGATTTGAACCTGCGACCCTCTGATTATGAG
>JBKCJY010000176.1:0-1629 GCA_046301455.1 Chitinophagaceae bacterium | reverse complement strand
TAAAGTAATCTTTGGTGGTGCCTACTACCGCTGGAATGATGCTGCCATTGCGATGATTGGTTTTGAAATGAATAATATCCGTTTTACGTTTACCTATGATGCTACCATGAGCACTCTCCGCAGTTTTAATAACTCCAATGGTGCAATGGAATTTTCTCTAATGAAAAATGGTTTCTACAATCAGTACTTTGGTGATAAGAATATGCGGAGACAAAGTTTGTGCCCCAGGTTTTAATAAAAAGTGTAACCGGCGCATTAACAAATTACATTTGCAAAATGTTTGAATCAAAATTCACTTCAAGGATGAAAAAAATCACAACAATCTTACTTGGATTATTTATTTCTTTTCTTGCTTATGCGCAAAACGACGGTTATACACCGGGCTTTAAAAAAGAAAATTTGTATGTGGGTGCAGGTATAAATCTGGGATTTTTCCAGGGATGGATTTTAGGACTTAATCCGGAAGTGGGATATAGTGTAACACGTTTTATGGATGTGGGTCTTGCTACCAACTTTAATTATATTACTCAAAACCTTGGTGAGGGACTTTCTTATCGTTTCAGAGCTTTGGGCGCAGGACCATATGCACGTTTATGGATTGCCAACCAGTTTTTTGTTACGGGCCAATATGAATACAATTTTATAAGAGAAACCATTGTGAGCGGTGGAGTAAAACAATTTGAGAATTATCAATCGCCAAGCTTTTTAGTTGGCGGTGGATGGGGTAGCCGTTTTATTGGCCAATCACAGTTTTATACAAGTATTATGATTGATGTTCAGGGTAATGAAAACTCTCCATACATTGACAGAAACACTCAAACAAAACTTCCCGTTTTCAGAACCGGCTTTTTGTTTTACCTGCCTTCCAAACAAGACCGTGTAGAAAGAAGAAAGCAAAGAGAAGAACAAATTAATCAAAGACGCAGGCGTTAAAAAATTTCTTCCGGTGTATTTACAACAGTAATTCTGTGTTCCGGTTCTTCATACAAAAAATTACTGTCAAACATTTGCTGCATGTGTGCCATCAAATGATTATAAAATCCGTTGCTGTTTAGGAGAAAGATTTTTTTATCATGAATGTTGAGTGTGTTCCAGGTGAGCATTTCAAACAGCTCATCAAGTGTTCCATTGCCACCAGGTAAAATAACAGCAGCATCACACAGTTCATACATTTTGCGTTTACGTATATGCATATCCGGCACAACAATTAATTGAGTTATGCCTTTATGCTGTGCTTCCCATTCCAGTAAAATTTCAGGAATAATACCGATTACTTCACCGCCTTTTTCCATCACAGCATCTGCAACAGTGCCCATCACTCCTTTGCCACCACCGCCATAAACAAGTTGAATGCCGTTTTGTGCCATCAAGTAGCCCAGCATGCGTGCATGTGAAGTGAACAATGGATCAGCACCCGATTTTGAGCCGCAAAAAACCGCAAGTGATTTTATCTGCATATACAAATATCTACTGCAAAATAATGAAACTGTTTAATGGAAAGATTATTTCTTTATCTTCATTTTTCAACCAACTTACGCCATGTCAGCCACATTACTTTTCTCTTTTGTAATCGGTTATTTTCTGGTTTTATTATTTGTAGCCTGGTATACATCACGCAACTCCAATAAT
>JBKCJY010000175.1:0-2820 GCA_046301455.1 Chitinophagaceae bacterium | reverse complement strand
TTGTAACTGGTCTGTTTCATCATCGCCAAACAATTCAAAAACACCTTTATCTAAATACTCTTGTTTTCTTGCTTCAGGATAAACAATACCCTTCTTTTCAGATAAATACTTTCCTTCACCATAAATAGATCGGGATGATGCTACAATTACTTTTTTTACTGATGTGGCTTGATTGGTAATGATATCCAGCATTAATGCAGTACCGCCTACATTTACATCTGTGTAGCGTTTAATTTCATACATGGATTGCCCTGTGCCGGTTTCTGCTGCAAGATGCACAATCACTTCATGATCGCTGATGCATTGCATCCAGTCATCATAATTACGCACATCACCTTTAAAAAAAATTACTTTCCCTGAAATGGATTGAAACAATGGCGAAGTTAATTCAGGATCATCCCCGTGAATTTGCACACTCAGATTATCCATCACACTTACTTCATATCCTTTGCTTAGCAGTTTCAATGCAAGATTGGAACCGATAAAACCCGCACCACCGGTGATTAATACTTTTTTCATTTTTCGTTAAATAAATTCACCGGCAGCATTTGTTTTTTGCCAGTTTCCGCTTTCTAGATTGAATCGTTTAATAATAATTGCAGGAGCACCTGCCGCCACACAATAATCGGGAATGTCTTTTAACACCACAGCATTTGCAGCAACCACACTGTTGCGCCCAACTGTTGCACCCATGATGCATGCATTTTCGCCCAGCCACGCACCTTCTTTTATTTCAACTTTGTTCACCTGCATAACCGGTTGATCAATTACAGGCATTGAAACATTTTTGTAAGAATGTGTATTGTCGCTTATATATACTTTATCAGCAATAAGTACTTTCTTCCCAATTGTTATTGAAGAAACGGCATAGATATGGCTGAAACGACCAATATAAGTATTACTGCCAATCCTGAGCTTACAGTTTAAATCGCCTGTATGAGGCACTGCAGCAAGCCAGGCTCCATTTGAAATGATCACATCGTTTTCAATAAAAATTCTGCCGGGTCCGTCAATAGCAGTAGGCTTTACAATCACTGAATTTTTCCCAAAACTGCCCAAAAAGATGCGGTAGTAATAACAAAAAACCCTTTTGCGAAAGAAAGCTGATATTATATTAAAAATCTTCATTATAAACCTTCACTCATATTTTTTCCAAATTACATACTTTTGACAAAATCGTTCAATTACTGAACCTATTCCAAATGGCTTCAATTCAAGGTATTCTTTCAGGCTTTCTGTCAAAACGTAAAGAGCAAAAATATGTAAATCAACTTAAGCTTGCTGTTTCAAAAAGCAATTTATACTCAAATCTGTATGAAGATAAAGTTTGTTTCAGCCATATAGGGCTTTTGGGAGATATCGTTTATTCAGTTCCTGCCATGCTTGCTCTTGCAAATGGCAAAAATATTGAGCTTTACCTTGATGTTACTCAGCAATCGATGTATCCTGACAGTTATAAGCACTACAACAAAAACAAAATACTTACTGAAAAAAGCATTGAATTCATAAAGCCATTATTACTCTCAAACAAAGCAATTACCAACTGTTCAAAACTGGAAGACCAAAAGATTGACTATGATTTAAATGAGTTTAGAAATTATCCATTTGATTACAGAATGGGGAATATCTGCCGCTGGTATTTTTTAACGTTCGGAGTAACTTATGATCTTACCAACCCATGGCTTTTTGCTCAACCAAACGTTCAATACAGGGATGAAATTATTATTGCACGTAGTTTCAGATACAGGGCACCCGAAATTTCGTATGCGTTTATGAAGGAATACCAGAACGTTTCCTTCATTGGGCTTGATGATGAGTTTGCAGATATGAAAAAAGCTATACCCTCACTCAAGCGCATTACAGTAGCCAATGCGCTTGAACTGGCACAGGCAATTGCAGGTTGCAAATTTTTTATCGGTAATCAATCCTTCCCCTTTGCAGTGGCTGAAGCTATAAAAGCAAAACGTGTACTTGAAGTGTGTCCGCAGTGCCCAAATGTAATTGTAGATGGCCCGGATGGATATGATTTTTGCTATCAACCTCAATTCGAAAAAATAATTCAAAATTTAGCTGAAAATTAAAATTAAACATGAAAGAATTTATCAGAAAAATATTCAATTCCATAGGTTATGATATAGTAAAATATAATGTACACAGTACTGATAAAGCAAAAAAAACATTTCCTGTACATGTTGGAAATTACAACATACTCATGCCCGGCAACAATCCGCTTATAAGCCTTTACAAATACCAACCCTGGTCAAACACCCAAATTGGAGATTTGGCATCATTGGTTGTAAAAAAGTATTCAGATGCTGTGATGATTGATACAGGAGCCAACGTGGGCGATACAGTTGCAGTTGTAAAATCAAAAGTTGAGCTGCCCATCATTGCAATTGAAGGGGATGCGTTTTCTTTTTCATTTCTAGAAAAAAATGCTGTGCAATTTAAAGATGTTTATTTACTGAAAGCTTTTTTGGGTGAAGAACAGAAAAAGATGGCAGTCACGATGGGGAAAGACGGATGGAACAATACCATTATACCTGACGAAAAGGGAAGCAGTGAATTAGAAATTAAAACGATGGATGAACTGTTGCTAGAAGAAAATCTGTTCAACAAAAATATCAAGCTATTGAAAACTGATACCGAAGGTTTTGACACTATTATACTTAGAGGATGTAATAGTGTGCTTGAAAAACACAAACCCGTTCTCTTTTTTGAGTACAACGGCGAAAACATGAAAACCATTAAAGAAAACGGATACGCCACGTTAATAAACCTGAAACAATTCGGATACAACCGTGTTCATGTTTATGACTG
>JBKCJY010000174.1:0-5705 GCA_046301455.1 Chitinophagaceae bacterium | reverse complement strand
AAATCTAATGAGCGGTAAATGATATCTAAATGCCCAACAGTGATGGGGTCAAATGTTCCCGGAAACAAACATATTCTTTGCATATAGCTGAATTATGTATCGAATATCGAAGGAAACTATGAGAAAAAAAAACCTGTTTTAAATACAGCTATTGAATAAAATTAAGAACGTACAAGAGTGCGAATCATTCACTGGATGATTCGAAGGCAACAGCAGCCGATTACAAAAAAAAATGTATTAAAAACCCGTTTTCCACAATCTGTTGAAAACAGGTTGAAAACTATTACTTCAGCCCGCCGCAGTTACGGTTTATTAACACTTGAATCCTCTATATTTGTCGCCTTCCATAAAATGAAAATACTGTGAGATTAAAGAGTTTAGAGATTAAAGGATTTAAAAGTTTTGCCGATAAAACGGTGGTGAGATTTGACGAAGGTGTTACGGGCATTATTGGCCCCAACGGTTGCGGCAAGAGTAATATTATTGACAGCATCCGCTGGGTAATTGGTGAACAAAAAATAAGTCACTTGCGAAGTGAAAATTTAGAGAGCCTTGTGTTCAATGGTTCAAGAACAAGAAGTGCATCGGGACTAGCTGAAGTGAGTTTGACGTTTGAAAACACACGCAACTTATTACCAACTGAGTTTAATACCGTAACTGTTACACGTAAATTTTACAAGAGTGGTGAAAGTGAATATCGTTTGAACGATGTGCAATGCCGTTTAAAAGATATTCAAAACCTGTTTATGGATACAGGTGTGAGTACAGACAGCTATGCTATTATTGAGCTCGGCATGGTGGATGACATCATTAAAGACAAAGAGAACAGCCGCCGCCGCATGCTGGAACAAGCTGCAGGTATTACGATTTACAAAACACGTAAAAAAGAAGCGAAAAATAAATTAGATGCAACGGAGCAAGACCTTGCACGTATTGAAGATTTGTTGTTTGAAATCAACAATCAACTAAAGACATTAGAAAACCAGGCAAAGAAAGCTGAGAAATATCACGAGATTAAAAAAGAATACCGTGAAGCAAGTATTGAACTGGCGAAAGCAGCGCTTGAAGGTTTTAACATTACCTGGAAAACATTAAATGAACAACAGGAAAATGAAGTAAACCGCAAAGTAGAACTGGAAGCAAAGATTGCAGGTGATGAAGCGGGATTAGAGCAAGAACGCCTTGGCTTTATTGAGAAAGAAAAAGAATTGCAGCAGATGCAGCATGCGTTTAATGATTTGCTGCAAAATCTGCGCACCAAAGAGAATGATAAAAATCTTGCACAACAACGTTTGGTTTACCTGCGTGAAAAAGAAGGAAGCTTAAATGAGTTTCTGCAAAAAGCAGGCGGACAGTTGAAAGGCATTGAGGAAAGTATCGGTTTTACACAACAGCAAATTGCGGATGAAGAAAATCAACTGAACAACTTAGGTTCACAGTTGGATACCTTGCGAGCAGCCGTTGAAGAAAAACGAAAAGTGTTTGATGAAAAACGCAGCAGTATTGATGAAGTGCGTAAAGAAACACAGGCTATTCAACGCAATCAATTTGAAGCAGAGAAAAATGTAGCGGTGAGTGAAACAGGTGCACAGAATTTACAACGCAGTATTTTTCAACTGAAAGAAGAACAAACTAACCGCAAACAACAATTGCAGCAGTTGGATGAAGAAAAGAAACAAAAAGAATACGAACTCAATAACCGTCGTGAAGAGTTGCAGCAATTGCAACAGCAACATGAGCTTACCAAAGAACAAATTCTGCAAACACAAAGTGAACTGGAAGGATTGCGTAATCAGTTGGCAGATGAAAACAGGAAACTCGACAGTCGCCGTAATGAACATGATTTATTAAAGAGTTTGGTTGATAGCATGGAAGGCTATCCTGAAAGTGTGAAGTATTTGCACAATAATGAAGGATGGCGCCGTGATGTTCCGCTGCTGAGTGATGTAATGGTAGTGAAGGAAGAATACAGAACAGCCATTGAAAATTTACTGGAGCCATATCTCAACTATTATGTTGCAGATAATTTGCAGGATGCAATGGTAGCAGTGAATTTGCTGCACAACAATCAAAAAGGAAAAGCTAATTTCTTTTTGCTTGACCAGTTTAACGGTCATGCTGTGTTGAATGAAGCACCACATGCAACTGTACGTGCATTGGATGTTGTAGAAGTAGATGGGCGTTATCAATCTCTCGCCAATTATTTATTGGGGCAGGTTGTAATTGCTGAAAACGGAGATTCATTGCCCGAAGGTTTTAACGGAACCGTAGTAGAGAAAAATGGAAAATTCTTTAAAGGAAAATATACATTGAGCGGTGGCAGTGTGGGATTGTTTGAAGGTAATAAACTCGGCCGTGCCAAAAACTTAGAGCGCATGCATGAAGAAATTCTTGCACAGGAAAAAGTGGTACTGGATTTAAAGCACACCATTCAAATGCGCCATAATGAAGTTATTGGTTTTAATGAACAGTTGAAAGAAAATGCAATCAAAGAAACAGAAGCTGCTATTAACCAGCTTGTGAATCTTGTTTATGGTATTGAAAATAAAATAGAGAACCTCCGTCATAATGAAAGTACGGCTGTGCACAGGCTTGAAGATTTAGAAGCACAACTGGAAGATGTGCATGAAAAACAAAGCAGTTATAAAGATGAATTGGAGAAATACAATTCACAATTAGAAGTATTGGCAGATAAACTGGAAGGTGTTGAACAGGAGTTTATTGCTGCTGAGCAATTATACAATGAAGCTAACCAGCAGTACAATGATTACAATTTGAATGTAACACGTCAACAGAGCAAGGTTGCAGCATTGAAACAGGAATTTGATTTCAAACAAAATCAATTGAATGATTTACGCAGCCAGATTGAAAATAACTCTAATCAATTGGGTGAAACAAGTTTGCAAATTGCTGAAAGTGCGGGTGCATTGCAGAGTGTTGAAACATTGCTTGTTGATTTGATTCGTACAAAAGAAGAAGAAGAATTAAAGTTGAATACGGCTGATCAGGCTTATTACAATCTCCGCAATTTGCTTGGTGAAAAAGAAAGTGAGCTCCGTCATTTAATTAAGGATAAAGAGCAGGTAGATCATTTGCTCAATGAAATTAAAGACAAGCTCAATGATTTGAAACTGCATCTTGCAGGAACAAAAGAACGTTTGAGTGTGGAGTTTCGTGTAAATCTTGAAGATGTAATGGATGAGCCACGCATTGGTGAAGAAAGTACAGAAGATTTACAGGCTCGTGTGGATAGAATGAAGAAACGTTTGGAAAACCTGGGTGAAGTAAACCCCACTGCTATTGAAGCGTTTGAAGAGATGCGCAAGCGTTATGAGTTTATTCTTGAACAAAAGAACGATTTGGTGAGTGCTAAAGAAAGTTTATTGCAAACTATACAGGAAGTAGAAGCAAAAGCCAATCAAAAATTTCTAGAAACATTTAATGCTGTTCGTGAAAACTTTCAGAAAGTATTCAAGGCTTTGTTTACCGAAGAAGATACTGCTGATTTAGTGTTGGAAAATCCTGAGAATCTTGCAGAAACAGGAATTGATATTATTGCCAAACCCAAAGGCAAGCGCCCCAGTAGTATTACACAGTTGAGCGGTGGTGAAAAAACACTAACGGCCACGGCTATGCTCTTTGCTATTTATCTCATCAAGCCTGCTCCGTTTTGTATTTTAGATGAGGTGGATGCACCGCTGGATGATGCCAATGTGGGCAAGTTCACCAATATGATACGCAAGTTCAGTGAGAACTCACAGTTCATTATTGTAACGCACAACAAACAAACCATGAGTGCGGTGGATGTAATTTATGGTGTAACCATGCAGGAAGCGGGTGTAAGTAAACTGGTGCCGGTTGATTTCAGAAATTTGAACTAATCCTATCGCCATATAAAATGAAGTCCCGCTGATGAGGCGGGATTTTTTTTGTATTCTCTCCTGGGATAATGGAATTGAAATTCAAATCGTTATATGAAAGATTCAAGATATTTTTCGATTTACATAATTTATTTATTGTTTATCAATAAATATTTATCTATATTTGCATTATAAATCTCAAGATATGATTTCAACTCAAAAAAGAACACAGCTCATTCTTCAGGTAATGAATGTGCTGTTTTGGATTGTTTTTATTGGGCTCTGTATTAAAACAGGCGCATTACTGATCTCATTTTCTGTAAGCATGTTTATAAATCCTGTGGCCGCAAAAGACCTTTACATGGGATTGAATCTTTCAGCATTAAAACAGTACGATTTGTATCAATACTTTTTTCTTGCGGCTGCTTTTATTATCATCACCGGTTTGAAAGCATACATCGCTTACCTCGTTATCAAAATTTCATTAACGCTTAAAATCAATCAACCATTCAGTGCAGAAGTATCGGCTTTCATCAGCAAAATAAGTCGTGTGGCATTAGGTACGGGAGTGCTGGCGCTATTCGCAGCAGCATGGAGCAAAGCGCTTGTGCAAAAAGGAATTGCAATGCCTATTACCTGGAACGAAGGTGAAATTTTATTCTTTGCTGGTATTGTATTTATCATTTCGCTCATCTTTCAACGAGGAATTGAAATCCAAACCGAAAACGAATTAACTGTATAACCATGCCCATAATTGTAAACGTAGATGTAATGATGGCCAAACGCAAGATGAGTTTAACTGAGCTTGCTGAGAAAGTGGATTTAACACTGGCCAATCTTTCCATCTTAAAAACAGGAAAAGCAAAAGCTGTTCGTTTCAGCACACTGGAAGCTTTGTGCAAAGCATTGGATTGTCAGCCTGGTGATATACTGGAATACAAAGTTGAGTAAAGCATTATTTGAGCAACTACTTTTATATTCTTCTTTTCACCGAACTTTATCCGCTTTAATCAACTGCCATGAGCAAACGAACAGATTATATAAGCTGGGATGAATATTTTATGGGGGTCGCCCTTCTCTCAGCAAAAAGAAGTAAAGACCCTGCTACGCAGGTAGGTGCATGCATCGTCAATCAAAAAAATAAAATTGTTGGCGCAGGTTACAACGGTTTACCTGCGGGTTGTGATGATGATACATTTCCATGGGAAAAGCAAGGAGATTTTCTGCAAACAAAATATCCGTATGTATGTCATGCTGAGTTGAATGCCATTCTCAATAACATTGGTATGGATTTGCATGGCTGCAGAATTTATACTGCATTGTTTCCATGTAATGAATGTGCAAAAGCAATTATTCAATCGGGCATTGCCGAAGTAATTTATTTAAGTGATAAATATAAAGGCAGCGATGCTTCCCTTGCCTCAAAAAAAATGCTGGATACAGCAGGAGTTACTTACAGAAAAGTAAAACACAACATAAATTATATTCATTTATCTTTTAATGAAGAAGAAGTTTGATGCTTCTGTTGACTCGTTTATATCTCAATCATCTCAATTAAAAAAGGCTGCTTCATTTCTGAAGCAGCCTTGGGAAAATCTCAAAACCGAATACTATCGTGCAGATTGAACCTTACCTGTAATAACCTTGCCATTTACAGTTAATTTGTAAATAAGCATGTTATTTCCTGGGTTGATCTTATCATACTTCACGAAGTTGTATGTGCCTGCATTTACATCACCGTCAAACAATACACCTAAACGCTGACCATAAACTGTAAAGAGTTCCAAAGTAGCTCTTCCTTTTGCAGGAGAGATGAACCTGAAGTTCACTACATCCCTGAACGGA
>JBKCJY010000173.1:0-3995 GCA_046301455.1 Chitinophagaceae bacterium | reverse complement strand
TCAAGAAACTCAAATTGCTGAATGATTTTTTCATGGTCTGCTTCATCTACATACAATTCTAAATACATCCGGAAGCTGATATCTCTCTGCTCAGCTTTGAATAATTTTTGCTCCATCCAGTCTGCAAAGGATTTGCAGTTGGCAATTAATGCATGATCCTTTTCATCTGTTAATTCTAAATCAACAACTACATCCCAGCCTTTACAAAAATCAGCATAACGCAACGTGGTGCGGATGAAAGTTGCGGTATCCTGCAAATGATACAGCGGAATATAACTGAGTGAATCACGGTTGGGGTACCAGGCCAATGGAGGTAAAGCAGCTATCTGTAATTCTTCACAATCTTCAAAAACATTATTGTACTGCTTCTGAATAATTTCATTGTTGAGTTTATAAGTTGCTCCTGCACTTCCAGCCATTACAATATTGCGAGGGTTCCAGCTTATTTTATAATGCCAGGGATTGTTATCACTATCAGGAGCCACCAATCCGCCACAGTGCGATTTGAAAGAAGTGATGGTACCGCCTTTTGCTTTAATACCATCAATTAACTGCATGGCGCTCATGTGATCAATGCCGGGATCGAGACCCATTTCGCAGAGAAACAAAAGTTCTTTGCTTTTGATTTCGGCTTCGAGGTTTTTAATACCATCATCTACATAAGATGCGGTAAGTAATGAACGGCCAACTGCTACACAATCTTTTGCAATATGAATATGTAAATGTGGTGGTAATAATGAAATAACAATGCTTGCATCAGTAATGAGCATGCGGCGTTCTTCTTGAACCGTAACATTTACTTCAACAGCTTTGGTTTGCGGATGATTGTTTGTTTTGCTTAATGCAGTTTGCAAGTTTGCATCGGCTACAATGAGTTGCCATTGATGTGACGTGCATACATCTTTTAAATAATCAATCAATACAGTTGCAGATTTACCGGCACCGAAGACAAGAATCGTTTTCAAAATAGAAGATGTGTTTTAATGCAAGATAAATAGGATGCCTGAATCATAAGGCATAGGCAAAAGATATGCGAAATGAAATGTATAAATTTATAAGTTATTTTTTGCCACAGATTACACAGATGAACACAGATTAAAAGATGAACACAGATTAATTGAAGAAATTATGCAGTAAGTCCATTGCCTGGCTTTATTCACTTGCTTACAATAGCCCCGATTGCAACGGAAAGCTCCCGCCTTAGCGGGACTTGCAGTGAAAAGCGGGAACAAACGCCCGGCTTTGTACAACAGCTCATGCTCCTCATCTTATTGTGTTAAACTGCTTTTGGGGTTTTGACCTTCTTCCAATATTTTTGCTGCACTTTAAAAAATAAAGAATGAGAACAATCGCCATGCGTGAAGCCCTGCGTGAAGCAATGCAGGAAGAAATGAGAAGAGATGAAAGGGTTTATTTGATGGGTGAAGAAGTGGCCGAATACAACGGTGCCTATAAGGTGAGCCAAGGTATGTTAGATGAGTTTGGTGAAAAGCGTATAATTGATACCCCTATATCCGAACTTGGTTTTGCGGCTGTAGCTGTAGGTTCGGCTCAAAATGGTTTGCGACCGATTGTGGAATTCATGACCTGGAACTTTGCGGCACTGGCATTGGATCAGATCTTAAATACTGCCTCCAAGATGCTGGCCATGAGTGGCGGGCAGGTGGGTTGTCCCATTGTTTTCCGTGGGCCCAATGGTTCTGCCGGTCAGTTAGGTGCACAACACTCAACAGCTTTTGAAAGCTATTACGCCAATATTCCGGGGTTGAAGGTTATTTCGCCTTCCAATCCTTATGATGCAAAGGGTTTGTTGAAAGCAGCCATCCGTGATGATGACCCGGTTGTGTTTATGGAAGCGGAAGTTGGGTATGGTGATAAGGGTGAAGTGCCGGAAGGGGAATACCTGATTGAAATTGGTAAAGCTGACGTTAAGCGCCCCGGACGTGATGTTACAATTGTTTCGTTCAATAAAATGATGAAAGTAGCACTTGCTGCGGCTGAAGAACTGGCGAAAGAGGGTATTGAAGCAGAGGTGATTGACTTGAGAACCATTCGTCCGCTGGATTGGTTTACCATCCTTGAGAGCGTTAAAAAGACCAACAGGTTGGTAATTGTGGAGGAACAATGGCCTTTTGCTTCTATTTCATCTGAGATCTCCTATCGTATTCAGAAAGAAGGGTTTGACTACTTAGATGCACCCATCCGCCGTATTACAAGTGTGGATGCGCCCATGCATTATGCCCCAAATTTGGTAGCCGGCTATTTGCCTGATGTGCCTAGGACGGTAAAGCTGGTGAAAGAAGTGATGTATTTAAAGAAATAAGAGTAAACATTTAGAAATGAAAAAACGTTCCGCTGGCGGGACGTTTTTTTTATTAGTTCAACAAATTTCTCTTTCTAAAATTTGTTTATTAAGATTTAAAGCACCATCTTCGTTTCGGTTTTTCATAGGATATTGGATTTTAAACGAAGCTGGATCTCTATCCGGCTTTTCTTTTTTAGATAAGTCCCGTACTCAACTACATGAAAATCATGGATATATACCTTCCACAAAAAGTCTCAAGGTGCTGAGCAATAACCATACTAATGAATAGGTAGCCAGTACAATTGAGAGGCCTACAGCAGATACTTTAGCTACTAATTTCCAGGAGAATTGCGGATTTACTGAATTTAACTTCATAGGAACGGTTTTGATTGAATCCAAAATTAGAATCAAACCCTACAAAAAACAATCGAAGAAAACCTTTAATTATAGTGTGGTGTTTTTGCATATTCTTTAAGGCCAAGTATGTAGTTGAAAGGCGATAAATGTCCATTCAGGAGTTTTTAATAATTCATAGAGTATTGAATACCAAGTACTTAGTTTATTTTCATTAGCATTTAATACCACTTGTATATCCCGCACCGCATATTGTGCAGCTTGATTGCGTTTCTTTTGTTCGTTCAATAAGTACACCTTTTTATCAGCTCTCAACAGAATGCCCCGCAAATAAGTTCCAAACGAATTCGCCTGAACCGGGAGACGTTCATAACCTGGCGGTAAAGGAATAGAAGAAATGGTTGAAGGATTGTCGTAATCATTGCTTTTAGGTGAAATCACTAAAAGAAACAGCAGTAGTAAGATTTGAGAGAACATGTTAGAAGGTTTTGGTTAGCTTTGAATGTGTTGAATACTATTTCCATAAACTTTTTTGTTAACAACTATGCGTACAATCTTAATTGTTGATGATGAAAAGGCCATTCGCAAAACATTAACCGAAATCCTTTCCTATGAAGGATATAAAATTGATGATGCTGAAAACGGGGAAGAGGCTTTAAAAAAGCTAAAGGAAAGAAGTTATGACGTTGTGCTTTGTGATATCAAGATGCCCAAGGTAGATGGTCTTGAGTTTTTGGAAAAGTCAAAGAAAATTAATCCTGATGTGCCCATCATTATGATCTCCGGTCACGGAACCATTGAGACGGCTGTTGAGGCTGTAAAGAAAGGTGCCTTTGATTATGTAGCTAAGCCGCCTGATTTAAACCGATTACTCATTACCATTCGCAATGCTTTAGACAAGCAAAGCCTTGTTACAGAAACCAAAGTACTGAAACGGAAAGTGAGCCGTGTGCAGGAAATGATTGGCGAAAGCAATGCTCTTAAAAAGATCAAAGATACCATTGATAAAGTTGCGCCTACTGATGCCCGTGTACTGATAACCGGTGAAAACGGAAGCGGCAAAGAACTGGTGGCCCGCTGGATACATGAAAAAAGCAACCGTGCAAGCGGCCCTATTATTGAAGTGAACTGTGCAGCTATACCAGGGGAGTTAATCGAAAGTGAATTGTTTGGACATGAAAAAGGTTCCTTTACATCGGCCATTAAACAACGCATTGGAAAGTTTGAACAGGCCAACGGCGGTACTTTGTTTCTGGATGAAATAGGAGATATGAGTTTAACTGCACAAGCCAAGGTGCTGAGGGCATTGCAGGAAAGCAAGATTACAAGAGTGGGA
>JBKCJY010000172.1:0-4953 GCA_046301455.1 Chitinophagaceae bacterium | reverse complement strand
CAAAAGCGAACGACTCATTATTTTTTTACTGGCCGCTCTTAATTTTACACATATCCTTGATTTTATGATTATGATGCCATTGGGTAACTACCTGATGCCATTCTTTAAAATAACGCCGCAACAGTTTAGTTTGCTGGTGGGTTCTTACACACTCACCGCAGCCGTAAGCGGATTTGCAGCGGCTTTCTTTGTTAATCAATACGACCGTAAGAAAGTTTTGGTAGTAGCCTATATCGGGTTTTTAATTGGCACATTTGCCTGTGGGTTCGCACCCACATATGGATTATTGCTTGCATCAAGGGTTTTGGCGGGTTTGTTTGGCGGTTTAATAGGAGCACAGGTATTATCCATAGTTGCAGATTTAATCCCTTACGAACGCAGAGGTGCTGCAATGGGTGCTATTATGAGTGCCTTTGCTGTTTCATCTACATTAGGCGTGCCGTTCTCATTATATCTTTCAAATTTATTTAGCTGGCATGCACCATTTTTATTGGTAGGTGCTTTAGGAGTTGGTGTATTCTTTTTTGTGATTCGAGTTATTCCTTCCATAACGGCACATATCCAGCAAAAGGAAGAACCGAAAATACAAGTATTGCTTTCTGTTGTTAATAATCCGCAACAACGTTTGGCATTATTGTTTTCTGCATTAATGATGATGGGACACTTCATGATCATTCCTTTTATCAATCCATTTATGGAGTTTAATAACGGATACAGCAAAACACAAACACCGATGATTTATCTGGTGGGTGGTATTGCATCTTTTGTTGCAGCTAATATTTTGGGAAAGCTGAGCGACAAGTATGGAAAACTCATTGTGTTTTCAAGTTGTTTGCTTTCTTCGTTTGCATTAATCTGGATAATTACCAACCTGCCGCATATTGCGTTTGTATGGGTATTACTCTTGTTCGGTGTGTGGTTTGTTTTTTCAACAGGCAGAGCCGTAGCAGCTCAGGCCATGATCAGCAATGTGGTAACACCTGCACACCGTGGCAGTTTTATGAGTTTTAATAGTAGCACGCAGCAATTGGGTACAGCAGCTGCTTCTTTTCTTTCAGGAATGGTAGTAATCAATGATGTCAATGGAAAACTTATTCATTATAATTGGTTGGGTTATATCAGCATTTTTATTTTGCTCTGTTGTTTTCTGCTTGCGCAGTATTTATTTAGGAAAAATTCAACTGTTAAGGGTTGATTTGTTTGCTTCTTTTTTTCGCCTTACATTTAATCACTTCATTTTCTTCAAAACGAACTGTTATATGAATAAGATTTTAATTTGTTTAATTTCTTTTTGCTTTATCAACAATGATCTGATTGCACAAAAGCAAAAAAGCTCAGCAACTGTTACAACTCCATCCGTAAATTATGATAAAGTATTTAAAAGCCTCAAGTGGCGCAACATTGGCCCCTTCCGTGGCGGCAGGGCCAATGCCATCAGTGGTGTAAAGGGTAATGATAAATTGTACTATGTGGGTTACACAGGTGGCGGTGTTTGGAAAACTGAAGATGGCGGTATGCAGTGGACAAACATCAGTGATGGTTTTTTAAAAGTAGGTTCAATTGGTGATATAGCTGTGAGTGAAAGTGATCCTAACGTCATTTACGTTGGCACAGGTGAACATGCGGTACGTGGTGTGATGACGAGTTATGGAGATGGTGTGTACAAATCAACGGATGCAGGAAAGACATGGAAGAACATTGGTCTTACCAATACACGTCATATCAGTGATGTTATTATTCATCCTACAAATCCAGACGTTGTATATGTTGCAGCGCAAGGCACGGTGCATGGTCCTAATGCAGATCGTGGTATTTATAAATCAACTGATGGTGGTGCTACCTGGCGCAAAGTATTGTTTGTAAATGAAAATACAGGCGTGAGCAGTTTGAGTATGGATATGAACAATCCACGGATATTGTATGCAGCTACATGGCAGCATCAACGATTACCATGGAAAGTTGTAAGCGGTGGCAACACCTGTTTAATTTATAAATCAACAGATGGTGGTGAAAACTGGAATCTGGCGATTGAAGGGTTGCCTGATCAAATGGGAAAAATTGGCATCAGTGTTTCAAGAGCCAACAGCAACCGTGTTTATGCAATAGTAGAAGCAGAAAAATCAAAAGCAGGTTTGTACCGTAGTGATGATGGTGGTAAGAAATGGAATCTTTTAAGCAATAACCAGGATATTACATCACGCAGTTGGTATTATATGGAAGTGTTTGCTGATCCTAAAAATGAAAATATTGTGTATGTGCTTAATGCACCCATGATGAAATCTATTGATGGCGGTAGAACATTTGCCAATGTAAGAGTAGGTCATGGTGATACGCATGATCTCTACATCAATCCCAACAACAGTGAAAATGTAGCATTGGCCGATGATGGAGGTGGTGAAATTTCTTATAACAATTGTAGAAGCTGGAGCACATTGATGAATCAGCCAACGGCACAATTTTATCGTGTGAATGTTGACAATCGCTTTCCGTATTGGGTATATGGTGGTCAGCAGGATAATACAAGTGTTATGATCATGAGTCGTACCAATGGCTTTGGTATTACTGAAAAAGATTGGATGTCAGGTCCCGGTTGTGAAAGCGCATGGATTGCGTTTGATCCCAATGATCCGCAGGATTTTTATGGTGGATGTTATCAAGGTTATATTGAAGTATTGAATGCAAAAACCAGTGAGTCAAAAGATATACAGGCGTATCCTAGTTTAAATTTGGCTGTTGAGCCAAAGAATATGAAGTATCGCTTCAACTGGAATGCACCCATTGTTGCATCACCACATGATGCAAAAACAATTTATCATGCAGGCAATGTATTATTCAAAACTACTAATGGTGGTTTGAATTGGGAGGTCATCAGTCCTGATCTTACAAGGAATGATAAAACCAAACAGGGCGAAGGTGGTGGGCCGCTTACCAATGAAGGTGCAGGCGGTGAAAATTATAATACAATTTATTATGTGATAGAATCTTCATTGGAGAAAGGTGTAATATGGACGGGCAGTGATTGCGGCTTGGTGCATGTAACTACAAATGGCGGACAAAGCTGGAGCAATGTTACTCCTGCCACATTAGCTGAAAGTAACATTCATTCCATTGAACTTTCACCACATGATAAAGCAACTGCTTACATCAGTGCTACACGATACAAGTTGAATGATTATGCATCTTATACATTTAAGACAACAGATTATGGTAAAACATGGACACGCATCAGTACAGGTGTTGATGCGGATGATTTCATCAAAGTGATTCGTGAAGACCATAAAGTAAAAGGCTTGCTCTATGCAGGAAGCGAAAGAGCTTTTTATATTTCTTACAACGGCGGTGAGCAGTGGAATAAATTGCAATTGAATTTACCTGTGGTGCCTGTTACTGATATAGCCATTAAGGATAATGATTTGGTTGTTGCAACAGCTGGCCGTGCATTCTGGATTCTGGATGATGTAAGTGCTTTGCAAAATGCAGCAACTATTCTTGCCAATAAAAAATTAATGATTGTTGCACCAAAAACAACAGTGCGTTACAGTGGTGCGCCGAATATTCCAGGTTTGGATCCGGGCAATTCATTTGGAAGAAACCCAGTAGAAGGAGTGATGCTGGATTATTACCTGCCTTCAAGCCCTGGCACTGAAACAGTGAAATTAGAAATTAAAGATGCCAATGGAACTGTAGTGAGAAGTTATACCAACAAAAAGAATGAAGCATTCAAACCTTATCCGGGTGGCCCACCGCCTGCAACTGTATTAACTGCTGAAGAGGGTATGAATCGTTTTGCGTGGGATTTTAGAGGTGAACAAATTACTCCAGATATTACAGGTGCTTATACAATGGGTGATTTTCGTGGACACAAAGTTGCACCAGGCACTTACAAAGCTGTGTTAAGTTATAAAGGTGAAGTGACTGAAACCTCTTTTACTGTGGTGCCTGATCCTAATTTGAAAGTAACAGCAGCCGATTGGAATGAACAACAAAGTTTTTTAAAACGCATAGGTGAGGATATCAGCACTATTCACAAATCCATTGTGCAGATGCGTAAAGTGAAAAAGCAAATTGAAAACTATAATGAGGTGCTGGGTGATAAACCGGAGAACAAAGAATTGGTAGATGCCGGTAAAGCACTCATTAAAAAACTCACAGAATGGGAGAGTAATTTGATTGAAACACGTCAGCGTAATTTTCAGGACGTCATCAACTGGCCAAGCAAACTCAATGCTGAATTTTTCAATTTAAAAAGTCTGGCGGATGTACATGACCCACGAATTACTAACGGATTAAAAACTCGTCTCGCTGATTTGGAAACAGAGTGGAATAAATACAAAACACAAATGGAAGGTGATTTGAAAAAATCCATTGATGAGTACAATCAAAAGTTTAAGAATGCTAATTTTCCAGCAGTAATTCAATAGCTTTAACACAGAAGCATAGAGTAAAGGAGTAACACAAAGAAGAAGAATTTCGTGTTACTCTTTTTCTCTTTTTCTAAGTGTGGTAATAAAAAGATACTTGCATGAACATTGCTATCGTTGTAAACCCAAAAGCCGGTAAAGGAAAATCATTACGCATTATGCAGCAGTTGCAAGAGCTGTTGCAGCAGCGCTCTATCAGCTTTAAATCTTTTACAAATGAATGGCCAGTTACATTTGATGGATTTACTGATGTTTGGATTATTGGCGGTGATGGTACGTTGAATTATTTCATCAATCATTATCCAAACATAAAATTACCATTGGCTATTTATAAAGGCGGTACAGGTAATGATTTTGCCTGGAAATTATATGGGGAGGCCAATCTTCAACAGCAAATGGAAATCGTATTGTCTACCGAACCGCAGCCTGTTGATGCAGCACAATGCAATGAGTTCTTATTTGTAAATGGAGTGGGTATTGGCTTTGATGGAGAAGTGTTGAAGCAAATGAAAGCAATTCGTATCATTGGTGG
>JBKCJY010000171.1:0-10893 GCA_046301455.1 Chitinophagaceae bacterium | reverse complement strand
ATCATTGCCGTACTGTTTACCATGTTTGTAATGAACTGGCAATTAACTTTAATTTGTCTTATCCCCTTCCCTATCTTAATTATTGCAACTTATTATTTTAAAGAAAGTGTAAACAAAAGTTTTCACAGTGTGCGTAATGCCGTTGCTGCATTGAATGCTTTTGTGCAGGAGCATATACAAGGCATGCAGGTGGTACAGGCATTTGCCGTAGAAGATAAAGAGTTTAATAAATTTCAGAAGATTAATAAAGAACATCGTAACGCCAACATCAAAGCCATCTTTGCTTATTCCGTTTTCTTTCCTGTTGTGGAAATTATTCTGGCTGTTTCATTGGGGTTATTAGTTTGGTTTAGTGCAGGGCAGGCTATTGGTTCATCCAGTGAGGAAGGAAAAAAAATAGCTGGCGAAGTTATGGCTTTCATCTTATTATTAAATATGTTGTTCCGTCCATTACGTGTTATTGCAGATAAGTTCAATGTATTGCAGATGGGCATGGTGGCCAGTGAAAGAGTATTTGGTGTTTTAGATAATAATGATTCATTACAACCTCCTGCAAATGGTTATGAAAAAACTGCTGTTGTTGAAAACGGTAAAATTGAATTCAGCAATGTTTGGTTTGCTTATAATGATGAAAACTGGGTATTGAAGAATGTTTCGTTTACCATCAACCCCGGTGAAACGGTTGCATTAGTAGGGCATACAGGTAGTGGCAAAACCTCCATCATCAGTTTGCTCAACCGTTTGTATGAAATACAAAAGGGAAGTATTTTAATTGATGGTATTGATGTTTCATCTTTTGAACCGGATAGGTTACGTAGCAAGATTGGTGTAGTACTGCAGGATGTGTTTTTATTTGCAGGAAGCATTACTGATAATGTAACACTGCTCAATCCTGATATTCCCAAAGAAAAAGTGATGGATGCTGCCAGGCTCATCGGCATGCACGATTTTATTATGCAATTGCCGGGTAGTTATGATTACAATGTAATGGAACGTGGCGCCACCATTAGCCAGGGTCAACGGCAACTGCTGAGTTTTATGCGTGCATTGTTGTATGACCCTCGCATTTTAATTTTGGATGAAGCCACTTCATCTATTGATACAGAATCTGAGCAACTCATTCAACATGCCATTGATACGTTAATTAAAGGAAGAACTTCTATTGTTATTGCACATCGTCTATCCACCATCCGCAAAGCAGATAAAATCATTGTGCTGGATAAAGGCGAAATAAAAGAAGCAGGTACGCATGAGGAGTTACTGCAGCATAACGGGCATTATGCCAAGTTGTACAATATGCAGTTTGCAAAAGTGATGGCTTAGACCGGTCAGTAGCAGGTAAATCCCTAGGAATTTCCCCTGAATAACTTTTTTCAACTTTCCCCGTTTCCGCCCCTTTTTTTAAGGCGTGCACCCTTATCTTTGCGCCAAATTTCGGAATGGGTATGCGTTTCTTGAGTTTCAAATCCTTACTGGTAGCGGCTTTCAGCTCAGTTTTATTATTTTTTTCGGTTTCTGTTTCAGCTCAACATGAGCAGGAAGGTCATGAACCTGCCACTCATGAGGGCGAGCATGCTCCCAAAAAAGAAGGATTTGATGCCAAAGAAGTGATTTTTGGCCATATCATGGACGGACATGACTTCCATTTCTTTGACTGGAACGGACATCCCGTTGGTTTTCCCCTCCCCGTTATTCTTTACTCGCAGCAGAAAGGTCTTTCAGTGTTCATGTCTTCAAAGTTTGAACATGGCCATGCTGAATACAATGGTTATAAATTGGTGAAAGAAGAAATCGGCGAAAAAATTGTAGCTGTTGACCCCGCTGAAAAAGTTTATGATTTCTCCCTCACCCGCAACACTGTACAAATGTTGCTGGCACTCATTATCCTTGTTTGGATACTCATCAGCATTGCAAAATCTTACAGCAAAGGGCTTGGTGTGACTTCTGCCCCCAAAGGCAAGCAAAACTTTTTTGAACCTATCATCACCTTTGTGCGTGATGAAGTGGCAGTTCCCAATCTTGGTGCAAAAGCGCCCAAGTATCTGCCTTTCCTATTAACGGTATTCTTCTTTATTCTTATCAATAACATTTTTGGATTGATTCCCGGCTCGGCCAATGTAACGGGTAATATCGCATTTACTGTTATCCTTGGTCTGATCGCATTTATTGTAATCCTGTTCAGTTCAAACGGGCATTATTGGGGTCATATCTTCAATCCTCCGGGAGTTCCTTTGGGTGTAAAGTTCATCCTTGTACCTGTAGAATTGCTGAGTGCTGTTTTAATTAAGCCAGGCGCATTGATTATACGTCTATTCGCCAACATGGTGGCAGGTCATATCATCATCATTTGTTTGATTTCGTTGATTTTTGTTTTCACCGAAAAATTAGGGCAAGGCTTCGGTATCGGTTCTACCGTTATCTCTATCCCCTTCACCATTTTTATTTATTTCATTGAAATATTAGTTGCATTTCTTCAGGCATTCATCTTTACCATGCTTACGGCAGTATTCATTAGCCAGGCAATGGAAGGTGACCACGGTCATGAAGAAGAAGCAGCACATCATTAAGAGTTTTTTATTTTTCACAACATAAAATCACAAACATGGATTTTACTTTATTAGCGGAAGTAGCAAATGCAGGTGGTGCAGTAGGTGCAGGTTTAGCAGCTGTAGGTGCCGGTATCGGTATCGGACAGATTGGTAAAGGTGCATTGGAATCAATTGCCCGCCAGCCAGAAGCTTCTAACGATATCCGTGCAAACATGATTTTGACTGCGGCCCTCGTAGAAGGTGCTGCCCTGTTTGCTATTATCGTGGGCTTCCTTGCAATGGTACTTTAATCATTGCCGCTTAAACATTTTACTGCATCCAATGCACAGGGCGGCGGATGCAGTATTTTAACTGATTTGATC
Organism: Chitinophagaceae bacterium; assembly: GCA_046301455.1. Taxonomy (GTDB): domain Bacteria; phylum Bacteroidota; class Bacteroidia; order Chitinophagales; family Chitinophagaceae; genus Lacibacter. The sequence goes on along the minus strand of JBKCJY010000171.1, from coordinate 7,982 downwards.
GACTTAAAATAAACAGACTATGGGTTTACTTACTCCTGCGTTTGGTCTCTTATTCTGGACCTTACTGGCTTTTTTGGTAGTGTTTTTCATTTTGAAAAAATATGCATGGCCTGCCATCATTAAGGGATTGCATGAAAGAGAGCAAGGAATTGCACAGGCATTGGGAACTGCGGAAAAGGTAAAAGCAGAAATGGCTCAGTTGAAAAACGAAAACGAAGCCCTGCTTGCAAAAGCACGTGAAGAAAGAGCACAACTTTTAAAGGAAGCAAGAGAAACAAGAGATAAGATTGTAAATGAAGCCAAAGAGCAGGCTAAAACTGAAGCCAACAAAATTATGGTGGAAGCTACTGCAGCAATTAATCAGCAAAAGATGGCTGCGTTGACAGATGTAAAAAATCAGGTAGGCAATCTGGTAATTGAAGTGAGTGAAAAAGTATTGCGTCGTGAGCTGGCTAATAAGAGTGAGCAGGAAGCTTACATTAATACATTGGCGAACGAAATTAAATTGAATTAAGAAGAAGTATGAGGTAGGAAGTATGAGGTAGGACTTACCTGTAACTTGAAACCTGCAACTTGAAACTGAATTGATATGCAAAATCCCCGTCTTGCAGGCAGATACGCAAAGTCTTTAGTTGTTTTGGCACAAGAACAAAATCAACTGGAAGCTGTGTATGCTGATATGAAGTATTTACAGGATGTGTGCAAACAGAGCAAACAGTTTACCAATGTGCTCCGCAGTCCTGTAATTAACGGCGATACCAAAGAACGGATTGTAAATGAAGTCATCAGCAAAAATGTTGGGAAGCTATCCAGTGCTTTTATTCATCTGTTAATGAAGAAAGGCCGTGAAAGTACCCTGCCTGAAATTGCTTTTGCTGTAATTGAACAGTACAACGAAATCAAAAACATTCACCGAGTAAAACTTACTACGGCCGGAACAGCCAGTGAAGAATTAAAAGCAAATATCATTTCGAAATTAAAATCGGATGCCGGTTTGCAAAATGTGGAGTTGGAAACAGAAGTAAAGGAAAGTATTATTGGTGGATTTCAACTGGAGTACAAAGGCAATTTGATTGATGCAAGTATTGCCCGTGATTTGAGAGATATACAAAAGCAGTTTCAGAAAAATATATACGTTCAGAACATTCGTTAATTAAACTTTTTAAATAAAAGGTCATGGCAGATATTAAACCAGATGAGATTTCAGCGATACTTCGCCAGCAGTTAAGCAACTTTAACGTTGGTGCTGATTTGGAAGAAGTAGGAACCGTATTACAGGTGGGTGATGGTATTGCCCGTGTGTATGGTTTGAATAATGTGCGTTATGGTGAACTCGTGGAGTTTGAATCAGGCGTTCGTGCAATTGCATTGAACCTTGAAGAAGACAATGTGGGTGTGGTATTGATGGGTGAAGGCAAAAACATTAAAGAAGGTTCTACCGTGCGCCGCACAGGACAGATTGCCTCTATTAAAGTAGGTGAAGGCATGAGTGGCCGTGTAATTAACGTGTTGGGTGAACCAATTGATGGTAAAGGCCCCATCACCGGTGAGTTGTACGAAATGCCATTGGAGCGTAAAGCACCTGGTGTAATTTTTCGTGAGCCGGTAAAAGAACCATTGCAAACAGGTATTAAAGCCATTGATGCGATGATTCCGATTGGCCGTGGTCAGCGTGAGTTGATTATTGGTGACCGCCAAACTGGTAAAACTGCCATTGCTGTTGATACCATCATTAATCAGAAAGAGTTTTATGATGCAGGCAAACCTGTTTACTGTATCTATGTAGCTATTGGTCAAAAAGCATCTACTATCGCCGGTGTTATGAAAACATTGGAAGATAATGGTGCCATGAAATATACAACCATTGTTGCCGCTTCTGCAAGTGACCCTGCTCCCCAGCAGTTCTACGCTCCATACGCCGGTGCTGCCATTGGTGAATTCTTCCGTGATACCGGTCGTCCTGCTTTGATTATTTATGATGATTTATCAAAGCAAGCTGTAGCTTACCGTGAAGTATCATTGCTGTTAAAGCGTCCTCCTGGTCGTGAAGCATATCCTGGTGATGTATTCTATTTGCATAGCCGTTTGCTTGAAAGAGCTGCGAAAGTAATTGGTGATGACAGTGTAGCTAAAAACATGAATGATGTGCCTGATACCATTAAGCATTTGGTGAAAGGTGGCGGTTCATTAACAGCATTGCCTATCATTGAAACACAGGCGGGTGACGTATCTGCATACATTCCTACCAACGTAATTTCTATTACTGACGGTCAGATCTTCCTTGAAGGTAACTTGTTCAATGCCGGTATACGTCCTGCAATTAACGTAGGTATCTCTGTAAGCCGTGTGGGTGGTAACGCTCAGATTAAATCCATGAAGAAAGTTGCAGGTACATTAAAACTTGATCAGGCACTTTACCGTGAGCTGGAAGCCTTCTCTAAGTTTGGTGGTGATATGGATGCTGCTACAAAAGCAGTAATTGATAAAGGTGGCCGTAACGTGGAAATTCTGAAGCAGGCACAATACTCTCCTTACTCTGTAGAAAAGCAGGTAGCGATTATCTACCTCGGTACAAATGGTTTATTAAACCAGGTGCCTATTAAAAAGATAAAAGAGTTTGAAGAGCATTTCTTGTTGGAAATGGAAAACAAACTTCCTGAAGTATTGGCTGAGTTTAAGAAAGGTGCATTGCCTGAAGATGGAATTAAGAAGATGACAGATCTTGCAAATAGTTTGATTCCTCAGTATAAAGCTTAATACAATTTTGAATAATTATAAAATCCTGCTTTTAGCAGGATTTTTTTTTACTTGTAGCACAGACTTATGCTTAAAAAAAGAGCCCTCTGAAAAAACAGAGGGCTCAAATATAAGAACCAAAGAATAATTAACTGAAGTGCGGATTAACTGCATCCTCCCTGAGTACCGCAGTTATCGCATTTATAGCAGGCTCCGCTACGCATCATAATGTGTCCGCAAGTAGTACAGGCAGGCGCATCACTTTGCATGCTCTTCTTGGCATAGTTTGATGCATCCATACTTGCTTCAACTTTTGCACGCTGCGTTTTTTGAACCTGTGGTGTAGTGGGCACAACTCCTACAACTCTTACATCACTTAACTCCGGTGTTTTTTTTTCGTATTCTAACCCTGTAGGTACATCATCCCAGTCATCTGTTCCTGTATTCATTACATCTGGTTTATCCAGAACATGAACCAGATCTGTTCTGCCAAGGTATTCATACGCCAAACAACGGAATACAAAATCAACAATTGAAGTAGTTGTTTTAATATTCGGATGATCTACCATTCCGCTTGGTTCAAATTTGGTGAACACAAATTTCTCAACATACTCTTCCAATGGAACACCATATTGCAAACCAACAGAAATAGCAATGGCAAAACTGTTCATCAAGCTACGGAGCGTACTTCCTTCTTTTGCCAGATCTACAAAGATTTCACCAACAGTTCCATCAGCATACTCACCTGTGCGGAGGAAAAGTGTTTGTCCGTTAATCTTCGCTTTTTGTGTAAAGCCACGGCGCTTGGCAGGTAATGTTCTGCGTTCAACGATACGTGCAAGCTGGCGCTTCAATTTAGTATCAGGTGATGATTGTACACGGCTGTTCAACTCTTCAAGCAGCTCTTCTAATGTGAGCTTGCCCATATCAATCATTGTACTTTCAGTTACAACTGTTTCTTGTTCTGCTGCACTTGCATCTGCATTATCTTTTTTCTTCTTATCACCCTTTGTGCTGAGCGGTTGAGAAAGTTTAGAACCATCACGGTACAGTGCACATGCTTTCAATCCCAGTTTCCAGCTTTCATAATATGCTTCAGCAATTTCTTCCACACTAGCTTCATTGGGCAGGTTGATAGTTTTTGAAATAGCACCGCTTAAGAATGGTTGTGCAGCCGCCATCATTTTAATATGGCCCATGTGGTGAATATAGCGTTCGCCTTTTTTACCACACTTATTAGCACAATCAAATACCGGGTAATGTTCTGCTTTGAGAAAAGGAGCACCTTCCACCGTCATTGTACCGCAGATATAATCATTGGCTTCTTCAATTTGCTTATCAGTAAATCCTAATGCTTCTAAAAGGCTCCATTCAAAATCATTGTACTGCTCTGGTGTAAAGCCAAGACGTTGCAAACACTCTTCACCCAATGAATATTTATTGAATACAAATCCGATTTCAAATGCAGCAGCCATCGCCGCATCCAGCTTTTTAATTTCTTCTGCAATAAATCCTTTTTCGCTGAGTGTTTGCGGATTGATGTGTGGCGCACCGTTTAATGAGGCAGCACCCACTGCGTATTTGATAATCGCATCAATTTCTCTTTCATTATAACCAAGTTTTGCAAGAGCAGCAGGTACTGACTGGTTAATGATTTTGAAATAACCACCACCACTCAGTTTCTTAAACTTCACCAATGCAAAATCTGGTTCAACACCGGTAGTATCACAATCCATTACCAAACCAATTGTTCCTGTAGGAGCAATTACCGTTGTTTGTGCATTGCGGTATCCATATTTTTCTCCCAATGAAACAGCATCATCCCAGCTTTTGCATGCACTGGTGAGCATGTAATCAGGACAATACTGAGCTTTAATGCCCAATGGTTTAATGCTTAATCCTACGAATGCATCTTCAGCATCATAAGCGGCAGCACGATGGTTACGCATAACACGCAACATATCTTCTGCATTTTCTTCATAGCGTGGGAAAGCACCAAGGAAAGAAGCCATCTCTGCTGATGTTTTGTAAGAGATGCCCGTCATGATAGCGGTGATAGCACCGGCAATACCACGGCCTTCTTCACTATCATAAGGAATACCCATTACCATCAACATAGAACCAAGGTTTGCATAACCCAACCCTAATGTTCTGTAATCGTAAGAAAGTTGTGCTACTTCTTTTGATGGAAACTGTGCCATCAATACAGAGATTTCAAGCACTACTGTCCATAAGCGGCATACATACTCAAAACCTTCTACATCGAACGTTTGTGTTGCTTCATCAAACAGGCGACGAAGGTTTACACTTGCAAGGTTACAGGCAGTATTATCAAGGAACATATATTCACTGCATGGGTTAGATGCATTGATGCGTCCGCCCTTGGGTGAAGTATGCCATTCGTTAATTGTTGTATCGTATTGAGTACCAGGATCAGCACAACGCCATGCAGCATATGCAATTTGATTCCATACTTCATGAGAAGGAATCTTTTTCATTGTGCGGCCATCGGTACGTGCTTTCAATTCCCAATCTTCACCTTTCTCTAGTTTTTCAAAAAACTCATTGGGGATGCGAACAGAGTTGTTACTGTTTTGTCCGCTCACAGTGCGGTAAGCTTCGCCTTCATAATCTGATGCATAACCAGCATTAATCAACGCACCTACTTTCTTTTCTTCTTCAACTTTCCAGTTGATGAATTCCATGATTTCAGGATGATCTAAATCCAGGCACACCATTTTAGCAGCACGGCGTGTAGTACCCCCGCTTTTAATGGCACCGGCAGCACGGTCACCAATTTTGAGGAAGCTCATCAATCCACTTGAAGAACCACCGCCGCTCAACTTTTCGTTTTCGCCACGAATAGTAGAGAAGTTAGTACCTACACCAGAACCGTATTTAAAAATACGTGCTTCACGAACCCAGAGATCCATGATACCGCCATCGTTTACTAAATCATCGCTTACACTTAATATAAAGCAGGCGTGAGGCTGAGGACGTTCGTAAGCAGAAGTTGATTTCTTTAAAACACCATCAGCAGCATCAACATAGTAATGGCCTTGTGGCTTACCCTTAATACCATAACTTTCATGTAACCCTGTATTAAACCATTGTGGTGAATTAGGCACACACATTTGATTTAAGATGCTATAAACTAACTCTTCGTAAAATACCTGGGCATCCGCTTCGCTGTTGAAATAGTTGTTGCGCTCGCCCCACACTCGCCAGCAATTAGCCATACGATGTGCTACCTGTTTTGAAGAAGTTTCTCTTCCCAATGAACCATCCGCTTGTGGCACACCGGCTTTACGAAAATATTTTTGTGCAAGGATATCCGTTGCAATCTGGCTCCAATGCTTGGGCACTTCTACATTATTCATTTCAAACACAACCTCTCCTGATGGATTGCGGATAATGGATGTACGGTAGTCGTACTCAAACTGATCGAAGGGCGACACCCCTTCTTTCGTAAAGCGACGTTGGAACTGCAGCCGCTGCTGATTTTTTGTTTTGCCTGCCATAATGGTAATACGTTTTGGTTAGTAAGGTTACTAAATCGTTAACAAACGAAGACAACGAAAATATTTTTTGCTGAGATATGTCCAAAACGCTAAATATCAACAAGGTGTGGAAAATAGCGGAAACCCTTGCCAGTATTGGATTTTTAAGTTTACGCTTATTTTTTTTTGGCAGTTACCCCCAAAAAAACTAAAAATATTTGGTTGAAAGGTGAATTCGCCTCCGCCCTTGCCAGTATTGGGTTTGAGCGGGTGCATAGTCGAAAAATGAACTAACGGATTTGAACATTCGAACAAAAAAGAAAAGGATTGAAATGTGGTGTTTCAACCACAAATAATTCTTTGTTTTGGCTGATGGGATGCTTTTAGAAGCCGGCAGAAATAAAGATTGGTTACATAGCCCTTTTTTTGCATTTTTGCAGGTATCTCAACCGATGATGAATAACAGGATCTACCATACGCTCCAAACCCTCAAGCAGAAAGGTCAAAAATCTTTTGCCGTTCTTATTGACCCCGATAAGGTAGATGCCCAGGCAATTGCACAATTGGTAAAGCTGAGTACAGAAGCAAACGTAGATTATTTTTTGGTGGGCGGAAGTTTGGTTATCTCCAATCAGTTAGATGAAGTGGTGAAGCAAATCAAAGCCTCCTGTGATATTCCTGTGATTTTGTTTCCCGGCAGCCCATCACAAATAAGCAAGTATGCCGACGCCTTGTTGTATCTCTCACTCATCAGTGGAAGAAATGCAGAGTTGCTTATTGGCCAGCATGTAATCTCAGCGCCATTTGTAAAACAAAGCGGTTTGGAAATTATTTCAACCGGTTATATGGTGGTTGATGGCGGTACACCTACTACGGTTTCATATATCAGCAATGCGTCCCCCCTTCCTTCAGATAAAAATGAAATTGCAATGTGCACGGCTATAGCAGGTGAAATGCTGGGCATGAAAGTAATTTATATGGATGCAGGCAGTGGTGCCAAGCGCCCTATTACTGAAACAATGATTCACAGCGTAGCACAACAAATTACAGTTCCATTAATTGTAGGCGGAGGTATAACCGACCCTGAAAAAGCGTATCTCAACTGCAAAGCAGGCGCTGATGTAATTGTAATTGGTAACGCTATTGAAAAAGACGCTTCATTGATTAAAGAGATGGCAGCTGCGATACATAGTGTGCCAGTAAAGGCATAATTTATTTTTTATTTCTTCTCAACAGATACGCTTTCTTCACCACATCTAATTTTGGAAATTTTTTAAAGAACGCTTCTTTGCTTCTGTACATCTCATCCAACTGATTCATGGTAGTACCGCCATAACCATCGTACAAAGAATCAACCGTGTTCATTCCCTCCACTACTTTGCCAAGCACCGGAAATCCTTTTACTCCGTTGTAGTTAATCGTGTCCAATCTGGGGTTATTAACGAGATTGATAAACAAAACCGTACCTCTTGTTTCTTTACCACCTCTGGCATAACTGATGGTGCCACGAACATTGCTTGCTTTCACTTCTTCATCGGGTAACTTGTATTTGCTCCATGCGTTTTCAAGCACAGTATCACTTGTACCAAACTGCGCCACAAACTTTGGAACTACCCTGTAAAAAACCACACTGTCAAAAAAACCATGTTTTACTAATTGATATAAACGGTCTGCACCCGCAGGTGATAATTCTCTTTTGATTTCAATATCAAAATTTCCTTTGGTGGTTTCAAAACGTGCAAGGAA